>JBGQLG010000193.1:0-10171 GCA_041499965.1 Methylomirabilia bacterium
CGCCGGGGCGGTGATCGTCTTCGTCACCGGCGCTGTCCGAGCACTCTCATTGCCGCGTAGATCGACGCCGGTCAGCGTGACGGACAGCGTGCCGCTGGTGGCCGGCACCGTGAGGCGGAACCGACGCTCCAGGCCGCCCGCCGGTGACGACGCCGGCAGCGTGACCATCGTCTCGGGGCCATCGTCCACCCGCCAGTACAGCCGGATCGACGCCAGATCCTGCAACGGTGTCCCGTCGGCGTTCGTCGTCGGCTCGTGATAGTCGACGGAGTGCGTCGTGCTCGGCTTCGCCGGAATGGCCAGGGTGGCGCACGTGACGCCGGGGCTGACATTGCCAGCGGCGTCCTGCGCGTAGACACAGACGAACCCCGAGGTCGCGCCGCTGGCGTGGTACGGCATGGGGATCATGAGCGTGGTGCCTGCCACGGCGCCCTGGATGGGCCCGCTGCCGTCGCTGAATCCCGCGGTCCACTGGTAGACGGGGACGGGCAGATTCGCGGGCGGGTCGAGCACGGCCTCCCACGTCACCTTGAACAGAACCCCTGTCGATTGCAGGGCCGGCGCGCTCACCGTCAGAGGACCGACCGGCGGAGGCGGAGTGGTGTCGTTCTGCGCCGCCGCGTGCGCGGCCATCAGGAGCAACGACAGACCGATCACGGCGGCTCTCATGCGAGGGTCCATCACCGGCCACGATCGTCGATGCGGCCGCGGCAGCGACTCTCCATCACGTGCCGCCCAGCATACTGCAAGACCGGCGACGTCGCGGTCCGTGGCACACCCCCGGCACCGGCGCGCGCTGGCTCCGGCGATTGACGTGGCGTACTGACCGGCCTACGGTAGGGCATGCTCGCTCCGCCCCGCCTCCGGACTCGCTCGATCGTGTCAGTGGCCTGCAACGAGAATATGTGGCCGATCCGGCCCGCGCCGCTCTACGTCGCTCGCGGGCGGCGCTGACGGTGCCCAGTCCCGTCGGGCGCGTCCTCGTCATCGAAGACGAGCCCGAGGTGTTGGACACGCTGCGGGAGATGCTGATCGACCTCGGCTGGGATGTCAGCACGGCGCTTGACGCCGAGCAGGGCCGGGCGGCTGTGCTGAGCGCTCGACCCGACGTCGTGATCCTCGACCTCGTCCTGCCCGGCCGATCCGGGTTCGATCTGCTGCCGGACCTGCAGCGCGATCATCCGGACCTGCCCGTCATTGCCATCACCGCGACCATCCAGCCGGAGATCGAGCGGTTGGTGCGCGCCAAGGGCGCGTTCGGGTACCTGGCCAAGCCGATCGATCTCGCCGCGCTGGACGCGCTGCTCACCGAGGCCCTGCAGCGCGCCCGGGTGCCTCGACGCACCATCCTTCACATCGAGGACAACGCTGCGAACGTGCGTCTCATGGAGGTGCTCTTCGAGCAGCGGCCTGGCGTCCGGCTGCTCACGGCGAGGAACGCCCGGACGGGACTGAGCGTCGCGCTCGAGAGCCGGCCGGATCTCATCCTCCTGGATCTCCACCTGCCGGACATGGAGGGTGCGGATCTGCTGCGCGCGCTCCGTGCTGCGCCGGAGCTGGCGGCGACGCCCGTGATCATCGTCAGCGCCGAGGCGGAGCCCGGTCTCCCGGAACGGATGCGCGCGGCCGGGGCGCAGGGCTATCTGGAGAAGCCGCTCGACTTTCCGAGGTTCTTCGAGCTGGTGGACCGGATGCTCGCTCCCGGGCCGCGCTGAGCGCCGGCCTCAGGCCACGCGGACGACCGTCGCATGCGCGGCGCGGGGCGCGTCGGGCCCCGCGGCCATCACCTGCAGGAGCCGGGCGACGACGAACTGGGGCAGCGTGACGTGCTCGTAGCAGGTCTGGCAGTAGAAGGCCAGTTCCCGGCCACCGTTGAGGCTGCCCCGATAGTCGAGGTCGCGGCCGCAGCGCCCGTGACGCAGGCCGCCGTCGTGCGCGCGCTGCACGTTGACCGCTCGGAGGGCGTCCGCGTGCTCGCTCATCGATCGCTGCGTGGCGGCGGCCGGCGCGCCGGAGGGCTGGGCGCGGTGCCGCCGGCGCGGCGTCGCGCTCCCGCCTGCTCGCCGGGGCGCCGGCCCCCCCGCGCGTCGCCGACCAGCGTGACCCCGAGGTGAAGCGTGGCGATGGTTCGTGTTCATGCGATGGCTATCGTCACGCGGCGTCCGGGGCGTGATCCCTTCTTCTGGCATGCTATCTGCCCCCATAGGCTGTCGAGCGGCGAAATCCCGTCCAAAGCGGCACCTATTTCCCGGAAGGGGGGAACTCTTGGTCCCAATCCTCGCGACGCTCTTGATCGGCGTGGTGACAAAGCTCGGCCTCGGGCTCGCCGCGACGGCGGCCAAGAAGCTCCTCAACAAGGATCCGGCCACCGAGGCGGCGGCGCCGCGCACGACGTTCGCCGACGAGCTCGAGCGGGCCACGCCCGCCGCCGCCGGGGTGACGTCGCCGGCGGCGATCAGCGCGCCGGTGTCCGCTCCCGCGCCGACGCCGCTGGGCGCGACCGACGTGCCCCTGTCCGCCTCCGCCGCCGTGCGTGTGCTCGCTCAGCGGGCGCGCCTGGCCGATGCGGAGGCCGTGCGTCTGGCTCACGGCATGCGTCCGCCGGCAGCATTCGCAGCGTCGTCGTCCACGGCGTCAGCTCCGGCCGCGGGAGTGGCCGCGCCGGCCGCGAGCGGCGGCACCGAAGCCGGGGGTGGTCGACTCGGCAGCGGTGCGCTCCCGGTCGCCACGCGCGTGCCCACCCGGCGCCGGGCCGGATTCTTCGCCCATCGCATGCGCCAGCTACACGTCGCCGCTTACCGCCGCATGGACCTGGCCGGCCGCTGACCCAAGCCCCCAGATTCCGGCGAGCGACGAGTATCCCGGATCAGAGATTCACTGACTTGGTAGGGCGTGCTCCCGGCTCGCGGCGTGGGTGCCGGGGGGACAGGGTTTCCTGAGGTTCCGTTGGCTTCGATCGTGTAGGGCCACACGTAGGACCAGGCTCCGACCATCTCTTCGCGCACCCGGTAGTCTCTCGCGGAACCGAAGGGGACCCTGTCCCCCCGGCACCCACGTCGCGAGCCGGGAGCACGCCCTACCAACTCGACGCGAAGCTCTGACGCGGGCGACTAGCGCTTGTTGGCGGGTGGCAGGATCACGGCGGCCGGCTTGTCCGGCGCGCTGGCGGGCAGGCCGGCGCGCACGGCGGGCTCCTGGCGGCGGACCAGCAGGGTGATGCGCCGGTTGCTGGCGTCCAGGGGATCCTCCGCCACGCGCAGGTTGCGGTCCGCGTGGCCCGCCACGCGATCGATGCGCCCGATGGGCAGGCCGTGCTCCTCCATGACGCGGCGGGCGGCATTGGAGCGATCGGTCGACAGCTCCCAGTTCGAGTAGTTCTTCTGCGTCGTGACGTACTGCCGCCCGTCGGTGTGTCCCTCGACGGTGATCGAGTTGGGCAGGCCGCTCAGGATGGGTTCCAGGCTCTCCAGCAGGGGCTTGAGCGGCTGCACCAGCACGGCCCTGCCCACCTCGAAGAACGGCACGCCGTCGCGCTCCATCAGCTCGATGCGCAGCCCCTCGGGCGTCACCTCGACCTTCACCTGGTCGTGCAGGTTGGCGAAGGGGCCGCCGGCGCTCGTCAGCTCGCGGATGCGGTCGGCCGTCTCCACCAGCACCTTCTCCTCGCGATTGGCCGCCGAGGTCGACTGCAGGAATTCGGGATCCGGGCGCCCGCCCGGCAGCAGGCCCGAGCCACCCGGCGTGGTGACCGGCGCCCGTCCTTCCTTGAAGGCGCCGGGGTCCTTGAAGTACGACGCGATGGATTGCTTGAGCGCGTCGTTCTGCGACACGATCCACAGCACGATGAAGAGCGCCATCATCGTGGTGACGAAGTCGGCGTAGGCCACCTTCCAGGCGCCGCCGTGGTGGCCGCCGCCGTGGCCCTTCTTGACGATGATCCTGACCCGCGGCTCGTCCTTCATGCTCATGCCGGTTTGCTCCCTGCGTTGCGACACGCCTCGGACAGCTGCTCGGCCGTCGGGCGGTCTCCGCTGTAGATGACGTGACGGGCGATCTCCACGGCCACCAGCGGTGGCGCGCCGCGCGCGAAGGCCCCCAGCCCGTTCTTGATGCTGCGCAGGAACCGCGTGGAGGCATCTGCCTGTCCCTCGATGTTGACGGCCAGCGGGTTCACGTAGCCGTACGCGCCCAGGATCCCCAGGAACGTGCCGACCAGGGCCACCGCCACGTGGTGGCCGATCTCGGCCGGCTTGCCGTCCACGTGCTGCATCGTGATGACGATGCCGAGCACGGCGGCCACGATGCCGAGGCCGGGCAGCGTGTCGCCCACCTTCTGGAGCAGGGCCGCCCCCTTGGCCTCCTCCTCGTGGTGCGTCTCCAGGTGCGCGTCCAGCACCGCCTCGAAGTCGTCGGGGCGCATGGTGCCGTCCACCAGCATGCCGAGCGCCTCGCAGGTGAACTCGACGGCCTCGTGATGGGCGAGGAACTTGGGATGGGCGCTGAACACCGGGCTCTCGGCCGGGGCCGCCAGGTCCTTCTCGAGCGCGATGAGGCCGTTCTTCTTGGCCTTGACCAGGATCTCGTAGATGAGCTGCAGCATGTCGAGGTACAGCACCCGCGAGAACGGGCTCGGCTTCAGCGCGGCGGTGATCTGGCGGAGCAGCTGCTTGAGCGAGGCCGGCGTGGTGCTGACCAGCAGGCCGCCGCCGGCGCCGCCGGCGATGATGATCAGCTCGACGGGCTGGATCAACAGCATGAGCGGGCCACCCTCGATGAAGAAGCCGCCGAAGACGCTGAACGTGACGATGGCGGCGCCGATCAGGACGAGCATGCGCGACTCTGGGGAGCGACCACGCTCACGGCGTGAACCCCCGCAGCAGCTCGTCGGCCAGGTCCTGCGCGGAGGCCGTGGCGCCGGCCCTCGCATCCGTGGCCGCCGGCGGCGGCGCCGCACCGCTCGGCCCGCCGAAGACCAGGCTCTGGATGGTCCGCATGCGGGCGACGACCGTCTCCAGCACCTTGAAGGCCCACTGCACCTTCTGGCTGGTGAGGTCCTGGAACTCCAGCGCCGACATGATCGTCAGGGCGCGCTCGTTGGAGCGGGCGACGACGGCCTCCACCGCGCCCAGGCGGGCCGCCAGGTCGCTGGCTTCGCCCACCGCCGCGTGGGCGGCCTTGATGAGCGCGGCCGCGGTCCGCCCGTCCTCGACGAGCGCCTCCGTCTGCTCCAGCACCGTCACGGTGGCCTTCTCGGTCATGCGATTGATGTCGCGCAGCACGTCGAGCACGTCGGGCATGGTCTGGGCGCTGTCGCGCAGGTGGCCGTCCACCGCCTTCAGATTGGTCAGGGCGCGCTCCAGGTAGGACGCGAGCTCGCCGATCTCCAGACGGGCCCGGGCGGGAACGGCGATGAGGTCCGCGCTGGCCCGGGTCATGGTCGGGATTCCCTACTTGGCGACCAGCTGCTGGACTTTGGCCCGCAGCGTCGGCACGTCGAACGGCTTGACCACGTAGTTGTTCACGCCGGCCTTGAGCGCCGTCACGATGTCTTCCTTGGCCGACATGGTCGTGATCATGAGGATGGGCAGTGCCTTGAGCGGCTCCAGGCGTCTCACCTCGCGCACGAGGTCGAGCCCGCACATCTCCGGCATGTTCCAGTCGGTGATGAGCAGGTCGTAGGCGGTCTTCTGCAGGAGAACGAGCGCCTCCTTGCCGTTCTCGGCCTCGTCGACGTCTTCGTAGCCCGACTGCTTGAGGTGGTTCTTGATGATCCGCCGCATCGTGGCGGAGTCGTCCACGGCCAGGATCTTCATCGATGGTCTTCTCGTCCACGCCCGGGGCGGCTCACAGGGCCGGCAGGTCGACGGTGAAGGCGCGCGCGTTGTCTTCCGTGCGCTCGGTGCCGAGAAAGCCCCCGTGCTCGCGGGCGATGCCCGCGGCCGTGCGCAGGTCGGCCTCGCTGGGGCCGCGGCCGGGCCGCCGGTCGACGAGGCGCGCGTGCACGATCCACTCGCCGCGCACCGCCGCCTCGCGGGCGGCCGTCTCGATGGTCACGGTGCCGGGGCCCTCGGCTCCGGCCAGCAGGGCGAGCAGCATCTCCTTGAGCCGCATGGCGTGGCCGGCCACCGGCGGCACGTCGCGGTGTACCGTGCGCGCCACCGCCGCGCTGGCCGGCAGCGCGTCGATCGCGAGGTCGATCACGTCCTCCAGCCGCACGACGCGGCGCTCGGTCGGGGTCGGGTCCATCGCCACCGTCAGCTTGCCCATGAGGCGGGCGACGCCGTCGGCCTCGTCGCGCAATCGCTCGAGGGTGCGCCGCATCTCCGGCAGTCGCGTCTCGTCCAGCGTGGCCTCGGCGCGCGTCAGCGCGTGGCCGATGGCGGAGCGCATCCCCTCGATCTCCCGCGCGGCCTGCGTGAACAGCGTGGCCGGGCGCTCGGCGCCGAGGACGTGCGCGAAGTGCAGCAGGGCGGCCTCGGCCCGGGGTGTGTGGTCACGAACGGAGTGCACCAGGCGGATCGCCTCGGCGCTCACCGCCGGCCGGCCCGGCGGGCGCGGAGGGCCGCTCTTCTTCTGGGGCGTGGACTTCGCAAGCATGGAGCGGCTCCTTTTACATCCCCGTTCGCCCTTGTAATCGGCCGAACGGGCCAGGAGCCTGAGCGATTTCTGACCGGAGCCGCCCCGGACGACGGGAGGGGGACGGCCCCCTCCGATCCGTCTAGCGCGCCACGCTGGCGCGCCGCTCCTCCAGCAGGTGGATCGACCGCGCCGCCTTGGCCGCCGGGGCGGCGCCGGAGGACGCCACGTTGCCGTTGAAGAACCCGCCCTTGGCGATGACGAGCGAGTCGGTCTGGATGTTGCCCATCACGTGACCGGTCGCGGCGATCTCCACGTTGCCGGTGGCGATGAGGTTGCCCTCGTAGTGGCCGTGGATCACCGCGTCGACCGTCCGCACGTCGGCGGTGACGACGCCGGACTGGCCGATGACCAGCCGGCTGCCGACGGTGAGCTCGCCGCCGACCTGGCACTCGATGGTGATGGCCTCGGCGATCTCGAAGGTGCCCTGCAGGCGGGCCGAGGTCCCGACCACGGACAGTAGCGGAGTGGCGTCGCGCGCGTCGATGCGGGGCACGTCCGTGAACGTCTGCGTGTATTCCATCGTGGCCTCCATGGTCCGGGGACTAGAGCGCCGCCGTGAGCCGCTCCTCGTCCACCACGGCCGGACTGCCGGCCTGCTGGGCGCGGGTGCGGAGCACGTTGCCGTTGAAGAACCCGCCCTTGGAGATCACGAGCGAGTCGGTCTCGATGTTGCCGGTCACCCGGCCGGTGGCCGTGATCTCCACGGTGCCGGTGGCGACCAGGTTGCCCGCGTACGAGCCCTGGATGATCGCGTCCACCGTGTGCACGTCGGCGTTGACCTCGCCCTTCTCGCCGATCACGAGCTGGCCGCCCACGACCAGCTCGCCGCCCATCTCGCACTCGACGTGCAGTGAGTCGGCGATGTCGAAGCGCCCGTGCATCCGGGCCGTCTGGCCCGTGATGGTCAGGAGCGTGGCGGGGCCGGACAGCCGCCCGGGGTCCGGCACGAATCCGTTCTGGGTCGGTCGGTTCAGCATGGGAGCCTCCTTGGCCTTTCTGCGGATCTGGCGCGCGGTGGCGCGACGCGGGGGCACGATCGCAAGGCCGGTGCCACGGCGCCGGCCTCGGCGCAAGTGCGCACCGGTAGAGAGGTCGTGAACGATGGGTGTGCGCCATCGCCGCAGTGACGGCCAGGATTCTGTCGGCCCCGGGGGACGCGTCCGCCGGCGACCGCCCAACTTTGTGCCGCCCGCTTTGCCGTTGAGCGCGCCAGGCGCCGTGCCGATGCCAGCAGCAGGAGCACGGACGCGCATGGCCGGATGGATCGCGGGAGCGACGTGGGGCGCGCTGGTGGCGATGGCGGCGGGCGCGTCGTTCCCCGAGCACGACGGACTGCACGTTCGCGTGCCGCACGGCCGGGGCGCCGCCTGGCTGCCCTTCGACGCCTCCGGCGATTCGCCGGATCTGCCGCCGGCGCCGGGTGGGCTCGCGCGTGGCGCTCACGTCTATCTCGACGTGCATCCCGACTCGGCCGGCGTGGAGGTGGACGGCCACCGTGCGGGTCCCGCGCACGGCTTCGTGGCCTCACCGCTGAGCCTGCGGCCCGGCCTGCATCATCTCGAAGTCGTGCATCCGGGATTCAAGCCGCTCCGGCTCGTGGTCGACGTCGCTGGACCGCACGCGTATCTGTTGCGGGCGCGGCTGCAGCCCGAGTCCGAATCCTTCGTGGTGCCGCGCCGCTGAGGACCGGTCGCGCGGAAACACGTTCCGTGTCAATCCGTCGGCCGCCGGCGTGCCGGCGGCGCGGTCCGCGTATTCGCTGACCATTCGCGCGCGTCGGGCCGTGGCACCCCCATTGCTCCTTGTGGCCGCCCATGACGGGCATTCGCGCGCTCGTGCCGAGCATGCTGGCCCAGTGGCAGCGACACGAGACGTTCGCGAACAACCTCGCCAACGTCTCCACGCCCGGCTTCAAGGCCGACGACCTCGCGCTCGATCCAGCCGTCGCCGTCACCACCGCCCTGACGGGCGTCGGCGTCTCCCAGCTCGGCGACACCGCGCTCGTGCAGTGGACCGATCGCTCGCAGGGCACCGTGCGCCTCACCGGACGTCCGCTCGACGTGGCGCTGCAGGGGCCCGGCTTCCTGGTGGTGGACACGCCGGCCGGTCCGCGCTACACGCGCGCCGGCGCGCTCGACGTGAGTCGCGAGGGGTATCTGGTGACCGCCAGCGGACAGACGGTGCTCGGCGATGGCGGTCCGGTGCTGGTCGGCTCCGATCGTGCCAGCATCGGCCCCCGCGGCGACGTCGAGGTGGACGGCAACCGCGTCGGCGCGCTGCGGATCGTGGAGTTCGAGCCGACGGCGCACCTGCTCAAGGCGGGCGCCAACCTCTTCATGCCCGCCGATCCCGGCGTGACGCCGTCGCCGGCCCGCGCCACCGACGTGGTCGCGGGGGCGCTGGAGGCCTCCAACGTCAGCGTCGTCTCCGTCATGGTCAACATGATCGACGTGCTCAGGAAGTACGAGACCGCCCAGCGCGTGATCCAGGCCGAGGACGAGACCACCCGCAAGGTCACCAACGACATAGGAAGGGTGTAGCCCATGATCCGTGCCCTCTACTCGGCCTCGTCGGGCATGCAGGCCCAGCAGCTCAACCTCGACGTCGTGGCCAACAACCTGGCCAACGTCAACACGGCGGGGTTCAAGAAGACGCGCACCGACTTCGAGGACCTGCTCTACCAGACGTACCGGGCCCCCGGCGCGGCCGGCGCCCAGGGCTCGACGATCCCCACCGGCATCCAGGTGGGCAGCGGCACCCGGCCGGTGGCCACCCAGCGCATCTTCAGCCAGGGCGATTTCCAGCAGACGGAGAATCCGCTCGACCTCGTCATCGAGGGCGACGGCTTCTTCCAGATCACCCGGCCCGACGGCACCACCGCCTACACGCGCTCGGGCGCGTTCAAGAAGGACGGCACCGGCCGCGTCGTGACCTCCGAGGGCTATCTCCTGCAGCCCAACCTCGTCATCCCGGCCGACGCGGTCGGGCTCACGGTCGCCACCGACGGCACCGTCTCGGTCGTGCAGGCCGGCCAGACTCAGGCCCAGCAGGTCGGCGCCATCCAGCTCGCGCACTTCGTGAACCCGGCCGGGCTGCTGAGCGTGGGCCGCAACCTGTACACGGCCACCGGGGCCTCCGGCAACGCGGTGGTCGGCACGCCCGGCACCCAGGGGCTCGGGACGCTCGCCCAGGGGTTCCTCGAGCTGTCCAACGTCAAGGTCGTGGACGAGATGGTGGCGATGATCACCACCCAGCGCGCCTACGAGGCGAACTCGCGCGCGATCCAGACGGCTGACGAGATGCTCAGCATGTCGAACAACCTGCGGCGGTGATGACGCTCGTGGACTCCGGTGACACCGGGGAACGGGCGGGGACGCCGCAGGCGCGCCAGCATGGCTCGCCTGTCGCCGTAACTCGCTCCGGGCTCGGCTCGCTCGGGCCCCCCATCCCCCAGAGGGGGCTGGCGCGCGGACAAATTGGATCGTGGGCGGCTCGCGAGCCGGGCCCTGCGCTCGAACGGCGACGACGGCTC
>JBGQLG010000194.1:0-10161 GCA_041499965.1 Methylomirabilia bacterium
CTCCACCACGCCCATCACCCGCACCGACTGGATCTTGTCGAACATCCTGTACCAGTTCATACTCGCGGTGATATCCACGATGGCGATACTCGTGGTGAGCTACGCGGTGTTCGGCGTTCGGCTGCAGATCAACGGGTGGCTCGTCGGGTTCATCGTGCTCGAGGTCTTCGCGTTCGGCGGCATCGGGATGATCCTCACTCGCGTCGCGAACGAGGCGGAGAGCGCGACGGCGGCGGCAAACTTCATCATGTTCCCCATGATGTTCCTCTCGGGGAGTTTCTTCCCGCTCGAGCTGATGCCGGGGTTCCTGCAGACGATCGCGAGGGTCCTGCCTCTGTACTACGTGAACGAGGGGCTCCGGGCATCCATGGTATCTGTCGACAGCATGGCCGCGCTGCGGTACTCAGCGATGATCGGGGCGTTCGCGGCCGTGGTGTTCGTGCTGGGGATCAACACGACCCGATGGGATGAGGCCAGGTGACGGCCCCGCGCGCCGAGGCCGCTTGACGGGCCGGGGACAATAGCGTCAGCTTGGATGCCCTGGCCGGAAAGATCGCAATGGTCACCGGGGCGTCGCGGGGCATCGGTTGTGCCATCGCGCACAAGCTGGCCGCGGCGGGCTGCGACGTGGCCGTCAACTACTACAACAGCCACGACGAGGCCGAGGCGGTCTGCGTGGCGATCCGGGCCCTGGGACGGCAGGCCTGGGCGATCCAGGGGAGCGTCGGCAATCCCGAGAGCGTCGAGGAACTCTTCGCGGAATTCCGCACGCACTTCGACCGCCTCGATATCCTCGTGAGCAATGCGGCCACCGGCGTGCTCAAGCCCCTGCTGGAGATGTCGCTCAAGCACTGGCGCTGGTGCCTGGAGACCAACGCCCTGGCGCTGGCCCTGCTGGCCCAGCGTGCCGTGCCGCTCATGGCCGGCGGTGGCCGGATCGTCGCCCTGTCCAGCCTCGGCGCCAGCCGGGCCATGCCCGGGTACGGTTTTGTCGGGGCGTCCAAGGCCGCGCTGGAGTCCCTGGTGCGCAGCCTGGCTCAGGAGTTGGGGCCGCGGGGCATCCGCGTGAACGCCGTGAGCGCCGGGGTCGTGGATACCGATGCCCTGCGTTTCTTCCCCAACCGGGAATCCTTGCTCGCCTCGTTCGCGGAGCGCGCGCCCGCTGGGACGGCTCTCACCGCGGAGGATGTCGCGGGGGCGGTCTACCTCCTCTGCCTACCGGAGGCCGCGATGGTGAGCGGACACACGCTGGTCGTGGACGGCGGGTTCTGCATCGCAGGCTGAGTGGGGTGACGGATTCCGGGCTGGCCGGCAAAGCGATCATCGTGACCGGGGGAAGCCGCGGCATCGGGCGAGCCGTCGTCGAAATGCTCTCCGCGGAAGGGGCGGACGTGACCTTTCTCTTCCGCGAGAACACCGCGGCCGCGGCCGAGGTCATCGCGATCGGGCGTGCCGCCGGCCGGCCGATCACCGCCGAGCAGGTGGATGTCCGCGACGCCCACCACTGCACCGAGGCCGTGGAGCGGGTGGCGGAGCGGTGCGGGCACATCGACGTGCTGGTCAACAACGCGGGGCTGGTCCGCGACGGCCTCCTGGCGCTCCTCGGCGAGGACGACGTGCGGACCGTGCTCGAGACCAATGTCGGGGGCGTCTTCAACGTGACCCGCGCGGTGGTCCCGCACATGATCGCCCGCCGCGCAGGCAAGATCATCAACATCAGCTCCGTGGCCGGCGAAAAGGGGGGGCGCGGTCAAACCAACTATGCCGCCAGCAAGGGCGCGATCAACGCCTTCACCCGCGCCCTGGCGGTCGAGCTGGCGCCGCGGCGGATCACGGTGAACACCGTGGCCCCGGGCGTCATCGAAACCGACCTGTCACAGGCCATTCGCGATCGCGCCGGCGAGGAGATCACCTCGCGCATTCTGCTGCGGCGGTTCGGGACGGCGGCGGAGGTCGCGTACGCCGTCTGGTTTCTCGCCTCCCGGTTCGCAGACTACATCACCGGCGAAGTCCTCCACGTCGATGGCGGCTTCAAGATGGAGTGAGGGAAGATGACGACAGCGGACATCACCCGCGAGGAGATCCTGGCGGTCTATCCGAAGGTCGCCAAGATCATGGCGGACGCGCTGGGCTGCGATGTCGAACAGGTGCGACTCGACGTGTCCCTCATCGACGGTCTGAACGCGGAATCGATCGATTTCCTGGATCTCGTCTTCGGCCTCGAACGGACCTTCAAGGTGAAAATTCCCCGTGGCAAGATCGTGGAGGATGCGCGGGGGGACCTTCCGGCGGCGGCGTTCGAGGAGAAGGGCTACCTGACCGACGTCGGGCTGAAGCGCCTGCGAGAGTATCTCAGCGAGGTCCCGGCCGACCGCTTCGACTCGCCGATGAGGGTGGGGGACATCCCGCGGCTCTTCACCCCGGAGACGTTTTGCAAGGTCGTCGCGCGCGGGCTTCGGGCTCAAGGGGCAGAGGGAACAAGCGCGCCGAGGCCTGATGCCTGACCGTTTCAGCGCCTTCTCCTTTGTGGATCGGATCACGGCGTTGGAAGCGGGCCAGCGGGCCTGCGGACGCTTCCTCATCCCGGCAGGACTTCCGGCGTTCTCGACTTGCCTCGTGGCGGAGGCCGTCGGACAGCTGGCCGCCTGGGTCGCCATGGCCCAGGCCGAGTTCCGGCGGCGACCAGTGGCTGCCTTGTCCGCGGAGACGCGCATCGTCGGGGAGGCCTCGCCGGGGGACATCCTTGACCTCGGTGTGGAGATCGAGCGGTGCGATCCGGACGCCGTCGCCTACGGAGGGTGGGCGCGGGTTGCCGACACGCCAGTCCTGGAAATGTGTGGGTGCGTGGGGCCGATGCTGCCCCTGGAGGACTTCGATGCCCCGGAGGCGATGCGGGGAGATTTCGAGACGCTCTGCGGCCCAGGAGCACGGCCCAGCCGCTTCCCGGGTATCACGGCACCGGATCTCTCGCTGATCGAGCGCATCCCTGGCCGGCGGCTGCGCGCCGCCCTGCACGTCCCCGTATCCGCGCCCTTTTTCGGCGACCACTTCCCGCGGCGCACCGTCTTTCCGGCCTCGCTCCTGCTCGACGCCCAGATCCGGCTGGCGGTGCGGCTCGCGGGGGAGACGCTGCCTCCCGGCGAACCGCTCCGGCCCGTCCGCGTGGCCGATGTGAAGATGCGCTCGTTCATTCTTCCCGGTCATGCGGTGGAAATCGAAACCGTGATGCGGTCGGCAACGGACAGGGCAGCCGAGCTCACCCTCGCCGCGATGGTGGCTGGGAAACGGGTCGCCACCGGGCGGATGGAGATCGTCTCGCAGGCGCCAGGATGACGGGGAGACCGCGCCGGGTCGCCATCACCGGGTTGGGCCTCGTCACCCCGGTCGGGAACGACGTCGCCGCCACCTGGCACGCCCTCCTGGCGGGCCGTAGCGGTGTGGCGCCGATCACCCATTTCGACGCCAGCGGCTTTCCGGTGCGCATCGCTGCCGAGGTGAAGGAATTCGACCCTCGCCAGACGATCGAAGACCGCAAGCTCCTCAAGTTCGCCACCCGGTCCCACGTTCTGGGTCTCGCCGCAGCCGAGGAGGCTCTGCGCGATGCCGGGATCCGGCCGGAGGGCCGCGATGCGACACGCTGGGCGTGCGTGGTGGGAAGTGGCAAGACGGGTCTGGGGATCGGCGAGCTGGAGGAGGTGCGCCGCCACTGCGCTCCCGACGGCCACTTCCACCCGGATCGCCTGCTGACCGACGGCTTCGCGATGGATCCTCTGGCCTTCTGCCGCAGCCAGACCTGCGCCGGCCTGTCCCTCTTGCTCCAGCGGTTCGGGATCCGCGGCTACGCGAGCTCGGTCCACACGGCCTGCGCCTCCGGGAGCCAGGCCGTCGGGACGGCGATGAAACTGATACGCCGCGGCACGGCCGATTGCGTCCTCGCGGGGGGCTTCGACTCCATGATCGACCCGATCGGCCTGGCGAGCTTTTGTCTGCTGGGGGCCCTCTCGACGGACAACGAGACGCCCGAGCGAGCCAGCCGCCCCTTCGACGCCACGCGCAACGGCTTCGTCCTCGGCGAAGGGGCCGGCTTGCTCGTCCTCGAAGCATGGGACGCGGCCCGCCGGCGCGGGGCGCGGATCTATGCCGAACTGGCCGGTGATGGCAACTCGCTCAGCAGCTACCGCATCACCGATTCCCATCCGTCCGGCGATGGGCCGATCCAGGCGATGCGCCAGGCTCTGGCGAGTGCCGGCGTCCTGCCGGAAGAGGTGGACTACCTGAACGCCCACGGCACGTCCACTCTCATGAACGACAAGAGCGAGTGCGCCGCCGTCCGGGCGGTCTTTGGCTCCCACGCCGGCCAGATCGGCGTGAGCTCGACCAAGAGCCTGATGGGGCACCTGATCGCCGGCGCCGGAGCGGTCGAGGCTGCGCTCTGCGCCCTGGCGATTCATCACGGCGTCCTGCCGGTGAACGCCAACCTGACGGCGCCGGACCCCGAGTGCGACCTCGACTTCGTGCGCGGTCAGCCCCGGGTGCGGCGGATCCGGGTCGCCCTCTCCAACTCCTTCGGCTTCGGCGGGTCCAACAGCTGCCTCGCCCTGAGGAACCCGGATGAGGTTGACGTATGAGCGCCCGGGTGGTCGTGGCCGGCCGCGGCGCCATCTGCGCGGCCGGCAAGTCTCCCGGGGAGATCTGGGACGCGGTGCGGACCGGCCGGCCCGCGATTCGGCCGATCCAGCAATGGGACGCCTCGGGCTGGCCGACGTCCCTGGCCGGCGAGATCGCCGGATTGGATCCGCGCGCCCTGGTCGACGACCGCAAGCTCCACAAGCTGCTTCAGCGCAGCGACCTCCTTGGGCTGTATGCGGCGGACCGGGCCCTCGACGAGTCGGGATTTGTCGCCTACCGCGACGCTCTGGACCCCCCGGCCGTGGCCGCGGCCAATGACCGCACCGGCGTCTATGTCGGCATGGGAGGTGGCAGCTACCAGAACGAATACGAGTTTTTCCCCCTCCTCACCACCGCGAACGGAGATCTCGCGACCTTCGGCCGTGAGCTCGCCGCCACCGTGAACCCCATGTGGCTCTTGCGGTCGATGCCCAACAACGTCCTCTGCCACATCGGCATTCGTCACGGTTTGAAGGGGCCGAACGCCTGTCTGACGAACCACAGCGTGAGCGGGTCCTTGGCGGTCGCCGAGGCTGCCGCGGCGCTGCGCGCCGGAGAGGCCGACCGCGCGCTGGCGGTTGGGCACGATGCGCCCGTCGAGCCCCAGATGGTCCTCTACTATCATCAGCTCGGGCTCCTCAGCGCGGAGGGGTTGTGGCCCTTCGACGCTCGGCGCAGTGGCAGCCTGCTGGGCGAAGGGGCGGCGGCGCTGCTCCTCGAGACGGAACGCGCGGCGGTGGCGCGCCAGGGCAGGGTCTTCGGCGAGTTTCTCGGCAGCGGCTGCACCACCGAGGCGGAAGGGCTGCTGGCCATCCGCGCCGATGGCGACGGCCTCGCGAGCGCAATCGCCCTGGCTCTCGACGACGCGGAGATGCACCCCGCCGAGGTCGGAATGATCGTGGCGCACGGTAGCGCCACCCGGCAATCGGACGCGTCGGAGGCTCTCGCCATCCGCCGCGTGTTCGGTGCCACGACCCCGCCCGTCACCGCGTTCAAGTGGGCCTTCGGGCATCCCCTGGCCGCCTCGGGAATCCTGGACAGCGTGCTGGCCCTGGTTGCCCTGCGCCACGGCGTGGTTCCCGGCGTGGCGACCCTGCGTGAGCTCGATCCCGACCTCGAGAGCCTGCCGGTGTCCGCGCGGCCACAGGCGCCCCGCAGTGATGTGGCGCTTGTTCTGAACCGGGGCTTCAGCGGATGCAACACAGCGCTCGTCCTCCGAGCCGCCGCCGGCCAAGCACCGTGATGATGCTGCGCTAGTCCAGCGCCGCGGCCTCGACCCGCCGTCCCCCGCGCAGGAGCGAGGCCGCCAGGGCCAGCGTCATCACGCCGAAGCAGACGGCGTAGGTCGCGTTCATGGCGGCCACGAAGGCGCCCGGCACCGCCGCGCTCGGTGTCGCATCGGGGATGCCGGAGTAGTGGCGGAACATCTGCGTGAGCAGCGCGCCCCCCAGCGAGATGCCGAGCAGCGAGCCCAGGCCGAACATCATCTGCACCAGACCGGTGGCGAATCCTCGATACGCGCGCGGCACGGAGCCGATGATCGCCGTCTGGTTGGGCGTGTTGAAGAAGCCTTGCCCGATGCCGGTGCAGGCCAGCAGCAGCGCGGGCAGGACCCAGTGCGAATCGACCTTCAGACCGACGCCGATGGCGAAGGCGGCCATGACCACGGACAGGCCGATGGTGGCCGGGATGCGCGGCCCGACGCGGTCGGTGAGGTGCCCGGCCAGCACGGCCAGGCTGATCGTCAGGATCGGCGCGGACAGGAAGAGCAGCCCCATGAACGACGGCGAGCGGTGGAGCACGTCCTGGATGTAGAAGGGCAGCAGGAACGTGAGGATGCTGCTGGTGGTCGCGAAGGCGAGCAGGCTCAGGACGCTGAAGGTGAACATGCGGATCCTGAACAGCCCGAGGTTCACGATGGGGTTCAGGGTCCGGCGCTCGTGGACGATGAAGCCGGCGAGGCCGAGGGCGAAGGCGGCGAACAGGAGGCTCTTCCGCCCGGCGCCGATCGCCTCCGCGCTCCGCCGGTCGACGACCAGCGTGAGCAGCACGGTGAGCACGACGAGCATCGCCGCGCCCACGTAGTCGACGGCCGGCGGCCGCTCGACCGTCGCCGTCCGGCGGCCCCGGGCCCGGACGATGGTCAGCGCGGTTCCTGCCACGCCAATGGGCACGAGGAGAAAGAAGATCCAGCGCCAGCTCAGCAGGTCGATCACCAGCCCGCCCAGCGGCGGCCCCAGCAGCAACCCGCCGTGGTACGACATCGTCATGAACCCGTTGGCCCGACCCTCGGCGCCTTCCGGCAGCGCTTCCATCGCGAGCACCCGCGCGGCCGAGGCGATCATGGCGGCGCCGACGCCCTGCACGAGGCGGAAGACGATGAGCCAGCCCACGCCGGACGCCAGGCCGCACAGCACCGAGCTGAGCGTCATCACGACGAAGCCGCCACCGTAGATGGCGTAGCGCCCGTGAATGTCGCCCAGCCTGCCGAAGACCACGGACAGGCTGATCCCCGCGAGCTGGTAGGCGATGAGCGCCCACGAGACCGCGAGGATGTCCGCGTTCAGCGCGCTGGCGATCGTGGGCAGCGACACGATGAAGACCCGCGTGGCGACGCCGGAGATGAACTGCCCCATCATCGCGTTGGTGAGGAGCAGCACGTCGGTGGGCTTGGCCATTCGCCTGGAGCGGGCTCTCCCTCAGCGCGGCCCGAGGTCGCGCTCGGCGTCGGCGAGCAGGCGTTCGAAGGACGGCGGCAGCTCGATCGCGCGGCCGACGACGCCGGGGCTGTAGCCCTGCAGCCAGTAGCTGTTGGTCGGATGCCCGCCGCCCGCCACGACGACCACGAAGTTGTCGGCACCGGCGGTGATCGGCCAGGGGTCCAGCGCGAGGCTCTCGCGCACCACCTTGCTCGCGTCGATCTCGATCCACGCCGGGCATCCGGCGCGCCGGAGGTGCTCGGCTGGAATCTTCGAGTGCTCCCAGAGGAACTCGCGGATCGACGCCCTGGTCCAGCCGAGCCCCGCCATGGTCTGGGCCACGACGCCGGGGAGCATCAGGATGCCCGGCGTGCCGTGCTCGTAGCCGGCCAGGCCGGGCATGTTGGGCACGCGCATGAAATCCGCCATGCGGTACATGCCCTGCAGCGCGTCCTCCTCGGGCGTCTCCTTCTTGGCGCCGCGCCGCCGGATGTTCGTGGCGCCGTTGGCGAAGGCGAGCGAGATCGAATTGGTGCCCGGCGCGAAGCCGTGGCGCTCGCTGCCGTGCGCCGTCCAGCCCGAGGGCAGGTTCGCCTCGTCCTCGGCGAAGACCACGTTCGTGTAGCGCAGGCCGCCGTAGTTGGCCATGGTGCCGATGCCGGGCAGGGCACCGCCGAGGTTTTGCTGCAACAGCCGCAGCGCGCGGCCGATGCTGGCGCCGGCCGGCCGCTGCGGGTCCGGGCCCAGGCAACCGAAGCCGGCGTTCAGCCGGATCTGGGCGCCGATCGGCCCGTTGACGATCACGACCGGAAAGGCGCTGCCGGAGGCCGCCTGCAGCTGCGCGCTCCCCGCCTCGGGATCGAGGAACGCCTCGACGGCGGCGACGAGCACCGGCAGGTATTCGGGCCGCCCGCCCGCCATCGCCAGCGCGATCGCACACGACTCGACCGTGGTCACGCCGCCCCGCGGCGGAAAGGTGCCGAGCTTGCGCCGGCGCGACTGCGCGGCGCCGCCGAGGATCCAGTCCACTCGCTCGCGCGTGGGGGGCCAGAGCGGCAAGCCATCGCCCCAGCGGTTGGCGAGCATCAGATGATTCGCGCGGGCGAAGGCGTCCTCGACGCTCGCACCCTCCACGCGGACCATTGGCGCCTCGCCCGCGCCGTCGCCGGCGAAGGCCGAGCGCCAGCGCGTCAGGCCGTCGTAGAACTCTCGCTTGCGCGCCTCGACCGGCGAGATGTCGCTGCCCGGCAGGAACATCTCGATGGGGAAGGTGACCATCGCCGCGTCCGGCGCCAGCCCGAGGCCGGCGACGGCGTTCGTCATCACCCCCACGAAGTCCGCACGCGTCAGCGTGACCGTCGGAATCCCCTCTGCCTCGAGCCTGGCGGCCGCCCGGCCGCACGCCGTCGCGCAGGACCCTCAGGCCGCGTTGCCGATGATGACGGCGTCGACCCCGCTGGCCTTGACGAGCGCCGCCGTCTCCTCCGAGCCGATCACCGCGTTGCCCTGCGGGAAGGCGTCGATCGGCAGCACCTCGATCCCCGCGAAGTCCGCCTCGAGCAGCGCCTTGAGCTTCGGCAGCATGCGGTAGGCCTGCCACTGCTCGTTGCTGACGAAGCCGAGGCGCTTGCCGGCGAGGCCGCTGACGCGCGGCGCGTGCGGCTGCGTCACCGCGATGGCGCCGGACGGATCGTGGAACTCGAGGGTGATCATGGGACGGCCTCCTGGCCACGGCATGGTCGCGCGCGCCGAGTATACGGGACTGGGCGACGAGCGTCGCGGTGCGCTGGGACTACTGCGTGCCGACGCCGGTGAGGCCTTCGATGAAGTGGTCGAGAACGAGGTTGTAGAGCAGCGCGATGGGAAGGCCCACCAGCAGCGCGCCCGCCATCAACGAACCCCAGTAGAAGATGTCCCCCCGGATCAGGGCCGTCGCGAGACCGACGGTGACCACCTTCTCGGCCCTCGGCGACACGTACACGACGGCGTAGAGGTATTCTTGCATCGACAGCGAGACCGCGAATATCGCCGTGATCGCCAGGCCGGGGCGGCTCACCGGCAGGACGACGCGCCAGATCCCGCCGAGGCGGCTACAGCCGTCCACCCACGCCGCCTCCTCGACCTCGGCGGGCACCGTCTTGAAGTACCCCATCATCTTCCACGTGCAGAAGGGGATCGTGAAGCCGGGATAGACGAGCACGAGCGCCCACCACGAGTCGAAGAGTCCGAGCGTGCCGACCACCCGGGCCAGCGGGAGGAAGAGGATGATCGGCGGGACGAGGTAGGTCACGAAGATCGCGATGCCGATGTTCTCGGCGCCGGGCAATCGCAGGCGCGCGAGCGCGTAGCCGGCCGGCACCGCCGCCACCATCGTGATCGTCACGACGCACGCCGCCAGCAGCAGCGTATTGAGGAGCTGGGCGGAGAAGTCCGTCTGGGTGAACAACCGTTCGAAGTGCTCCAGCGTCGGTGGACGATGGAACCAGAACGGAACCCCGTCCGTCCGGTAGAGATCGGCGTCCTGCTTGAAGGCGGTGATGGCCATCCAGGCGACCGGGAACACCGCAATGACGACGAACGGCGTGACGCCCGCGTAGATCAGCAGATGGCGGCGGACCGCGCGCATGGTCGTCAGGGCGTGACCCCCTCAGAGCCGGGGCGCGGTGGAGAGAAGCTCCCCCGGCTGCCGCTGGCAGACGTCGAGCGCGGTCACGGCCAGCACGCGCGTCACCCGCTCCATCTCGCTCACGAGCACGCAGGCGTCGTCCTCGTCCGCGTTGCCGCGGATGGTCGC
>JBGQLG010000195.1:0-10076 GCA_041499965.1 Methylomirabilia bacterium
CGCCCGCGCCATGGTCCTCACGCCGCGCTTCGTCGTCCTCGACGAGCCGACCTCCGCGCTCGACATGTCGGTGCAGGCCCAGGTCGTCGACCTCCTGCGCGAGCTGCAGGCCCGCCACCGCCTCGCGTATCTCTTCATCAGCCACGACCTCAAGGTGATCCGCGCGATGAGCGACGAGATCCTCGTGATGCGCGAGGGGCGGGTGGTCGAGCAGGGACCGACCGAGCGGATTTTCGAGCAGCCGGAGCAGGCCTACACCCGCGCGCTGATGGCCGCGGCCTTCGACCTCGAAGCGTTGGACGACGGCGGCGTCCGGACCTAATGCGTCGCGTGAAACACGGTGCCGCGAGGGCCCGAGCGTGGGGCCCACGGGCGCGCCAGCATGGCTCGCCTGTCGCCGTAACTCGCTCTGGGCCCGGCTCGCTCGGGCCCCCCATCCCCCGGAGGGGGTTGGGGCGCGGACAAATTGAAACGTGGGCGGCTCGCGAGCCGGGCCCTGCGCTCGAACGGCGACGACGGCTCGCCATGATGGCGCGCCCGTGGGCCCCACGCTCGGGCCCTCGCGTCACCGTGTTTCACGCGACGCATTAGCGCGCGGTCAGCTCAGTCGTGGTCTCGGTGGTCACCCAGGAATTCGAGGGCGCGCTCCCAGGTCACCGGCGAGTTCAGGATGCCGAGGTGCGCGGAGCCGAGCACGTCGTCGAAGGCGCCCTGACCGGTGAGGCTCAGCTCGCGCGCGCCCTCGAGCCGTGCGCTCCGGGAGAAGTCGTGCGGATTGCCTTCGCGGTCCTGGGCGGGCACGGGCGGGAAGATGCCGTCCTGGACGGGGAAGTAGACGAAGCTGGCGTCGGCGTTCCGGATGACGAGGTAGCGGGTCGGGCCGGAGGTGTCGTCTCCGTCGTTCAGGAAGCGCAGCAGCGGCGTGTTGTCGGAGCCGTACTCCAGGCAGATGGCGCTGTCGGGCGTGAAGCCGCCGAAGGCCGGGAGCTGGTAGAAGTTCAGCGGCGAGGGGGAGCAGTTGATGATGCCGTGGTTGGGACCGTCGACGGCCACGAAGCGGCGCACCAGGTGGAAGGCGTGGTCGGTGCGCAGCCACGCGCGCGCCAGCGTGACGCCCAGGCTGTGGCCGACGATGTCGACCTGGCGAGCGCCCGTGTAGTCGAGCACGGCGTGGACGAAGCGTCGCAGGTCCGGGATGTTCGCGACCGTGGAGTGCGCCCCGCCGGAGCGATTGGTGGGGCTGGCCGCCAGATCGCACTGGTCGCCCTGATATCCGAGGCCCCACAGCTCGCTCGCCGCGTACCCGTGATCCAGGAAGAACTGGGCCATCGAGTGGATGCGGCCGAGCGGGTTGCACGCCGTCGGAAAGGGCGTGTCGTTGTTGCCGTGCAGGAAGATCACCGGGGTGCGCCTGACCTTGCCGGCGGCGCCGAAGCCGATGACCGGCACGCCCAGCGAGGCGTCGACGATCACCGGGAAGTCCGCGGGGAACGACGTCCCGAGCTGCGCGCCGGCGCGAGCGGGACTCGTGACGAGCGCCACGCCCAGCATCGCGACCGCCACACCGACCATCCGTCCACGTGACGCCATCGTCGCCTCCGTTGCGCGTGCGATTCGGGCGGCGCATGCTGTCACGACGGCGCGCGCGCTGTCAACACGCGAACGGAACGGTGTATGCTCCTGCGCCATGTACGCAAGGCGCCTGGTGGCCCTGTTCGTCGCCCTGCTCCTCACCACCGTCGTCGCGACGGCCGTGCCCTCGCGCGGCCAGTCCGCCGATCCCCCGATCGTGTTCGTGCACGGCAACGGCGACACGGCGGCGCTGTGGCACACGATCATCTGGCGCTTCGAGCCCAACGGGTACGCCCGCGATCGCCACAGCATGGGATCGTCCTGTCCGTACTGCACCCTGTGGGCGGACGGCTACAACGGGCTCTATCCGCACGTGAAGAACCGCGCGGCCTTCGTCGTCGCGAGTCCGGACCCGCCGGCCGCGCAGCAGCGGTTCGCGCGGAGCCGCGGCTGGCGGTTTCCGATGGCCAGCCACGCGGGGACGACCTTCGCCCAGGACATGGGCTATCGCGCGCGCTCGGGGGCATTCCGGCCGGGCGTCTCGGCGTTCCGCCGCGCGCGCGAGCGCATCGTGCGGGTGTCGGACGCGGACTTCCGCCCGGGCGACGACTTCTGCACGATCTGGCACCTGCTCGACCTGCTGCCGGAAGGGCCGGCTCGCTGGCAGCCGAAGCTCAGCTATCGGGAGGATCGACGATGACCGCGCATCGAGTGGTCTCGCGTGAGGAGTGGATCGCCGAGCGCCGCCAGCATCTGGCCCGCGAGAAGGAGTTCACGCGGCTTCGTGACGAGCTCAGCCGCGAGCGTCGGGACCTGCCGTGGGTGAAGGTGGCCACGCCCTACGTCTTCGACGGCCCCCAGGGCCGCGAGTCGCTGGCCGACCTCTTCGCCGGGCGGGGGCAGCTGATCGTCCAGCACTTCATGTTCGACCCGAGCTGGGAGGAAGGCTGCAAGAGCTGCTCGTTCTGGGTGGACAACTTCGACGGCATCGTCGTGCACCTGAACCACCGCGACACCAGCCTGGTCCTCGTCTCGCGGGCCCCGCTGGCCACGCTCGAGGCCTACCGCCGCCGCATGGGCTGGCGCATCAAGTGGGTGTCGTCGTTGCCCAACGACTTCAACCGCGACTATGACGTCAGCTTCACGCCCGAGGAGCTCGAGAACAAACGGGCCTACTACAACTACGCCACCGGCCCGTTCCCGGTGTCCGAAGGCCCCGGCCTCAGCGTGTTCGCCCGGGACGCCGACGGCACCATCTACCACACCTACTCCTGCTACTCGCGCGGCCTCGACATGCTGAACGGCGCCTACCATCTGCTGGACCTGGTCCCGAAGGGGCGCGACGAGGCGGGCCTGAGCTACTCGATGGAGTGGCTCCGGCACCACGACCGGTACGAGGACGCCCCGGTCATCGCGACCCGCGGATGGTCGAGGCCCGCCCCGCGCCCCGGATCCTGATCGGCCGCCCTCACTTCGCCGCGACCTGGATGAAGGACTTCACCGCGACGACCCCGCCGGTGGCGCGGGCGTGGGCCAGCAGCTTTTTCACCTTGTCCTCGCGATCGACCACGCCCACCAGCACCACGTTCCCGGCCAGGACCGACGTGGAGACCTGGCTGAGCCGGAGGTCCCAGTCGGCCACCACCCGGGCGTTGATCTTCAGCTTGATGGCGTAGTCGCTCATCAGGGAGGGTCGGCTCGGCACGAAGAAGGTCTCGACGCGCTTGACCCCCTCGACGCGACGGGCGATCGCGAGCGCCTCGCGCTCGGCCGGGGACCCGTGCTCGACGACGCCGGTGAGGACGACGACGCCGCGGCGGCAATACACCTCGATCCAGCCGGTGCCCTTCACGTCCGACTCCAGCAGCCCGGCCTTGATCGTCCCGGCGATGCCCGTGTCCAGATGCTGGGTCTCGAAGGTGCGCTGGTCGGTGGTCACCTCGTAGGTGGCGTAGAGAACCGTGGTGCAGCCGTTCAGCAGGAGGAACGTGACGACGAGCCAGGCATGTCGCACGAGGGACCCTCCGGGGTGGGCCGAGATCATGCCGGGATCGCCGGGATCCCGCCCGACCTCTTCTCGACCGTAGCACGCCTCGCGGCTCGCCCGGTAACCGCCCGGGCGGCGTGATCTTGACTCCGCCGCGGAGCCGGCGCACCCTCGCGACCGATGAGAACCGGTGCGGACTATCGAGAGGCCCTGCGCGACGGCCGTCGCGTCTGGGTCATGGGTGAGGGCCTCGTCGAGGACGTCACGCTGCATCCCGCGACCCGGCCGATGGTGGACGAGTACGTCGCCTGGTACGACCGCCATCACGACCCGCGCTGGCAGGACGTCGTCCTGGCGCCGCCCGACGCGCAGGGCGCGCGGGTGCCGTGGGCCTTCGCGACGCCGCGGAGCGCCACCGACCTGCGCGGGATGGGGCGCAGCTACGCCGCCACGATCTTCCTGACGGCCGGGAACATGACGCACACGCCCGGCTACGGCAACCTCATCGCGCTCGGCATCCTGGACGCGGTCCGCCAGCGCAACGTCTCGGCCGAGCAGCTCGCCAGCGCCGCGCGGTATCGCGACGGCGTCGTGCGCTCGGGCCGGTTCCTCACCTTCTGCGCGGGTGCGGCCACCATCGGCGCCCGCCTGCACCCCGATCCGCGCGAGCGCGCCGCGCTGCGGGTCGTGCGGGAGACCGGGGCCGGCCTGGTGCTGCGCGGCAAGGTCGGCATGCACACCAGCCCCGTCTACGCCGAGGAGGTCTACATCGGCAGCCACGCGGGGATCGATCGCGACGGGCACCGCGCGACCTTCGCCGTCCCCGTGAACGCGCCCGGCGTCACCATCGTCTGCCGCAAGATCGCCGCCCGTCACCCGAACCCGTTCCTGGCGCCGCTGAGCAGCCGCTTCGACGAGCTGGACGGCCAGCTGTGGCTCGAGGACGTGCTCGTTCCCTGGGAGCGGGTCTTCCTGACCGAGCTCACACCGGAGCCCATCGCCTCGTGGTGCTTCTGGCACCAGCTCTACTGCTGGCTCGCCAAGGCCGAGTTCACGCTGGGGCTGGCGCTGGCCTGTGCGGACGCGATGGGACTCAAAGAGCACGAGCCGACGATCGAGTACCTGATGGACCTGGTCATCGACGTGCAGACGGTCCGGAGCTGCCAGACCGCCGCCGAGCTGGACCCCGAGCGCGCGAGCGACGGGCTGTGCATTCCCGGCCGCGCCCACGTGGCCGCGGGCAGCATCGCCATGCAGAAGGCGCGGCAGCGCATGGCGGAGATCTTGCGAATCGTGCCGGGCTCGTCACTGGTCGTGGCGCCGTCGGACAAGGACCTGGCCGCGCCGGAGGTGGGGGCGGGGCTGGAGGCGTCGTTCGCCGGCGGCGGCTACACGGCGCTGCAGCGGGCGGCGCTGCTGCAGCTCGCCTCCGACCACGTGGCCTCGGCCCTCGATGGGCGCGAATCGGCCTTCGAGCTGCACGCCAACGGCGGGTTGCCGGCGTGGCGGGCGCGGATGCGGCGCTTCTTCACCGGCTACAACGAGCTGGCCAACGGCGTGCTGCGGGCGCTCAGCCTGGACATGCCGGCCATCGACCTGGAGCACCTGCGCGCCGTCGCGATGCCGCCGCGCCGGCCGGTGACGCCGCCGCCCGCCTGAGTCGGGGCGACGCGCCGACGATCCCTCACAGCTTCAGGTGCGGATCGAGCCAGTCGCGCAGCGCGTTGCCCATGAGGTTGATCACCAGCGTGGTGAGGAAGATCGCCAGGCCGGGGAAGGTGGCGATCCACCACGAGTTCAGCATGTAGACGCGGCCCTCGCCGAGCATGTTGCCCCAGGCGGGAGTGGGCGGCTGGATGCCCAGGCCCAGGAACGACAGGAACGACTCGAGGACGATCACCTGGGCCACCTGCAGGGTCGCGATCACCACGATCACCGAGACGAGGTTGGGGACGATCTGGCGGAACACGATGCGCAGGTGACTCATGCCCAGCGCGCGTCCGGCCAGCACGAACTCCCGCTCGCGGATGGCCAGGGTCTCCGCCCGCACGGTGCGCGCGTAGATCGGCCAGCCGGCCACGCCGAGCACGATGATCATGTTCACCAGGCTCGGACCGAGCACGGCGATGACCGCCAGCGCCAGCAGCACGAACGGAAAGGTCAGCATCACGTTGACGAGCGTCATGATCGTCCAGTCGATCCGGCCGCTGAAGTAGCCGGCCCCGAGCCCGAGCAGCACCCCGATGGTGGCCGACATCAGCACCGCCACGACGCCCGCCACCAGCGACACCCGACCGCCGTAGATCATGCGCGACAGGAGATCGCGCCCGACCTGGTCGGTGCCCAGGACGTTCTCGGCGCTGCCGCCGTCCATCCAGGCGGGCGGCGCCAGCCGGTGGCGGATGTTCACGGCCAGGGGATCGTGGGGCGCGATCCAGGGAGCCAGCGCGGCGGCGGCGACGATCAGCAGGAGGATGCCGGCGGCGCCCAGCCCCCAGCGCAGGCGCAGCAGGCGCCGCAGGGTCGCCTGCCCGCCGCCCGGCATCTCGACACGCGCCTCGCCGAGCCCGGCGAGCTCGACCTTGGTCGGGGCGGTCGTGGCCATCAGGCGGCGTGGATGCGGGGGTCGATGAGCCCCACGATGACATCGACGACCAGGTTCACGGCGACGATGAGCAGGGCGAGCAGGATCACCGCGCACTGCACCACCGGGAAGTCCTGGTTGCGGATCGCCTCCACGGTGAGCGTGGCCACGCCCGGCCAGGCGAACACCGTCTCGGTGATGATGGCCCCGCCCAGGAGCTGGCCGAACTGCAGTCCGAGCACCGTGACGACGGGGATGCACACGTTGCGGAACGCGTGCTTGATCACCACCGTGGGCTCGGCCAGCCCCTTGGCCCTCGCCGTCTTGATGAACTCCATGTTCAGGACCTCGATCACGCCGGAGCGCACCAGGCGCATCGTGATGGGGGCCAGCGCCGCACCCAGGCAGAAGGCGGGCATCAGGAAGTTCTGCCAGGTGCCGTAGCCGGAGGCGGGGAGCAGGCGCAGGCGCACCGAGAAGACGATGATCATCATGATGCCCAGCCAGAACAGCGGCGCGGCCTGGCCGGCGACGGCCACCGCGGTGCAGAGCGTGTCCAGCCACGAGTGGCGCTTGAGCGCCGCCAGGATGCCGAGGGGCAGCGAGATCAACAGGGCGACCACCAGGCCGGCGAAGGTCAGGTAGATGGTCGGCGGCATGCGCTCGATCACCAGGGCGAAGGCCGGCGTGTCGGCGTACCACGACTTGCCGAAGTCGCCGAGCACCGCGCGCGAGACGAACTTCCAGTACTGCACGTAGAGGGGCCGGTCCAGGCCGAGCAGGTGCCGGTACCTCTCGAACTCCTCCTTGCCCGCGTTCTGGGGCAGGAGCAGGAGGACGGGATCACCGAGGACGTGCAGGATGGCGAAGGCCAGGACGGAGATGCCGAAGACCACGACCACGAGCTGGAGGAGCTGGCGGGTGATGTAGCGTCGCATACCGGGGGAGGGATCCGAGCCGGCTCACGCCGCCGCTCCCCGTCGGGGACGCGGCGGCGTGAGAAGCTCGCGAGACGCTTCGCCTACTTCTTCCGCGGCGTCACGGCCCACATCCGATCGACCTCGTCGCGCGGGGCCTCGTAGTCGATCCGGCTGCTGATGCCCCACACGCCGCGCAGCCCCCACTTGAACAGGTAGGCGGCGTCGTCGTAGATGAGCTTCTGGGCCTTGGCGTAGATCTCCGTGCGCCGCTTGGGGTCGAGCGTGGAGCGGCCCTGGATGACCATGTCGTCCAGCACCTTGTTGCAGTAGACACTGTACGGCTGGTTGCACGTCATCACGTCGAAGAGGATCGCGTCGGTGTCGAAGATCGAGTAGTAGCCCCACGACCACTCGAACATCGGATCGGCCTTGCCGTCGCGAACCAGGTTCGTGAAGGGGCCGACCTCGCCCACCATGCGCGCCTTGGTGCGGATGCCGGCCTTGGCGAGGTCGGCCACGATGGCGTCCGAGGTCTGGATCAATCCCGGCTCGACGGTCGGCTGGGTGCGCAGGAAGCCGACCTCCAGCCCGTTCGGGAAGCCGGCCTCGGCCAGGAGCTTCTTGGCCTGCGCGATGTCCTGCTTGTACGGCTTCAGGCCGGGGTCGAAGCCGAAGGCCATGGGATTGACGGTGGTCGCCACGCGGTCACCCAGGCCGTTGAGCACGTGCTTGATGATCGAGTCGACGTCGACGGCGAGGTTGGCGGCCTGCCGCACGCGACGGTCCTGGAAGGGGTTCGGGCCCGAGCGGCCCGCCTGGTCGAGCTGGATGAAGGCGGTGCGGAGGATCGGCGAGGTGGCCGTGCGGGCCAGGCCCGACTTGTTGATCACGTCCATCTGGTCGGGCGGCACCGCCTTGATGATGTCCACACCGCCGGAGATCAGCTCGGCGATCTGGGTGGCCTGCTCGGGGATGATGCGGATGCGGACGTACTTGAAGGCCGGCTTGGGCCCCCAGTAGTCGTCGTTGCGCACCAGCAGGTGCTCCTGCTTCTTGCTCCACTTCACGAGCTTGTAGGGCCCGGTGCCGACCGGGTTCTCCTGCATCCACTCGTGGCCCTTCTCCCTGATGACCTTCTCCGACTGCATCACCTGCGCGGTCAGCCGCTCCACGAAGAGCGGATAGGGCCCGTCGGTCTTGAAGCGCGCGGTGAGGTCGTCGACCACCTCGATGCTCTTGATCTTGGCGTGGTTACCCCGGGCGGTGAGCTTGTTCTCGGGGTTCAGCACGCGGTCGAAGGTGGCCTTGACGTCCTTGGCGCCGAAGGGCGTGCCATCGTGGAACTTCACGTCCTTGCGGAGCTTGACCTCCCAGGTGGTGTCGTCGATGTTCTTCCACGACACCGCCAGGCTCGGCCCCACCTTGCCGGTCTTGAGGTCGCGCGCGGCCAGGTGGTCGAAGACGTTGTAGCCCAGGATGATGCTCTCGCGCAGGACCGAGTTCGGCGGGTCCCAGTTCTGCACGTCGCTCTGCAGCGCGTAGACGAGGGTGTCGTCCTTCGTCTGCGCCAGGACGTCCGCGGGGGTGAGCAGGGCCAGGGCGAGCAGGAGCACCGATGCGAGTGTGGCAGCGCGAGCCATGACATCCTCCTTCTGCCGAGTGCCGAAGTTGCAGGCAGGCCGGACTGAACGGAACGGCGCCCATCCTAGCCGTCGGGCGGCGCCCCGTCAAACGCGCCGCGGGGGCGTGCGGTGGCCCGCGTGTTAGGCTCGACTCACGTCGCCGCGCTGCCGCGGCCCGGGAGGCGAGCGATGGTGACGTTCAAGGTCAACGGCGAGAGTCGCACGGTCGAGGCCGACGGCGACGTCCCGCTCTTGTGGGTGCTCCGCGATGGCCTCGCCATGACGGGGACGAAGTACGGCTGCGGCGTCGCCCAGTGCGGCGCCTGCACCGTGCACCTCGACGGCCGCGCCGCCCGCTCGTGCGTGATGCCGGCGACCGGCCTGGGCGGGCGCGAGGTCGTCACGATCGAGGGCGTGGCCGGCACGGTCGCCCAGGCGGTGCAGGGCGCCTGGCGCCGCCTCGATGTCGCACAGTGCGGCTACTGTCAGTCCGGCCAGATCATGTCGGCGATCGCGCTGCTGGCGGAGCTGCCGCGCCCGTCCGACCTCGACATCGACGCCGCCATGGCCGGCAACGTCTGCCGCTGCGCCACCTACGTCCGCATCCGCGCCGCCATCCACGAGGCGGCCCGGACGCTCGGCGGCTGAGCATGCCAACCCGCCGCCAGTTCCTGAAATCCACCGCGCTCGCCGGCGCCGCGCTCGTGCTCGGAATCCGGCTCGATCTCGACGAGAGGCTGGCCTTGGCCGCCGACGGCGATTTCATGCCCAACGCCTTTGTCCGGATCGCCCCCGACGACACGGTGACGATCATCGTCAAGCACATCGAGATGGGGCAGGGCGCTCATACAGGGCTGGCGACGATTCTCGCCGAGGAGCTCGACGCCGACTGGTCGCAGATCCGCGTGGAGCCGGCGCCGGCCGACGCCGAGCGCTACAACAACCTCACGTGGGGGCCGTTGCAGGGCACCGGCGGCAGCACCGCCATGGCCAACTCCTGGGAGCAGATGCGCCGGGCCGGGGCCACCGCGCGCGCCATGCTGGTGGAGGCGGCGGCGAGCGAGTGGGGCGTGCCGGCCTCGGAGATCACCGTGCAGCGCGGCGTCGTCTCTCACGCGCCGTCGGGGCGCCAGGCGACCTTCGGCGAGCTGGCGCCCAAGGCGGCGACGCTCACTGCGCCCACCCAGGTGCCGCTCAAGGACCCGAAGGACTTCACGCTGGTGGGCCAGCGACTTGGGAGGCTCGACGGCCCGGCCAAGACCGACGGCACCGCGACGTTCACGCTGGACTTCACGCTGCCCGGCCTGCTGACCGCGCTGGTCGAGCGGCCGCCGCGCTTCGGCGCCACCGTGCAGTCGTTCGACGCGACGGTCTCGGCGCGGGTCAAGGGC
>JBGQLG010000196.1:0-10046 GCA_041499965.1 Methylomirabilia bacterium
GTGAGCCGCGCGGTCGCGTGCGACTCGGTGGCCAGGATCACGCGATCGGCCTCGACGCACACGCCCTCGGCGGTGGTCACGCGCCAGCGGGCGCCGGTCCGCCCAAGGCCGCTCACGCGTTGCTTGAGGGCGACCGCCCCCACCGGCAGTCGCGCCGCCAGCGCCGTCACGAATTCCTCCATGCCGCCGGCGAACGTCACGAAGAGCGACCAGCGGGCGCCGCTGGTCCCCGGCAGCGGCGCCCGGCGCAGCGCGCGTCGCAGCCCCAGGATGACCGAGCGCTCCTTGCGCTCCAGCTCGATGAAGCGCGGCATCGTCGCCGTCAGGCTGAGATCGTCGGGGTCGGCGGTGTAGATGCCGGCGACCAACGGCTGGGCCACGCGCTCCAGCGCCTCGGCGCCCAGACGGCGCCGCACGAAGGCGCCCAGGCTCTCGTCGTCGCCGCCGCCGCGCGGCAGGACGAGGTCCAGCGCCATGCGCAGCTTGCCGGGCAGCGAGAACAGTGACGAGGTGGCGAAGGGCAGCATCGCCGTCGGGGCCAGGAGCTGGAAGCCGTCGGGCAGCGGGTGCAGCCGGCCGCGGTACCAGACGAAGACCTTGCGGAAGCGATCGTCGGTACGGACCAGCCGGTCCTCGACGCCGAGGCGACCGCACAGCGCCAGCGCCCACGGCTTCTCGGACAGGAACGAGTCGGGCCCCGCCTCGACCAGGAACCCGTCGACACGCTCGCTGGCGATGGCGCCACCGAGCCGCTCGCGCGCCTCGAGCAGCGTGAGGTCGAGCGCCTGGCCCCGCTCGCGCGTGAGCTCGACCGCGCGGTGGGCTGCGCTGAGTCCGGCGATGCCGCCGCCTACGATCACGAGTTTTGTTGGAGCGGGTGGCGTCAGCACGGGTCGAAGCGTGGGTGGGCTGGTCTAGGCACTGGCCGGGTCTGTTGGAGCGGGTGCCGCTTACTCGGGTACGCGCGTGGGTGGGCTGGTCTAGGCACTGGCCGGGTCTGTTGGAGCGGGTGCCGCTTACTCGGGTACGCGCGTGGGTGGGCTGGTCTAGGCACTGGCCGGCTCCGACTCGTCGGGTCGACTCGTACGGCTTGGTGTACTCGTACTGCTCGGGCTCCCGGGGGTCGCGGTCTGGACGAGGTCGGCGAGCATCGCGATGAATTCGGGATGCGCGTTGACGGCGGGGGCGCGGTGCAGGGTGAGGCCGTGCTCGGCGGCGATCCATCGGGCCTCGACGTCGAGGTCGTAGAGGACCTCGACGTGGTCGCAGACGAAGCCGGCCGGGCAGACGACGACGTGGCGGGGGCCGTCCTTGGCCAGCGCCTCGAGAGCGTCGCGGATGTCCGGCTCCAGCCACGGGTCGCGGGGGTTCCCGCTGCGGCTCTGATACGCGAGCGACCAGCGCGCGTGGCCGAGGCGCGCGGCCACCGCCCGCGCGGTGGCGGTGAAGTCGGCGACGTAGGGCGACGCCGCGGCCATCGCGACCGGCACGCTGTGGGCGGTGAAGACCAGCGGCGTGTCGGCGCGCTCGGCGGCCGGCACCTCGGCCAGCGCCGGTACCAGGCCGGCGGCCACGGCCGCGATGAAGCGCGGGTGCTCGAACCACGGCGGGGCGAAGACGATCTCGGGCGCGCCCGGGGTGCGCGCGCGGGCGGCGTCGACGTCGGCGAGGTAGCGCTCCCACGAGGCCTCGGTGCGGAACGACGACAGGATGATGCCGAGCGCGCGGCGGTGGCCGCGCCCCGCCATCGCCCCCAGCGTCTCGTGCAGGAACGGATGCCAGTTGCGCATGCCGACGAAGACCGGCAACGGCCGCCCGCGGGCCGCGAGCGCGCCGCGCAAGCCGTCGGCCTGGGCCTCGGTCAGCTCGTTCAGCGGCGAGCGACCGCCCGGCATCTGCTCGTAGTGATGCGCGACTTCCTCCAGCCGCTCGGCCGGGATGCGGCGGCCGCGCGTGACGATGTCCAGGAAGGGCCGGATCTCCGAGGGCGCGGTGGGGCCGCCGAAGGCGACGAGCAGAACGGCATCGATCATCGCGCGCTCAGCTCGTGGACCATCTCGACCAGCGCCTGCACGTGCTCGACCGGCGTGGACTGGTGCACGCCGTGGCCGAGGTTGAAGACGTGGCCGGGCCGGCCGGCGGCGCGAGCCAGGATGGCCTGCACGCGCTCGCGGAACACGGCCGGCTTGGCCAGCAACAATGCCGGATCGAGATTGCCCTGCACGCCGACACCGTCGCCGACCGCCGCCCAGCCCCGGTCGAGGTCGATCCGCCAGTCGAGCCCGATCACGTCGCCGCCCGCCTGCCGCATGAGCGGCAACAGCGTGGCGGTGCCGGTGCCGAAGTGGATGACCGGCGTGTCGGGCCGCAGCGCGCGGATGACCGCGCGCGTGTGGGGCAGCACGTACGTCCGGTAGTCGTCGGGCGCCAGCGCGCCCACCCAGGAATCGAAGAGCTGCACGGCCTGGGCGCCGGCGTCGATCTGGCCGTTGAGATACGTCGCGGTGGCGTCGGCCAGCACCTCCATCAGCCGATGCCAGGCGGCCGGCGCCTCGTACATCAGCCGCTTGGTGTGCAGGAAGTCGCGGGAGGCGCCGCCCTCCACGACGTACGACGCGACGGTGAACGGCGCGCCGGCGAAGCCGATCAGCGCCACCCGCGGGGGCAGCTCGCGACGCACCAGCCGCACCGTCTCGAAGACCGAGCCGACGCTCGACGCGACGTCGAGCGGCCTGAGCCGCGCCACGTCGGCGGCCGAGCGCACCGGGCGGTGGATCACCGGCCCCTCGCCCTTGGCGAACTCGAGCCCCACGTCGAGCGGCTCCAGGATCAGCAGGATGTCGGCGAAGAGGATCGCGGCGTCGACGGCGAAGCGCCGCACGGGCTGCAGCGTGACCTCGGCGGCGGCCGCCGGCGTCTTGCACAGCTCGAGGAAGCCGTATCGCTCGCGCAGGGCGCGGTACTCGGGCAGGTAGCGGCCGGCCTGGCGCATGAGCCACACCGGGGTGACCGGCGTGGGCTCGCACCGCGCGGCCCGCAGGAACAGCGGCGTTTCGACGGCGGGCACGTCGGACAGGGTCGCACCCCCGGCCCCCTGGAATCAAGGGTCGGCGGGGTTTATCATCGCGGCCACCATGCCATTCATCTCCGGTAAGCAAGCGTTCCTCCGGATCCTGCGGCAAGAAGGCGTCTCGGTCATGTTCGGCAACCCCGGCACCACCGAGCTGCCGCTCATGGACGGTCTGGCCCGCGAGCCCGGCATCCGCTACGTGCTGGCGCTGCAGGAGGCGCCGGCCATCGCGATGACCGACGGCTACGCGCAGGCCAGCGGTGGTCTGGGCGCCGTGAACGTCCACGTCTCGCCCGGCCTGGGCAACGCGATGGGCATGCTCTACGACGCCTACAAGGCGGGCTCACCACTGCTGGTGACGGCCGGGCAGCACGACCAGTGCTTCACGGTGACCGAGCCGATCCTCTGGTCGGATCTGCCGCCGGTCGCGCGGCCATACACGAAGTGGTCGACCGAGGCGCGTCGTCTGGAGGACCTGCCGCGCATCGTGCGCCGCGCGGTGAAGACGGCGCTGGCCCATCCGACCGGCCCGGTCTTCCTCTCGCTGCCCGTCGACGTGCTGAACGCCGAGCGGGACGTCGACCTCGGTGCGTCCACCCGCGTGGCCCCGCGTCTGGTCGGCGACCGCGCGGCGATCGACGAGGCGGCGAAGCGGCTGGTGCGCGCCGAGCGTCCGCTGCTGGTCGCCGGCGACGCCGTGGCCCAGTCCGACGCGCTCGCGGAGCTGATCGAGCTCGCGGAGCTCCTGGGCGCGTCGGTCGTCAGCGAGGGCGTGGCCTCCACCTGCAACTTCCCGTTCTCGCATCCGCTGTGCGGCGGGACGTTCCCGCGGCTGGCTCCACCCATCCGCGCGTTCCTGATGCGCTACGACCTGCTCTGCTCGATCGGCGCCGACCTGTTCACGCTCTCGCTTCCCTCGGACGTCGAGCCGATGCCCCACGGCCTGGACGTCATCCACATCGACGTCGATCCGTGGGAGATCGGCAAGAATTACGCCGCGGCGGTCGGCATCCAGGGCGACCCCAAGGCCACGCTGCCCGAGCTGTGCGAGGCGGTGCGCCGCCACAGCAGCAAGACCGGTCACCCGCAGGCGGCCAAGCGCCGCGCGGCCGCCGTGGCCGCCAACGCGGCCGAGCGGGCCGAGCTGGAACAGAAAGCGCGGCAGGCGGCCAACCTGGCGCCGATGGCCCCGCTGGCCCTCGTGCAGGCGGTGGCCCAGGCCACACCGGCCGGATCGACGATCGTGGACGAGACGATCTCCTCCGCGGCCGGCGTCCGCACGTTCTTCAAGTGCGAGGACGCCAAGAGCTTCTTCGGCCTGCGGGGCGGCGGCATCGGCTGGGGGCTGCCGGCGGCGATCGGCGTGAAGCTGGCGCTGCCGCAGCGCCCGGTCATCGGCCTCATCGGCGACGGCAGCGCGATGTACACCTGCCAGGGGCTGTGGACCGCGGCCCACGACTCGGTGCCGGTGGTCTGGGTGATCTTCAACAACGCGTCCTACCGCATCCTCAAGCAGCGCACGCTGGCGCTGAAGGGGTTCTCGGCGGAGGACGACCTGTACGTCGGCATGGACCTCGACAAGCCGCTGATCGACCACGTGGGGCTCGCCAAGTCGTTCGGCGTCCCCGGCGAGCGGATCGAGAAGGTGGCCGAGGTCGGCCCCTCGATGGGGCGGGCGCTGGCCAGCGGCGGGCCGTACCTGATCGACGCCCGCATCGACCCGCACTTCAAGTAACCGGCCGTGTCCTGGCCGTTCGCCGAGATGCTGGGGTTGCGCCCGAAGTCCATCGGCGACGGGCGGGCCCGGTTCGAGCTGGACGTCGGGGCCCGGCACCTCAACCCCAACGGCACCCTGCACGGCGGCGTCATCTACAGCGTCGCCGACACGGCGATGGGCGCCGCGCTCTTCTCGCGGCTCGAGCCCGGCGAGCAGTGCGCGACGCTCGAGATCAAGATGAACTACCTGCTGCCGGTCACGGGCGGCTCCATCGCGGCCGAGGCGGCGGTGGTCTCGCGCACCAAGCGGGTCGGCGTGCTCGAGGCCAGGGTCTACGGCGACGGCGAGGCGCTGGTCGCGCTGGCCACCGGGACCTTCTACATCCAGACGGCGAGGAGCTGAGCGCCATGGCGATGACCGGCCTTCGCCGCGCGGCGGCCCGAATAGCCGCGATCCGCGTGGCGTCAGACCGGAGAGGAGCAGGCTCATGAGACGCGTGGTGTGGGTCGTGTTCGCGTCGCTCCTCCTGAGCGCGGTGCCGGCGGCGGCCCAGTCGCAGGACTGCGGGAGCCTGCCGACCGCGGCCCAGAAGGCCCGCAGCTGCAGTCCGCAGCAGGAGTGCCTGGCCCAGGTCGAGAAGAGCCTCAAGGGAGCGGCGCTCGAGTCGGGTCGCCGTGATTGCGAGCGGCTGCCGACGAGCGGGACCTGCTACGGCCCCCAGACGTACAACCCGCAGGCGGAGTGCCGGGACCGCCAGCGCGGCAAGTAGCACTCAGCCCGTCGTCGGCCCCGGCAGGGTGAAGCGAAACGTCGCGCCCCGGCCGGGCCGATTGTCCACGCCGATGGCGCCGCCGTGGGCTTCCACCAGGAGCCGGCAGAAGTAGAGTCCGAGGCCGGTGCCCGGCCGCCCCGCCTCGCCCCCGACCTGGCCGAAGCGCTGGAAGACGCGCTCGTGGGCCCCGGGCGGCACGGCGGGCCCGTCGTCGCTCACCGCGAACTCGACGCCCGCCGGCGTCAGTCGCACGCGCACCTCCACGTGGCCGCCGCGGTCGGAGTACTTGAGCGCGTTGCCGACCAGGTTGCGGAGCACGCGGGTCAGCCTGTCGCGCTCGGCCGTCACGCGGGTGCCGGCCGGGAGCTCGACGCCCACGGCGATCGCCTTGTCCTGGGCCTGGGCCAGCGCGCGGTAGGCGTCGGCGACGCCGCTCACGAGGCCGCGCACGTCGAGGTCGGTCTTCGTGAGCTGCAGCCGGCCGGCCTCGATCCGGGCGATGTCGAGCAGGCTCAGGAGCATCTCGTCGAGCCGGCGCGCCTCCGAGTTGATCGCCGCCGCCGAGCGATTGATCAGCTCGGGGCTGAGCGTCGCCAGCCTGGTCATCAGCTCGGTGCGCGCGAGGATGACGCTCAGCGGATTGCGGAGATCGTGCATCAGCAATCCGGTCAGGTCCTCGCGCAGCTGCTCGGCCCGGGCGAGCGCCTCGGGCCGCTCCTGAAGCCGCGTGAGCAGTTGGCTCACCGTGGCCCCGACGCGCCTGAGCTGTCCGGCGTAGTCGCGCCGCGCCGGCGGCTCCACTGCGGGCGCGAGGCCCAGTGCGTCGCCGAGATGACCGGCCAGGTCGTGGACGACGGCATCGTCGAAGCTCCACACGGCCCGGAACCGGCGCCGCTCGTCGGGGACGTCGAGGCCGGTCAGGTCCTCGGCGGCGAGCGCGGTGAAATAGTGCTCGCCGTCGACGATCAGGAACCACTCGCGCGCCAGCGCGTGCCGCTCGGTCAGCGAGACCCAGGTGAGGCCGGGCGTGGCGGGCGGCTCGACGTCGGGCAGGCCGAAGACCCAGAGGCCGCGAGCCACCCGGGCCAGCCGCGCGTAACGTCCCAGGACGGGCAGCGCTCGGCTCCACTTCTGGAACCCGGCGAAGACCCGTGCCGGCCGCCCCTCGGCGAGCACCGTGTTCTCCACGTCGAGCGAGATCCGCTGCAACCCGACCTGATCGTTCACGAACAGCTGCCGCTCCCGCGACGTCTGGGCGAGCGCGAACAGCGAGAGCGAGGCCCCGGCGTCGGACAGGGCAACGGCGGCCGGCGGGGTGGAGGTCATGGCGCGTATTATTCGTCACCTCGCGGTCCGGACCGCAGCGCTTTGCGCGGCGGGCGCCATCCTTGTCAGTCGGACGGCGACGGTATACAACTCGACCTCGAGAGGGCACAGCCATGACCGAGGCATCGGGACTGATCCGCGGGCTCGAAGGCGTCGTCGCCGCCGAGACCCAGCTGTGCGACCTGGACGGCGCCAACGGCCGTTTGGCCTATCGCGGCTACGACATCGCCGACCTGGCCCGCCAGGCCAGCTTCGAGGAGGTCACCTACCTGCTCCTGCACGGCGACCTGCCCAGGCCCGCCCAGCTCGACGGCTTCGTCGTCCAGCTCACCGCGTCCCGGACGATCCCGGCCGAGCTGATCCAGGCGTTCCGGCTGATGCCCAGGGACACCGATCCCATGCGCGTGCTGCAGGCGGCGGTGGCGATCCTCGGGATGTCCGATCCCGACACGACGGATAACTCGCACGCCGCCAACGTGCGCAAGGCGGTGCGGCTCACGAGCCAGGTGGCGACGGCCATCTGCGCGCATCACCGCGTGCGCCAGGGTCAGGATCCGGTGGTGCCGGGCGCGGGGCTCTCGCACGCCGCCAACTTCCTCTACATGCTGACCGGCCAGCGGCCGGGCGTCGCGGCGATCAAGGCCTTCGACGCCAGCCTCACGCTCTACGCCGAGCACGAGCTGAACGCCTCGACCTTCACGACGCGCACGATCGTCTCCACCCAGTCCGACATGCATTCGGCGGTGGCCGGCGGCGTTGGCGCGCTGAAGGGGCCGCTGCACGGCGGCGCCGGCGAAGCCGTCATGCACACGCTGCTGGAAATCGGCGAGGTGGCCAACGTCGACGCCTTCGCCGAGCGCGCGCTGGCCGCCAAGCGCCGCTTCATGGGCATGGGCCATCGCGTGTACAAGGCCGGCGACCCCCGCGCGGCCATCCTGCGCGGCATGGCCGAGGAGGCGTGCCGGCAGTCGGGCCAGTTCAAGTGGTACGAGATCGCCGTCACGCTGCACGAGCGCATCAGCAAGGCCAAGGGACTGATCCCCAACGTCGACTTCTACTCGGCCCCGCTCTTCTATTCTCTCGGCGTCCCCGTCGACCTGTTCACCCCGGTGATCGCCGCCGGCCGCATCGCCGGCTGGTCCGCCAACATCGTCGAGCAGCACGACGACAACCGCTTGATCCGCCCCCGCGCCGACTACGTCGGCCCGGGGCGCCGCGCCTTCGTGGCCATCGGGAAGCGATGACCCGCCTGAGCCTGGCCCGCAAGCTCATCGAGTCGCACCTGGTCTCCGGCCGCACGGTCGCCGGCGAAGAAGTCGGGATCGGCGTCGACCAGGTGCTGCTGACCGACACCAACGGCACGCAGGCGTGGCTGCAGTTCGAGGCGCTCGGCTTCCCGCGCGTGGTCCCGGGGCGCGCGGTGACCTACATCGACCATCAGGTCTACCAGGTCGACTCGCGCAACTCCGACGACCACCGTTACCTGCAGACCGTCTCGCGCCGCTTCGGCGCGACGTTCTCGAAGCTCGGCAACGGCATCTGCCACCAGGTGCACATGGAGTCGTTCTCCATCCCCGGGCAGACGCTGCTCGGCACCGACAGCCACACGCCGCTGTGCGGCGCCGCCGGCATGCTCGCGATCGGCGCCGGCGGCCTCGACGTGGCGGTGGCGATGGGCGGCGGGCCGTACTGCTTCCGCATGCCGGCCGTCGTGCGCGTGTGGCTGACGGGCGCGCTGCAGCCGTGGGTGACCGCCAAGGACGTCATCCTCGAGCTGCTGCGCCGCCTCACGGTGCGCGGGGGTACGGGCAAGATCTTCGAGTACGCCGGCCCCGGGCTGGCGAGCCTGCTCGCCGCCGAGCGCATGACGATCGCCAACATGGGCGCCGAGCTGGGCCTGACCACGAGCATCTTCGCCTCCGACGAGGTCACGCGCTCGTTCCTCACCCGGCTGGGCCGCGCCGAGGACTGGCGGCCGGCGGCGCCCGACGACGACGCGACCTACGACGACCAGATCGAGCTGGACCTGAGCGCCATCGGCCCGCTGGTGGCGCTGCCCGGCTCGCCCGACCGGGTCGTCCCCGTGGAGGAGGTCGTGGGCACGCCGATCGAGCAGGTGATGGTCGGCTCGTGCACGAACGGCTCCTGGCACGACATGGCCTCCGTCGTCGGCGTGGTGCGCGAGCGGCAGGTGCACCCCTCGGTGTCGTTCGTCGTCTTCCCGGGCAGCCACCGGATTCTCGAGACGATGGCCCGCGAGGGGCTCCTGGCCGACCTGCTGGCCTCCGGCGCGACGGTGTCGGAGCCCACGTGCGGCTCGTGCGCGGGCATCGGCCACGTCCCGGCCGCCGGCACCAAGAGCCTGCGCGCGTTCAACCGCAATTTCTCAGGGCGCAGCGGCGTGAAGGGCGACGAGGTCTATCTCTGCTCGTCGGTGGTGGCGGCCGCCTCGGCCCTGACCGGCGTCATCACCGATCCGCGCACGCTGGGCACGCCGGCGAGCGTGCCGCTGCCGTCGCGCTTCGCGGCGTCGGTGGCGGGCTTCGTCGCACCGGATGGCCAGGGCGAGATCGTGCGAGGGCCGAACATCAAGCCGGTGCCGCTGGGCGAGGCGGTGGCCGAGAGCCTCGAGGCGCCGGTGCTGCTCAAGCTCGGCGACAAGGTCTCGACCGACGACATCTCACCCGCCGGCTCCGCCGTGCTGGTGTTCCGCTCGAACGTCCCGGCCATCGCCGAGCACTCGTTCAAGTACGTCGATCCGGAGTTCGTGGCCCGCGCGAAGGCCGCGGGGCGCGGGATCATCGTGGCCGGCGAGACCTACGGCCAGGGCTCCTCGCGCGAGGCGGCGGTGATGGCGCCGATGTTCCTGGGCGTGCGCGCCGTGCTGGCCAAGTCGATCGCCCGCATCCACCGCGCCAACCTGATCAACTGGGGCGTCGTCCCGCTGCTGTTCGACGACCCGGCGTCGTGGGACGGCCTCGACCGCGACGACCGGTTGAAGCTCGATGGCCTCCGAGCCGCGCTGGCCGCGGGCGGCGCGGTGACCGTCGAGAACACGCGCACCGGCACCCGCTTCACCGCCTCCTGCATCCTGACCCCGCGCGAGCGCGACATTCTGCTGGCCGGCGGCATCCTCAATCACACACGTCGAGCGGGCGAAA
>JBGQLG010000197.1:0-10028 GCA_041499965.1 Methylomirabilia bacterium
CGTCGTGCAGCGCGGGCGCGATCAGGCCGCCGCCGCGCAGCGAGATCGCCACGCCGACGTGCACGGCGGCGCTCGGCTCGACACGGTCCCCCCGCCATACCCCGTTCAGCTCGGGCACCTCGTGCAGGGCCAGGGCGACGGCCTTGATCAGCAGGACGCCATAGAGCAACCGCTCGGTCACGGGGCGCCGGGCGTTTTCCTCGGCCAGCCACGCCAGCGCCCGATGCAGATCGATCGTGTGGGCGACGTAGTAGTGGGGGATCTCGCGCTTGGAGCGGGCCATGGCGGCCGCGATGGCCTGCCGCATCCGGGCGACGTCCAGGCGGGGGCGCGCCGGCGCCGCCGGGGCGGCTCCCGGCACCGCGCCCGGGCGGCGATCGGCGGCGGCACGTTCCACGTCCTCGCGCGTGACGGCCCCGCTCGCACCGGTGCCATGCAGCGTGGTGGGATCGATGCCCAGGGTGGCCGCGAGTTTCCGGGCGAGCGGCGAGACGCGGACGCGCGGCCCTGGCCCCGGAGCCCCCGGCATCGCCGGCGCCGGGACCGGGGCCGGCGCGGCCGGCGCCGCGACCGCCGGGTGCGGCGCCGCCGAGGGCGCGTCCTCGCGAATCGTGGCCAGCACCGTCCCCGTCGGCACCGTGGCACCCGGCTCGACGAGGATGCGCTCCAGGACGCCGCCCACGAACACCTCGACGTCGATCAGCCCCTTCTCGGTCTCGACCTCCGCGATGATGTCCCCGCGCGCCACCCGGTCGCCCGGCCGCTTGCGCCACGCGGTGAGCGTCCCCGCCGTCATGTCGGCGCCGAGGATCGGCATCAGGAACTCAGCCATCGCGACCGAGCATGGCTCGGGCCGCCGCCGCGATCGTCGCGGGCTGCGGCAGCGCGGCGTCCTCCAGGTGCCTGGCGTACGGCATCGGGACCTCCGCGCTGCACAGCCGCTGCACGGGACCATCCAGGTCGTAGAAGGCCCGCTCCATGATCTGGGCGCTCACTTCGGCGGCGAAGCTGCCCGTGCGCCAGCCCTCGTCCACGACCAGGGCCCGGTGCGTCCGGGCAATCGAGGCCAGGATCGTGGCCGTGTCGAGCGGCCGGAGCGAGCGGAGGTCGATCACCTCGGCCTCGATCCCCTCACCCGCGAGGCGTTCCGCCGCCGCCAGCGTCTTCGGCAACGAGCCCCCGTACGTGATCAGGGTGAGGTCGGTGCCCGCGCGGCGTACGAGGGCCCGGCCGATCTCGCCCGGGCCCCCCGTCGCGTCCACCTCGCCTTCCATCGGGTAGAGCGCGGCGTGCTCGAACACGAAGACCGGGTCGGGCTCGCGCAGCGCCGCCAGCAGCAGCGCCCGGGCATCGTCCGCCGTCCCCGGCGCCACCACCTTGATGCCGGGGATGTGCGCGTACCAGCCCTCGAGGCTGTGGGAATGCTGGGCGGCCAGCTGCCGGCCGGCGCCGGTCGCCATGCGCACCACGAGCGGGACGGAGAGCTGTCCACCGGACATGTGGCGCAGCGTCGCGGCGTTGTTCACGATCTGATCGAGACACAGCAGGCTGAAGTTGACCGTCATCACCTCGACGATGGGCCGCATCCCGCCGAGCGCGGCGCCGACGCCGGCGCCGACGAACGTGTTCTCGCTCAGCGGGGTGTCACGCACGCGCTCGGGGCCGAACTCGGCGAGAAGGCCATGGCTCACCGCGAAGGCGCCGCCATAGCGACCGACGTCCTCGCCCATCAAGAAGACGCGCGGATCGCCCCGCAGCGCGTCCCGGAGGGCGCTCCGGGCCGCGTCGCGATAGGTCATCTTCGTCATCGCCGCTCCGCCGCCGTGTACACGTCCTTCAGGAGGTCCTCGACCGGCTCCCAGGGGCCCGCCTCGGCCTCGGCGACCGCGGCGTCGACCTCGGCGGCGACGGCGTGCTCGAGCGCCGCCAGGTCGGCGTCGACGAGGAGACCCTCGGCGCGGAGCGCGGCGACGAAGTGCCCGATCGGATCGCTCGCCTTCCAGCGCTCGATCTCCTCCTTGGCCCGATAGAGGTCGGGATCGTACATCGAGTGGGCGCGGAACCGATACGTGCGCGCCTCGAGCAGGCGCGGCCCCTGCCCGGCGCGGACCGCGGCGGTCGCGAGCCGAGCGGCCGCCTCGACGGCGAGCACGTCCATGCCGTCCACGGCCTGGCCCGGGACCCCGGCCGCCTCGGCCTTGCGCACGATGTCGGTCTGGGCCTGGTGACGCGCGAGCGCGGTGCCCATCGCGTAGAGGTTGTTCTCGCAGACGAAGAGGACGGGCAGCCGCCACAGGGCGGCGAGGTTCAGCGACTCGGCGAACGCCCCCTCGGCCACCGCGCCGTCGCCGAAGAAGCACGCGGTCACGGCCGCACGCTTCTGCAGGGCGTCGGCGAGGGCGAGACCGACGGCGACCGGCAGGCCGCCGCCGACGATCGCGTGGCCGCCGTGAAAGCGGCGTGACACGTCGAACAGGTGCATCGAGCCGCCGTGCCCGCGGCTGCACCCGTTGGCCTTGCCGTACATCTCGGCCATGACGGCGCCGGGCGGGATGCCGCGGGCGAGCGCCTGGCCGTGCTCCCGGTAGGTCGCCACCACGTTGTCGTCGGGCGTGAGCGCCTGCATCGCGCCGACCGCCACCGCCTCCTCGCCGATGTAGAGGTGGAGGAAGCCGCGGATCTTGCCGACCGTGTAGAGCTCGGCCGCCCTCTCCTCGAAGCGCCGGATCCGTGTCATCTGGCGCAGCAGGTCGAGTCCGCGCTCCCGTGAGGGCAGCGTCACGCCGAGCCCTCCTCCAGCGTCGAGGTGTCGCCCTCCGGCAGCCCCAGCTCGCGTGCCTTGAGCAGGCGGCGCATGATCTTGCCGCTGCGCGTCTTCGGCAGGGACGCGGTGATCTCGATCTCCTTCGGCGCCACCACCGCGCCCAGGCGCGCCCGCGCGTGGGCGAGCAGCGCGCGCCGGAGCTCGGGCGTCTCGGTGAACCCCGCCTTCAGCGAGACGAACGCCTTGACGATCTCCAGCGCCACCGGATCGGGCTTGCCGATGACGCCCGCCTCGGCGACGGCCGGATGCTCCATCAGCACGCTCTCGACCTCGAAGGGGCCGATGAGGTGGCCGGAGGTCTTGATGACGTCGTCGGCGCGTCCGACGAACCAGAAGTAGCCGTCGGCGTCCCGCCGGGCCAGGTCTCCGCTCAGATACCAGCCGCCCACGAAGCACTTCCGGTAGCGGGCCGGCTCGCCAAGGTAATCGCGGAACATCGAAGGCCAGCCGGGCCGGAGGGCCAGCTCACCTTGCACGTCCGGCTCCTCGATCACGTCGACTCGATCGTCACCGATCCGGCGCACGATCGCCGCTTCGATGCCGGGCAGCGGCCGGCCCATGGACCCCGGACGGACCGCCATGGCGGCGAAGTTGGCGATCATGATTCCGCCCGTCTCCGTCTGCCACCAGTTGTCATGGAAGGGCCGGCCGAACGCCGCCTGCCCCCATACGACCGCCTCGGGGTTCAGCGGCTCGCCCACGCTGGCGAGGAAGCGCAGGGCGCTCGTGTCGTACTTGGCGACGAGCTCGACGCCGGTCTTCATCATCATGCGGATCGCGGTGGGAGCCGTGTACCAGACCGTCACCCGCTGCTCTTGCAGCGTGCGATACCAGCGCTCGGCGTCGAACTCGGCCTCGTCGACGATACTGGTCACGCCGTTCGTCAAGGGGGCGACGATGCCGTAGGAGGTGCCGGTGACCCAGCCCGGGTCCGCCGTGCACCAGAAGACGTCGTCGGGATGCAGGTCGAGCGCGTACCGGCCGGTGATGTGATGCGCGACCACCGCCTCGTGCACGTGGACCGCGCCCTTCGGGGTGCCCGTCGTCCCGCTGGTGAAGTGCAGCAGCGCCATGTCCTCGGGCGCGGTCGGTGGGATGACGAAGCGGTCGGCGGCCGCCCGGAGCAGCGTGTGGAAGTCCAGCGTGTCGGGCACCGCGGTGGCCGCACCCCCCTCGCCGACGAGCACGGCGTGGGCGAGGTCGGGCAGCGCCTGGCGCAGCGCCGCCACCTTGCGCCGGTAGAGCGCCTCGGTCGTCACCAGCACGCGCGCGCGGCCGATGGTCATGCGAGCCCGGATCGGCTCCGGCCCGAACGCCGAGAACATCGGACAAAACACGCCGCCGTACTTCAGGGTGCCGAGCGCGGCGATGTAGAGCTCGGGCAGACGGCCGGCCAGGGCGAACACCCGGTCGCCGCGCTGCAGGCCGAGGCTCCCGAGGACGTTCGCGAAGCGATCCGTCAGCTCACGGAGATCCCGGTAGGTGTAGTCGCGCACCTCGCCGCGCTTGCCGAGCCAGCGGATCGCCACCCGGCGGCCCCGTGGCCCGGCGGCGTGCCGATCGACGGCCTCGTGCGCGATGTTCAGCCCGCGCTGGTCGGGAAGCCCATCGAGCTCCGCCCGCGCCGCCGCCCAGGTGAACGTGGCGCGCACGCGTTCGTAGTCGTCGAGATTCGGCGCCAGACTCATCATCCTGTCCATCAAGAGCGCCGGTGGGGTGCATCGGGAATGCCAGAGTCCCGCGCTGGAACTTCAGCGAGTTGCACGTGAGGCCCAGGCGATTCGATGCCCCAGTGGGGCGCCGCCTCCCCGCGCACCGGGCTGGCCGCCGCGGCGGGCTCACCGGAAAGTCGCTGGCTTCGACGCCGGCTCCTCCCGGCGCGCCTCTTGCTCTCGCGACAGGGCGTGACATCGAGCGGCAGCGTCGCGACCATCGAGCCGCCCACCATCGAGCAGCGCGTGCGCGCGGTCGTCGATGCCTTCGTGGCCGAGCTGGGCACCGCGCCGGTGCGCGGGCGCGTGGCGCTCGACGACGTCCTCGACCGCGATCTCGGCATCGGCAGCCTCGAGCGGGTCGAGCTGCTCACGCGGCTCGAGGAGGCGTTCCACGTCCGCTTCGCGGACTCGGTGCTCGGCGAGGCGGAGTCGATCCGCGACCTGGTGTCGGCCGTGCTGGCCGGCGGCGAGCCGACCGGCGGTGTCGTGGTGGCGGCGGCCGCCCCGATCACAACGGGGGTGCCGGCTCCGGATTCCGCGCGCACGCTGATCGACGTCCTGCGCTGGCACGCCGAGACCGACCCAAGCCGTGTCCACATCGTGCTCCGCCTCGACGACGAGGAGGAACGGCGCATCACCTACGGCGAGCTGTGGGCCCAGGCGGGCGCCGTGGCTGCCGGGCTCCGCGCGCGCGGCCTCGGGCGGGGCGAGTCCGTCGCGCTCATGCTGCGCACCGAGCCCGGGTTCTTCGCCGCGTTCTTCGGCGTGCTCAGGGCCGGCGCCGTCCCGGTGCCGATCTATCCACCGACCCGGCCGGGCCGGCTCGAGGAGTACGCCGCCCGCCAGGTCAAGATCCTCGACAACGCGCAGGCCCGGCTCCTCGTCACCTTCGCGGAGGTCGAGCGTGTGGCCGTCCTCCTGCGCGCGGGCGTGCGGTCGCTGACCGGCGTGACGACGCTCGAGCGCCTCGCGGCGGCGTCCGCGGCCCCCGTGCCGGCCGTCGGGCCCGACGATCCCGCGCTCATCCAGTACACCTCGGGGAGCACCGGCGATCCCAAGGGCGTGTTGCTGTCGCACGCAAATCTACTGTCGAACATCCGGGCCCTGGGCCGGGCGCTCGGCGTGCGGCCGGATGACGTGTGCGTCTCGTGGCTGCCTCTCTATCACGACATGGGACTGATCGGCATGTGGCTGGGCTCGCTCTATCACGGCGTGCCGGTCGTGATCCTGCCCCCGCTGGCGTTCCTCGCCCGTCCGGCCCGCTGGCTGCGCGCGATCTCGGCCCACCGGGCCACGATCTCGGCCGCGCCGAACTTCGCGTTCGATCTCTGCGTGAAGCGTCTCGCGGACGCCGATCTCGAGGGGCTGGACCTCGGCAGCTGGCGGCTGGCCCTGAATGGCTCGGAGGCGGTGAGTCCGGAGACGATCGAGCGCTTCGTGGGGCGGTTCGCGACCCGCGGCTTCCGGGCCGAGGCGATGTGTCCGGTCTACGGCCTGGCGGAGTCCTCCGTGGGGCTCACGATGTCCCCGCCCGGCCGCGGACCCCTCGTCGATCGCGTGCGGCGCGGGACGTTCGAGCGCTCGCGGCGGGCCGAGCCGGCCGGTCCCGGCGAGCCCTCGCCGCTTTCGTTCGTCTCGTGCGGCGCGCCCCTGCCCGGACACGACCTGCGCGTCGTGGACGCTGCCGGCGTGTCGTTGCCCGAGCGCGTCGAGGGGCGCGTGGAGTTCCGCGGGCCCTCGGTCACGTCGGGCTACTTCCGCAACCCGGAGGCGACCGCGGCCGTGATGCACGAGGGCTGGATGGACTCCGGTGACCTCGGCTATCGCGCCGGGGGCGAGCTCTACGTCACCGGACGGCGCAAGGACATCATCATCAAGGCCGGGCGCAATCTGTACCCGCAGGAGGTGGAGGAGCTGGTCGGCGATGTGCCGGGCGTCCGCAAGGGCTGCGTGGCCGCCTTCGGCGTCGGCGATCCCGCCATCGGCACCGAGCGGCTGATCGTCGTCGCCGAGACGCGCGCCGGCACGCCCCAGGCGCGGGCCCGGCTCCAAGCCGCGGTGCGCGAGCGGGTCGTGGATGCGCTGGGGCTGCCGCCGGACGCCGTGCTCCTGGCGGCGCCGGGCTCGGTGCTCAAGACCTCGAGTGGCAAGATCCGTCGCTCGGCCACGCGCGACGCCTGGGTGCGCGGGGATCTCGCCCGGCGTCCGTCGACTCGCCTGCCATCGTTCCGGCTCGCGGCCGGCGTCCTGCGCGCGTACGGCGCGCGAGGACTGCAGTGGGCGGCGAGACTGGGATTCGGCGCCCGGATCGGCCTCGTGCTCCTGGCCACCGTGCCGCTGCTGTGGATACTGGTGGTCTCGCTGCCCCGGCGCGCCGTGGACCGCGTGGTGCGTCGCTGGTGCAGCACGGCGCTGCGACTCACGGGCTGCCGGCTGCACGTCGACGGGCTCGACCGGCTGCCGGTGGCCGGCGCGGTCGTCTTCGCCGCGAACCATTCGAGCTATCTCGATGCGGTCGCACTCCTGGCCGCCCTCCCCCGCGACTTCCGGTTCGTCGGCAAGCGGGAGCTGGCTGCCTGGCCACTCGTGGGTGCCGTCATCCGCCGGGTCGGACATCTCACCGTGGAGCGCGCCGACCCTTCGCGCAGCGTCCAGGATGCCGAGCGCGTGAGTGCCGCACTGCGAGGCGGCACGTCGCTCGTTTTCTTTCCGGAGGGCACCTTCCTCGAGGGGCCCCGCCTGCTGCCGTTCCGACTGGGCGCCTTCAAGGCCGCGGTCGAGGCTGGCTGCCCGGTGGTGCCCGTCGCCATCCGCGGTACGCGAGCGATCCTGCCCTCCGGCGCCTGGCTGCCGTCGCGCGGGCCGATCACCGTGACCATCGGCGCTCCCCTGGCGCCGCGGCGGTCGGACTGGCGCGAGATCGTGCGCCTGCGCGACGCCGTGCGAGCGCAGATCGGCCAGGCCGCGGACGCGCGAGAGGCGTGAGCGGCGGCCGCGGGGTATCCTCGTGGCCCATGCCCAGCGTGCTGGAGGTGAGCGGCCTCACGATCGGGTTCGGCGGCCTCCGGGTCATCGACGACCTGAGCTTCACGGTGGAGGACGGCGAGTGCCTGGCCATCATCGGGCCGAGCGGGTCCGGCAAGACGGTGCTCTTCCGGGCGCTCATCGGCGCCGTGCCGTACGAGGGGGCAATCCGCTGGGCCGCCGGCGTGAAGATCGGTTACGTCCCGCAGAAGCTCGACATCGAGCGCGACCTGCCGCTCACGGGCACCGATCTCCTCCGGGCCAAGGCGCACGTCGGTCGCGTCTCCCCCGACGACGTCCCCCGGGCGCTACGGATGGCGAACCTCGGGCCCGACGTCGTCGGCCGGCCCATCGGCACGCTGTCGGGCGGGCAGTTCCAGCGCCTGCTGCTGGCGTGCGCGTTCCTCGGCCGGCCAACCGTCCTCCTGTTCGACGAGCCGACGGCCGGCGTCGACGAGCCGGGCGAGGAGATGCTCTACGAGACGATCGGCCGCATGCAGCGGGAGCAGCGACTCACGCTCCTGCTGATCTCGCACGAGCTGAGCCTCGTGTACCGGTACGCCACCAAGGTCCTCTGCCTGGGCCGGGGCCGGGCCTGGCTCGGGGCCCCGACCGAGGTCCTGACGCCCAGCAGGCTCGAAGAGCTGTACGGCGGGCCGATGACGCACCACTTTCACCGGTGATCGCCGATCTCCCGGCGGTGGCGCTCTCGGTCGCCATGGCGACCGCCGCCGGGCTGGTGGGCTGCTTCGCCGTCATGCGCAAGATGACCCTGGCCTCCGACGCGATCTCTCACGTGGCGCTGCCCGGGATCGCACTCGCCCTGCTCTTCCACGTGCAGCCGTTCCTGGGCAGCCTGGTCGCGCTGCTGCTCGGCACGCTCCTGATCTGGGTCGTGGAGTCGCGCACGCGCATCGCGACCGAGACCGTGATCGGCGTCGTGTTCTCGGGCGCGCTGGCCGTCGGCGCCATGTTCACGCGCGGTGAGGATCTCATCGAAGCGCTCTTCGGCCGGGCCGGCGCGCTCCCCGCCTGGGAGCTGACGCTGGGCCTCGTGGGCGCGGCCGGCGTGGTAGTCTTCGTGCTCGGCGCGCGACATCGGCTCGTGCTCGCACTGGTGTCGCCCGACCTGGCGCGCTCGGCCGGCGTGCACGTCAGGCGCCTGAGCCTGCTCTATCTCCTGGCGTTCTCCTTCACCGTCGCCCTGGGCCTGCGCTACCTGGGCGTCCTGCTCATGGGCTCGCTCATCATCATCCCCGCGGCAACCGCCAAGCACGCGACGCGCAGTCTGGGCTCCATGCTCGCGGTGGCGGTGGTGGTCGCGGTGACCGTCACGCTCGTCGGCACGGCCCTGGCCCGCGTGCTCCAGCGCGAGACGGGGCCCGTGATCATCAGCATGGCTGCGGGCGTGTTCTTCCTCGCGCTGCTCAGGCGTCGACCGCCGTGACCTCGGGCCCCGCGCGTCCGGGGCGCGGCCCCGGCGTGATCTCCACGCGCGCCGGCCGCCCGTCGCAGAGAGCGATCCCGACCGGCAGGAACTGCTGGACGACCCAGGCCACCGCGCGCAGGTGGCCGGAGAGCGCCGGACAGGTGAATGCCGACGGCCCGTCGGCCAGCGCGAGGAACGGCACCAGCTGATCGGCGAGATGCACGTCGACAGCGGCCCCGCTCCGCTGCCAGCCGAGCAGGGCGTCCACGGCCTCGTCAGCGACTCGCTCGGCGGGGACGCCGCGCCGCCCGAGCGCTGAGAACCCAGCCCGACCGTGAGCGCGCAGGAACAGCATCGTCCCCGGGCCGAGCGCGAGGGTGTCCTCCTCGATGGTGACGGCCGCGGTCAGGCCCGTCGCGGCCAGACGGGTCTCGGCCTGCCTGCGCTGGCGCTCGGTGATCGATCGCGGCAGCCGCGAGATCAGTGAGCAGCCGGTGACCTCCAGGGGCGAGGGCGGAGAGATCGCCGTCAGCCCCCCGATGCGCGCGGTCGGTGTGATCACCGCCTCGATCTCCCCGCCGCCGGCGGGATACCAGCCGCAGCGTTGCAATCGCACCGTCGCGCCGACGCCGAGCGGGGCCAGCGCCGGCAGGAACCACATGGCTCAGGTAGTGCGCGGTGGGGCTCCACGGCACGTGGGTACCGCCGATGAGCGTGAGCCGCGATTCCGCCCCCGCCCATACCAGCGCCAGCAGCAGAGCCTGGAACAGCAGCGGCACGGACCCGGCGCTCGCGAGGACGGCGCCCATCGTGGCCAGCGCCCGAACGACGGTGAGGTGCTGCGGCTGCAGCCCGGCCCGGGGCCGGCGCAGGCGGATCCGCTCCAGTGTGACCGGACGGCCGAGTGCGACGGCCAAGGCGAGCGCCGTGCGCAAGACCTGCCCGCCGCCTTCCCCGTGCGCGGCATCCAGCGTCAGCGGGACGGGTCCCTCAGCCACGGCTGACCCGCCTCATGGCCACAACCAGGGGCATGGCC
>JBGQLG010000198.1:0-9992 GCA_041499965.1 Methylomirabilia bacterium
CCGGCGGCGACGCCCGCCGAAATCGAGGCAAGCATCCCGGACGTCCTGTTCGTGCCGATGGTGCCGCAGGAGGAACCTGCCGCACCGGCGCCGGTGATGTCGTCCGCGGCGTCGGTTCAGTCTGCACCCGCGGCTCCACCACCTGTTCCGGTGGCGCCACCCGCGCCGATCGCTCCTCCTGTCGCCGTTGCGCCACCCGTACCGGTAGCCCGACCGACCGCCGTGACACCGCCGCCCTCGACGGTGGCTCAGCCGATTGCCGTGACCACGTCCATGCCGCCGTCTCCACCGGTTCACGGGGCTCCGGCGGCGCTGGTGGCGCCGCAGGTTCCGGCCGCCACCGCGGGGCCGAGCGTGATGGACGAGGAGAGCGAAGCGCTCGGGCGCGCGCTGGCCCTCGGCCTGGTACCGCTCGGCGCGTTCGATTGGCGAGCGCGCCGTGTCGGTGGGCGGCCGCTGGTGTGCTTCGTACCTCCCGCGCTCGCGCGTGAAGGCATCGACGGGCTCGCGGCCGGTGCGACTCCGCTGGTCGAGCGCCTGGCCTCGTGGGGGATCGAGCAGGTCACGATCAGAACGACCCGCCTGGTCTGCGTGCTCACCCCACTCGGCGGCCGCGGCTGTCTGGCCGCGGCGATGCGGCGCGGTGGCCCGGTGGCGATGCTCGAGCTGATCTCCGCCCGTGCCGCGCGCGCGACCGGCGAGGTCGAAGTCGCGACGAAATCCGCCGCGGCATTTCCGGCCGTGGCCACGGCGCCGACGGACGGCGGCAACGGTCACCGTGCCGTCGGTGAGGCGGCCCGTGCACTGACGGCATTCGGGACGGTCGCCTCGTCGGTGGCCGAGGCCGAGGGCGCCGCACCGAGCGTGTACGTGTTCGCCGGTCAGGATCAGGCGGTGCTGGCCGGGGCCGCCCGGGCCGTGCACGAGGCGCTGGTCCGCGGGCACGACCACGAGGCGCTCGGCCGTCTCGAGTCGGTCGTGCTCCGCCGGGGGCGGGAGCGCACGGTCGTGCGGCCGCTGCGCGATCACACGGGCGCACCGGCCGTCCTGGCCGCGACCGGTGAAGTGGCGCTGCCCGGGCGCGCGCATCGGGCCGCCGCGCAGGCGGCCGCCCTACTGGAGGCACGCTGACGTGTCGATCATCAACTACGCCGCGCGCGTCATCAACTTCAAGGTCGTGTACTACGGCCCGGGGATGGCCGGCAAGACGGCCAATCTCCAGTACATCCATCGCTGCCTGCCCGGCGAGAACAAGGGCAAGATGATCTCGCTCGCCACCGGGGACGACCGCACGCTGTTCTTCGACTTCCTGCCGGTGTCCGCCGTCGGCGTGCGCGGCTTCACCACGCGCTTCCAGCTCTACACGGTCCCCGGCCAGTCGCACTACAACATGACGCGCAAGCTCGTGCTGCGCGGCGTGGACGGCGTGGTGTTCGTGGCCGACTCCCAGTGGGACCGGCTGCGCGAGAACGTCGAGAGCCTGCGCAACCTCGACGACAACCTCAAGGAGTACGGACTCGACCTGGCGACGACGCCCCACGTCATCCAGTACAACAAGCGCGACCTGGGCGGCGTCGCCCCGCTCGACTACCTGGAGTACCTGCTCAACCGGGGGACGCGGCGCGTCCCGTCGTTCGAGGCCGTCGCCGTGGACGGCACCGGCGTCTTCGACACGCTCAATACCGTGTCGCGCATGGTGCTCGTCAGAGAATTCGGTCAAGCACAGGAGGCACGCTCGTGAGACTCCACGACATCGTGATTCACGAAAGCGAGGCGGCGCGGATCGACGCCGTCCTGCACCGGTTCCTCAGCGATTCGAACTCCTCGGCCGCGCTGCTCATCGACCGCAGCGGTCAGCCGCTGGCCGAGGCCGGCACCGCCCGCACGCTCGACGTCGGCTCCATCGGCGCGCTGGCGGCGGCGGCGTTCAGCGCCACCGCGGCGCTCGCGCAGCTGTTGGGTGAGAGCGAGTTCTCGGTGCTCTTCCACGAGGGCGTGAAGGAGAGCATGCACGTCTCGACGGTCGACGAGCATACGATCTTGCTCGCGATCTTCGATGACCACACGACGATCGGCATGGTGCGCCTGTTTGCCCGGGAAGCGTGTGCCTCCATCGGCGCCGCCCTCCAGGAGACGCGCAAGCGGCCGAAGCTGGTCGGGGTGCTCGCCGCACCGCTGACCGCCGAGGAGACGCGGCGCGCGAGCGACCATCGTCCCGCCTGACGGCCGGCTGTCCCCCGCGGAGCAGATCGAGCTTCGCTCCACGGCCGCCGTCTTCGAGAGTGTCCTGGAGGCGGGCGGGCTCGACGAGCCGACGCTCGAGTCGCTGCGGGAGATCTACGAGCGGCTGGGCGATGAGCCACGGCTGACGGAGACGCTCCAGCGTCTGGCGGAGGTCACGGCTCCGCCGGTGGTGCCGCCGGGGCCGGTGGACCGGGGGCCCTCATCGCCCGCTCCCGAGGAGCTCTTGCCGCCTGAGGCGCCGCTAGCCCCACCGCCGAGCGCGCCCCGCCCGGCTCCGTCTGTCCTGCCGTGGCCAGCCGCGCCGGCGCCGACCCGCGTCGCTCCGCCACTGCGGCCGGCACCCTCGCCGCGGGCGATGCCGTCGCCCTCGCGGTTCGGGCAACCGGGCATCGGGCTCCCCACCGCGGCGCGCATGGAGGCCACGGCGGTCGTCGCCGGCGCTGCGGGGACGGACGCCGGCGTACGCGGTCGGCTGGCGCGTGGTCGCGGGCGCCTCGGCGAGGTCCTCGTGGCCGAGGGGCTGATCTCGCCCAGCCAGCTGCACGACGCGATACGTGAGCATCGCCACTCGAAGGAGCGGCTGGGCAACGTGCTCACCAAGCGGGGCTTCGTCAGCGAGGAGCAGCTCGTCGAGGTCCTCTCCAAGGAGCACGGCCTGCCGTCGGTGGCCATCGACCAGTACATGATCACCGCCGACGTGCTGGCGCTGGTGCCGGTGCACATCGCGCGCAAGTACGACGTGCTGCCGCTCGGCCGCGTTGACGGCGGCCTGACGCTGGCCATGGCCGATCCCACCAACGTGGTGGCCCTGGACGAGATCGCGGCGATGACGCGACTGGCCGTACTGCCGGTCGTGACCTCGGGCAAGGCGATCCGCGCGGCCATCGAGCGTCTCTACGCGAGCATGCCGGCCCCGATCGCCGGCCTGCTGGCCGAGATCGCCACCGACCCGACCAGCGTGGAGGTCGTCGCCGACCCCGACGCGGCGGTCGGCGATGTCTTCGAGCTGAAGGAGTCGGCCGACGAGGCACCGGTCGTCAAGCTCGTGAACATGGTGCTGCTCGACGCCATCCGCCGGGGCGCCTCCGACCTGCACTGGGAGCCCTACGAGAAGGAGCTGCGGATCCGCTTCCGGATGGACGGAGTGCTGCACGAGATGCTCTCGCCGCCCAAGCGGCTGGAGCCGGCGATCATCTCCCGCCTCAAGATCATGTCCAACCTGGACATCGCCGAGCGGCGACTGCCCCAGGACGGCCGGATCAAGCTGCGCCACGGCCGCCGCGAGATCGATTTCCGGGTTTCGATCCTGCCCACGATTTTCGGTGAGAAGGCCGTGCTCCGGATCCTCGACAAGGATGCGCTGCAGCTCGACATGACCAAGCTCGGCTTCGACGCCTGGAGCTTCGAGAAATTCACCCACGCGATCCACCAGCCCTACGGCATGGTGCTGATCACCGGACCGACCGGCTCCGGCAAGACGACCACGCTGTACTCGGCCATCTCCACGATCAACGCCCCCGAGCACAACATCATGACGGCCGAGGACCCGGTCGAGTACAACCTCAAAGGGGTGAACCAGGTCCAGGTCAACGAGGGCATCGGCCGTACCTTCGCGGCGGTGCTCCGCTCGTTCCTGCGGCAGGACCCCGACGTCATCCTCGTCGGCGAGACGCGCGACCTCGAGACCGCGCAGATCAGTGTTCGCGCCGCCCTCACCGGCCACCTCGTCTTCACCACGTTGCACACCAACGATTGCCCGTCGACCGTCGCCCGCCTGGTGGACATGGGTGTGCCGCCGTTCCTGCTGTCCTCCTCGTTGCTCCTCGTCGTCGCCCAGCGCCTGGGCCGCCGTATCTGCATGAACTGCAAGGCGCCGGTCGAGGCCCACGAGGATGATTTGATCCCCTATGGCCATGTTCCCCAGGGGCTCGGCCATGTGACCCTCTACGAGGGACGTGGATGCCAGATGTGCAGCTACTCCGGCATGAAGGGGCGGGTGGCGATCTACGAGCTGATGCCGATCACTGACGAGCTGCGCCAGTTGATCCTCAAGGACGCCTCCTCGGCGGAGATCCGAGAGGCGGCGGAGCGCCAGGGCATGAAGACCCTCCGGCAGGCCGGGCTCTTGAAGGTGCTGGAGGGGACGACGACCACGCAGGAAGTGCTGCGCGTGACGTTGTCGTGACCGTCCTGCTCGCTCGGCTCTGGCGGCCGGCAACCACGCGACGCCCGGAGACCGCAGCCGATCTCTTCGGCCAGGCCGATCGTCTACGTCGGGCCGGCCGCTACGCCGAGGCCGCTCAGCTTGTGCTCCGGGGGCTGAGCCTCGATGCCACGAGCATCACCGGGCATCTGCTCGCGGCGTACCTGCACGTGGCCCGCCGCACCACCGAGCCGGCCAAGCAGGAGTTCAAGTGGGTCCTCCAGCGCGATTCGTCGCACCCACGCGCCCTGCTGGGACTGGCCCGCCTCGCGCTGGAGGAGGGCGACCTCGAGAGCGGCCGCGAGGCGCTGATGCGCGCGCTCCGCGCGTATCCGGAGTTCCCGGAGGCGCAGGCCCTGCTCGACGGCCTGGCGACGCGGCGGCCGGCGCCGTCGCCGTTGCGCCCGCGTCTGGACCGGCTGCGCATGCCGGCGGCGGCGCGCGCCCTGCTGGTCTGCGACGGCGACGGCGGGGTCATCGCCGCTCGCCCGGCGGGCGCCGCCGCCGGCGGGCGCCGCATCGCCCACGCCGTCGGCCTCGCCGCCGCCGTGCTGCGCCGCGCCGGCTTCGGCGCGCTCCGGCGCGGCATCGTCGAGGACGCCGGCGAGACGCACTTCCTCCGCGCCGACGCCATGCTCACGCTCGCGATCGCGCTGCCACGAACGACGCACATCACGCAGGGACTGCTGGAGGTCAACCGCCTGTGGGCGGCGGCCCAGCACGAGCTCGCCATCGCGAGGGACGAGGCCGTCGAGGCGCCCGCGCCGGCGAGCACGAGGAGAGTGTCATGAGTCGATTGAGGCTGGGGCTCGAGATGGACGGCAGCTCCCGCGGGCGCCAGGTCCGGGACATCGTGCACGGCCTCCGGGGCCTGCAGGCGGTGCGCGGCGCGCTTCTGGTGGCGGCGAACGGCTTCGTCATCGCCGCCGAGGTGCCACCCACCATCGCGCTGGAGCCGCTGGCCGCGCTGGCGGCGACGCTGGGGCGGGATCTCGAGGTGGGCGCCAGCAAGCTGGGCGGCGGCGCGTTTCAGACCGCGCTGTTCTCGGCCGACGACGGCACGCTGTACCTGGCCGCGAGCCGCATCGGCTTCGTGGTGGCGCTGGCCGACCCCCAGGCCAACTTCCAGGTCATCCGCGGCGCCCTGGAGGAGGCGGTGACACTGATCGACTCGGGCTGGTCGCCGGCGACCCCGGTCGGCACCCCTATCTGAGCTCGTCCAGCGTCAGCCGGAGACTCGGCACGAAAGTCGCCACGAAGTAGCGCACCTCCGGCAGGTCGATCGCCTCGATCGTCTGCCGGAGCGTTTTCTCCGCCTCGACGAACTCGCGGTTGCCGGCGGTGACCTCCTCCAGGCACTTCATGTAGGCGCACAGCTTGTCGGCCGCCTTCACCAGCTCCTGCTCGACGGTGGACGTCGACTCCTGCCGGAGCAGCGCCGCGAAGTCGGCCCGCAGCGCGTCGGGGACCATGCCGAGCAGCCGCTCGCGGGCGAGAGATTCGATCCGATGGTAGGAGCGCTCGATCTCCGGGTCGAAGTACTTCACCGGCCGTGGGAGATCGCCGGTGAGCACCTCGGCGGCGTCGTGGTACAGGCCCAGGACGGCCAGGCGCTCGGGGCTCACGCCGCCGGCGAACAAGCGATTGCGCACGACGGCGAGCGCGTGGGCGATCATCGCCACTCGCAGGCTGTGCTCCTGGATGTTCTCGGGGCGCGTGCTATGCATCAGGCCCCAGCGCCCGATGAAGCGCATCCGCCCGAGATACGCGAAGAAGTGGCTCATGCGCCTGCACGCTAGTGCGCGGCGTCGCGACAGTCAAGGCGGCGATGGTACATTGGCGCCGGCCGGGCCGCGGGGCCCCGCGGTCGTCGTGGGAGGTGACCCTGATGTGGCCGTTCCGGCGCGCGAAGACGGTTCCACCGGAGCCGACGCCGGCGATGCGCGAGGAGGCCCGGCGCAATCCGGGCGGCTGGGTCTACGTCGTCGACGGCACGTTCGGGCCGGACGAGGTGGTCCCGGCCGATCGGATCATCGGGGCCTGGAAGGTCGACCGGCGCGGCCACCTCACCGGAACGTTCAAGCCCAACCGCGAGTATCGGGGCACGGCCTCGGACTAGCCTCGCCCCCGCCGTCAGAGCAGGCCGATGCTCCGCGCGACCGTCTCCAGGTGCTGCCCGGCGTCGCCGAAGTCGACGCTGGCCGCCTGGATGCGCTTGTGCAGCAGGTGCAGGGGATGCTCCTCGCAGTAGCCGATGGCGCCGAAGATCTGATGACCGCGGCGCGCCACCGTCAGGCACGCCTCGCCCGCGTACGCCTTGGCCGTCGCCACGTCGCCGGCGGCCGGCCGGCCCTCGCTGACCTCCCAGGCGGCGAGGTAGAGGAGGCCACGCGAGGTGTCGACGTCGCGCACGAGGTCGGCGCAGGCGTGCTGGATGGCCTGGTAGCCGCCAATCGGCCGGCCGCCCTGCACACGCGTCTTGGCGTGCTCGACGGCAAGATCGAGCACGCGCTGGGCGGCGCCGACCATCTCCGCGGTGCGCGCCAGCGCGCCCGCCGCGAGGGCCGCCGCGAGCGCGTCGACGCTGCGTGACAGCCGGTCCCCGGCGCGCACGTCGACCGCGTCGAACGTCACCTCGAAGAGCTTCTCCCCGCTCAGCGTGTCGAGCGGCAGCCGGGCGATGCCGGGGCGGTCGACCGGCAGCCACAGCAGATCGCCGTCCCGCAAGGCGACGATCAGGTCGGTCGCGACGTGGGCGTCCTTGACGAAGAGCTTCGTCCCGGTCAAGCGGCCGGGGACCTCGCAGCCGAGCGCGACGGCGTGCGGGTCGAACGAGCCACCGTCTTCCACCAGCGCCAGCGTCGCGATCCGCTCGCCGGTGGCCAGCGCGGGGATCAGGCGCCGCTGCTGCTCGGCACTGCCGGCGGCGAGCAGCAGCGATGTCGCCACCACCGCGCTCGTCACGAAGGGGCCGGCCAGGCCGGCGCGGCCCATCTCCTCGACGAGCAGGGCGACGTCGAGGAGCGAGCCGTCGCTGCCTCCGAGGTCGCCGGGGATGAGCAGCCCCGGCCAGCCCAGCTCCGCCATGCGCCGCCAGAGCGCGTCGTCGAAGCCACGCTCGTCGAGCGCCAGGCGCTGGGCCGTCTCCGGCGAGCAATGCCGGCGCAGGAAATCGCGGGCGGTGGCGACCAGCAGCTGCTGGGACGGCGAGAGCGCGAAGTCCATCTTCAGGATCGCCTCGGACGGGCTCGCCCGCGGCGTGACCGGCGTCCTGCGTTTCGCACGACCACGCTCAGGCGCGCTTGTCGGCCGGCAGGCCGAGGCCGCGCACGGCGATGGTCGTGCGTAGCACCTCGGCGGTGCCGCCGGCGATCGTGTGGCCGAGGCTCGTGAGGTAGTCGTGCGAGATACGGCCGTCGAGCCGGGCATGGCGGGAGCGTTCGCGCAGCGGCCCCCACGGCCCCAGCAGGTCCATGCCCAGGCGCCCCAGCTTCTGGCCCAGCTCGTCGGCCATGACCTTGGCGACCGCCGTCTCGTAGGTGATCAGCGCGCCATCGCGCAGCAGGCATGCGGCGCGATAGAACAGCACGCGCAGGGCCGCGATCTCGGTGGCCATGCCGGCCAGCCGCCGCCGCACGGAGGGATCGCGAGCCAGCGGAGCGCCGTTCGCCATGGTGGTGTTCGCATAGTTCACGAGCTGGCGCAGCACGCGCTCGAGCGCCGGCGCCTTGTAGTAGCGTCCCCAGAAGCGGTCCGAGTCGAGGCCGTTCAGCAGGGCTTGGAAACCCTCGCCCTCGGGGCCGAGCATGGCATCGGCCGGCACCCGCACGTCGTCGAGGAAGACCTCGTAGTGATAGACCTCGCCGGTGAGGCTCCGGATCGGGCGGATCTGCATGCCCGGCGTGCCGTTGGGGACGGCGAACATGCTGAAGCCGCGGCTGCGGCGCGCCTCGCGACTGGTGCGCGTAAAGACGAGGCCATGAGTCGCGATGCCGGCATGGCTCGACCAGATCTTGTGACCGCGGATGATCCAGGCGTCGCCGTCGCGCTTGGCCTCGGTGGTGAGCGCGAGCAGATCGGAGCCGGCGCCGGGCTCGCTGTAGCCCTGCCAGAAGGTGGCCTCGCCGCGCGCCACGGCCGGCAGGATCTCGCGGCGCAGCCGCTCGGTGCCGTACTCGATGATCGCGTCGGCCGTTTGCCAGGAGCCGGCCAGGGGCCCGAACGGCGCGCCGGCCGCCGCCAGCTCCTCGAACAGCACCAGCTTGAAGAACATCGGCCGCTCGGTCCCGCCGAACGCGCGTGGCCAGGTCATCGCGATCCATCCGCGCGCGCCCAGCTCGGCCATGAACGCACGCGAGTGGGCGCCGGAGCCGTAGCCGGCGTCCATGCCGTCGAGGGGATAGCGCTCGGGCGGGTGCTCGGCGACGAAGCGGCGAACGTCCTCGCGGAAGGCCTGCTCCTCGGGCGTGAACCCGAACTCCATCTACCGGCGAGCCGCGACGACGCCGTCTTTCAGCACGAGGCGGATCCGCGTGGCGTCGGCCAGCACGCCGACGTCGGCCAGCGGATCGCCGGCGACGGCGATCAGGTCGGCGCGCTTGCCCTTCTCGAGCGTACCGATCTCGCGCTCCAGGCCGACGCACTCCGCGGCCCAGCCGGTGGCCGCCTGGATGGCCTGCATCGGCGTGAGGCCGGCGGCCACCAGCAGCGGCAGCTCGCCGGCGTTGGGCGGATGGCCGTGGCCGCCAGCGTCGGTGCCGGCCACCACACGCACGCCGGCGGCCAGCGCGCGCTGGATGCTGGCGCGGTGATGCTCGCGCAGCCCGCGCGAGCGCTCGCGCACGTGCGGGGCCTTGGACTCGCTGTGGTACTCGTACACGAGCAGCGTGGGCGTGAAGAAGGTCCCGCGCTCGGCCATCATCGGGATCAGCTCGGGGTCCTCGTCGAGATAACAGCCGTGCTCGATCGAGTCGACACCGGCCTCGAGCGCCAGCCGCAGGCCGGGGCCGCCGAGGGCGTGGCACATGACCTTGCGGCCCTGGGCGTGCGACTCGTCGACCAGCGCGCGCATCTCGTCGCGGTCGAAGGCCGGGTCCTTGGGGCCGTGGCCGGCGCGCGAGCTGGCGCCGCCCGTCGTCGCACACTTGATGACGTCGGCGCCGGCCCGGATCATCGTGCGCACCACGCGGCGGACGTCCTCGACGCCGTTGGCCACGCTCGCGGGCAGCGCCGGATCGTGGGGCACCATGCACTCGTGACCGGACGGGCTCACGCGATCGCCGATGCCGCCGACCGGCGAGACGATGGCCACGGCGGTCAGCAGCCGCGGCCCGCGGATCAGCCCTTCCTCGACCGCGAGGCGGAAGCCCAGGTCGAGGCCGCCGGCGTCGCGCACGGTCGTGTAGCCGGCCGCCAGCGTCTGCTCGATGACCCGGGCTGTGCGGACGTTGCGCGTGCTCCCGGGCTCGCTCAGCCCCCAGCGCGCGGCCAGTTCGTAGCCGTGGAACGCCAGGTGATCGTGGCAGTCGATGAGGCCGGGCAGCAC
>JBGQLG010000199.1:0-9874 GCA_041499965.1 Methylomirabilia bacterium
AGGCGATGGAGCTGATGGCCGGCCTCGCGCGGGGGACGTCGACCGCGTGATCGCCGAGCAGCGGCGGTTCTACGCCGAGCAGGGGTATCTGGTGATCCCCGACCTGTTGGGCAGCCGGATGCTGGCCCGACTGCGGTCAGCCAACGGCTGCTTGACCGTCATCCCCGGCAGTCATCGGCGCGGTCCGCTCCCCCACCGGTTCATCTTCGAGGGCGCCTCGCGCACGCAGCTCGCCGACAAGCGCGTCGTGACCGATCGCGCGCGCTGGCTGCAGACCCCGGTGCCGGCCGGCGGGATCGAAGTGCACCACGGCAATCTGCTGCACAGCTCCGCGGTGAATCGGACCGATGGGCCGCGGACCACGCTGCAGCTCTGGTATCGCGCCGCCGACAACGTCCAGGTCGGCGGCTCGATCGACTTCTACGGCTGGGGGCTCCAGGTACGTGGCGTCGACCCGGGAACCGTGCGGATGGCGGAGGGAACGTGCAAGCTCCCGTGGGGCGCCGCCATCCGCCCGCAGCGCCGCGTCGCCCCCACGCGGCGCGCGGCCATGCGGGGAGGACGCCGATGACGTGCACTCGCCGCCACCTGCTGCACGGCGGTCTGGTCGCTGGATCCCTGCTGATGCTTCCCCGGTGGGGCCGGGCCCAGTCCTCGCCCCCGAGCCTGCCCAAGGTGGCGCTGGTGCTCGGCAACGGCCGGTACAAGGACGCGCCGCTCAAGAATCCGGTCAACGACGCCAGGGCCATCGGCGCCGCCCTCAGCGCCACCGGCTTCGCGGTGACGCTGAAGACCGACGTCGGCCGGGCCGAGATGGCCGCCGCGGTGCAGGCGTACGTGGGGGAGCTGGCGAAGCGCAAGGCCGTCGGCCTCTTCTACTACGCCGGGCACGGCGTCCAGCTCGCGTGGCGCAACTACATGCTGCCGGTGGATGCCGAGATCGAGTCGATCGCGGACATCCAGAAGCAGGGCGTGGAGGTCAACGCCCTGCTGGAGGGGCTGGGCAAGGCGGCCAACGCGATGAACGTCATCATCCTGGACGCCTGCCGCGACAATCCGTTCGGCAACCTCAAGGGCGTCGATGCCAAGGGCCTGTCGCAGATGGACGCCCCCCGCAACACACTGCTGGCCTACGCGACCTCGCCCGGCAACGTGGCCAGCGACGGCGCCGGCGCCAACGGCCTCTACACCGAGAACCTGCTGCGCGAGATCGCCGTGCGCGAGACCAAGATCGAGGACGTGTTCAAGCGGGTTCGGCTGGGCGTACGGCGCGAGTCCAACGGCACCCAGATCCCGTGGGAGAGCACCTCGCTCGAGGAGGACTTCTACTTCATCCCGCCGAGCCGGCCGCGAGAGCTGGCGGAGGCGGAGAAGAGCACGCGGTTCGACGAGGAGTTGCAGCTGTGGGAGAAGGTCCGCGCCGCCGCCGACCCGGCGCTGCTCGAGGAGTACCTGCGCCGTCATCCGAGCGGCCGCTTCGCCGAGCTGGCCCAGCTGCAGCTCGACCGCGTGCTGGCCCGGCGCGGCGAGCGGAGGATCAGGATCGCTGCCGCCGACGGCAATCCATTCACCAAGGGCAGCGCGTCCGCCAACACCGGCTGGCGGGTAGGGGACAGCTACACCTATCGCGTGCTCGACCGGCTCACCAGCACCGAGGAGCACATCCAGGTCTTCGCGGTGACCGACGTCACCGAGACCGAGGTCAAGTTCGGCAACGGCCAGGTCGTCGACCTGCTCGGCAACATCCTGCGCCGCCCCGGCGGCCGCGTGTACACGGCGAACCAGCTCGAGCCGGTCGACTACGCGATCGGCAAGCAGTGGCGCACGGAGTTCCGCATCAGCACGCCCAAGGGGACGGAAGGGCAGACCGAGATGACGCTGCGGATCGCCGCCCGGGAGAGCATCACGGTCCCGGCCGGGACGTTCAACGCCTTTCGCATCGAGGGTCACGGCGTCTTCAACGATCCGGCCCACCGCCACGCCGAGGAGACGCTGCTGCGCAAGTGGGTGGCGCCCGACCGCCTGCGGTTTCCGGTGGCGATGGAAGAGACCCGGCAGCGCGGCGGCAAGCGGGGTCACGTCGTGCAATCGCGCCGCCTGGAGCTGACGGCCTTCCGGGAGTCGTAGCGCTCAGCGCCTCGCGGGTGTCGCCTCAACGCGCCCGCTGCGTCGGATTGGCCTCCTCGAACGAGCGATCCTCCGGCGTGGGCATCACGTGCCCACAGCTCTTGCAGGTGCGGTGCTCGACGGAGCCGTAGTACTCCTGGTAGGCCTTGCTGACGGGGTTCTCGGCGTAGTCGCGCACCTCGAACACCGCCTCGTAGACCTGGGCGCGGCACTTGTCGCAGAACCACAGGAACCGGTCGCGCTCGCCCGGCCGGCGCCTGCGCTCGGTAATGAGCGCGAAGGCGCCGGCCGGAAAGCGCGGCGAGTGCGGCAGCCCGGGCGGGCAGTACATGTACTCGCCCTCCTTGAGCACGCGCACCTTCTCCTCGCCCTCGGGCGTGAGGTAGTGCAGCTGCATCTCCCCGCGCAGCAGCAGCATCGTCTCGGACGACGGGTTGACGTGGAACTCGCTCCGGTAGGCGCGCCCGTTGGCGACGAAGGCGAGCGACTCGTCCTCCTGCCAGAGGACGGTCACTTGCCGGCCCTCGGCCATGATCGCGTTCAGGTCGGTGAACCGACAGTCGTGCATGCGGCGGTTCTCCTCGTGGCGACGGGGCCCATCGTAGCAGAGCGCGCCGCCGGCGGCACGGCCGCGGGTGATCACCGCCGCGCCACCGCGACTGGGGGTCGGCTTGTGAGCCTCCATCGCGTCAAGTACGATACCCGTCATGTGCGCGGAGTCAGATGACGTCACCACGGCGGACTCTCCGATCCTCGGGAACGCACCCCTGCTGATCGGCCGCGGTTAAGCTGCTGTCGTCCCCGGCGGCCGGCTCGTTGAGGGGGCCTTGGCTTGTCGAGGCCAAGAGGCTGACGACTCCGATGCGTCGCCATCCCGCCCTCCGGGCGGTCGTCGTCTTCGCGATCGCGCTGGGTGCCTGCGTGCCGGGGATCGGCATGCAGGAGATCTGGTCGAAGGACGAAGCGCGGACGGCGCTGGTCGTCAAGGAGATGCTGGCGACCGGCGACTGGTCTCTGCCGCGTGTCCCCGGGGGGGCCTACGGTCGAAAGCCCCCCCTTTACCACTGGCTGTCCGCCCTCATCGCGCGCCAGGGGCTCGACGGGGCGACGCTTCGCCTCCCGGCCGCCGTGGCCGCGGCCGGCACGGCGGCGCTGATCTACCTGTTCGGCGCCCAGCTCGCGACCCCGGCCGTCGGGCTGGTGGCCGCCGCCATCCTCATGGCGAGCCCGAGCTTCTTCGAGTGGGCCCGCATCGGCCGCATGGAGACACTGCTCGTGTTCTGTCTCACGTTGAGCCTCTGGGGGCTCGGCCGCTGGTTCGTGGCCGGCGGCCTCGGCAACGGTCTTCTCTTCGGCCTGGGCATCGGGCTCGCCGTGCTCACCAAGGGGCCGGCCGGCCTGCTGCCGCTGGCGGTGGCCGGGCTGACGCTGGCGGCGTGCCGTTCTCGCCCAGGGCGTCCGCGCGACCTCGGCCTGGGGCTCGTCCTCGCTGTCGGGCTGCCCCTCGTGTGGCTCGCCCCCGCCTCTCTGGTCGCTCCCGACTTCGCCCAGTACACGGAGAGTCTCGGGCCCACGGTTGCCAACGAGCTGGCCCGACCGTCGAGCTCCGCCGTGAGCGCCGTCGGGGGACTCGCCATCGGCTTCTTCCCATGGACGCTGCTGTTGCCCGGCACCCTCGTGATGCTCGCGCGCACCCGGCCGGGTGCGTCGCCGCTGGTGGTCGTGTCCCTCGGGTGGGTGGCCGTCGTGCTCGTCGTGTTCCTGGTCGGCATCTCCCCGCGGGCCGTGTACTTCCTGCCCGCGTACCCGGCGCTCGCGTTGCTCGCGGCGTGGGGCTGGCAGACCGCGGAAGGCCGCCAGCGGCGGTGGCTGACGGTGCCACTCGGCGTGGGGATTGCGACGGTCATCGCCGGGGGGATCGTCGCCGCCGTCCGGCCCGTGATCCTTCGATTCCACAACGACCCATTCCAGGTCCCGGCGTCGATGGGTCTCGTCGCCGGCGGTGTGCTGCTCGTGGCGGGGGTCGTGGCGTTCCGGCTCGAGCGCCGGCGCTGGTCGGTGGCGGCGCTGACCATCGTCGCCGCGGGCGTCCTCATCACGCTTCTCATGTTCGACGTCCGCGCGCGGACGCCGTTCTACAACCGGCTGTATCCGATCCGCGCGACCGTGAAGTACCTCGAGGAGCGGATTCCGCCAGGCGCTGAAGTGGGCTACACCGAGGCCAACCGGGTCACCGCGCTCGCGGTATACCTGGCGCGGCCGTTGAGGCAGTTGCCGCCGAACGCGTTCACCGACGGACCGCCCTCCCCGGCGCCACGCTACCTCCTCCTGCCCGACGTCGAGTTCCAGGCGGCGCGCGAGCCCTGGTCGCTCGAGCGCGTGGACGAGGTTGTCTTTCACCGGGTGCGCTACGTCCTGGCGGCGGTAGGCTCGGGCGCAGCGCGGTCGCCGCGCTGACATGACGGCCGGCCGCCGGCAAACGCTGGCCATGCTCGGTGTGCTCGTCCTGGCGCTGCTGGTCTTCGCGTTGCCGGCCGGCCGCCGACCGTTCTGGTCCTCCGACGAGGCGCGGTTCGCGGTGCTCGCGCAGGACATCCTCGATCACGGACACTGGCTCGTCCCGCATCTGCGTGGCGAGCTCTACCTGAACAAGCCGCAGCTCTACTTCTGGAGCATCGCGGTGCTGTCGCTGCCCGGGGGACGGGTGACCGAACTGACGGCCGCCATCCCGTCGGTGGCCTCGGCGATCGCGACCGTCGGCGCGGTGCTCGCCATCGGTCGCCTCCTGTGGGGCCCCCACGTCGGGCTCCTCGCTGCTCTCGTTCTCATCGCGACAGCGCCGTTCTACGCCTTCAGCCACGCGGTGCTGGCCGACGTGATGATGACCGCCTTCATGACGTGGGCGTTGTACTTCCTGCTGCGCACGCAGATGGGCGACGGCGGGACGTGGGCGCTGCTCACGTTTTACGGCTGCGTCGGTGCGGCGGTGCTTGCCAAGGGGCCGGCGGGACTCGCGGCGCTGGCCGCCGCCCTCGTCGTGACGGTGGTGACGCGCGGGCCGTCGGCCCTCGCCCGCCTGAAGCCGCTGCACGGCCTCGGGGTGCTCGCCGTCGCGGGGGCGGTGTGGTTCGCACCCTATCTCGCACAGTCCGAGGGGCGCTTCGTCTCGCGGGTTCTCGTCGGGCACTACACGCCCTGGTACTTCAGCGGCGGGCTGGCGCCGCGACTCGTCCGGTTCGCCGCGCTCCTCGGCAACTTCCTGCCGTGGACGGTGTTGCTCGCCGCCGCCGTGGCCTGGTGGCCACGGTGTCCGGATGCGGGCCGGCGCTGGGTCGGCACGGCGACGATCACCCTGGCGATGGTCCTCGGGTTGTCCGGCCACCAGCGCGCCCGCTACCTGCTTCCGATCTATCCGGGACTGGCCCTGCTCGTCGCCGAGTTCGTCGGACGCGCCGGCGCCGAAGGTGGGCGCCGCGCGCTTGCCGTGGGCGCGTGGGCCTTCGCGGCGGTGGCCGCGGCCGCGGCCGTCGTCGCGCCGTTTCTGGGGCGATTCGTGGCGGGCGACGATCGCGCCTATCTGCCCGACAGTCGGATCGAGCTGGTGATCATCGTCCTGCTCGCCCTCGGCGCCGCGCTGAGCCAGGCCCTCGGGGCGCGGCGGGCGGCCTTCGCGGCGGGCACGGTGGGGGCGGCGCTCCTCATCGCCGCGGGGATGGTCGTGGAGGGGGCGATGTATCCGCGACGCTACGCGCGCGACAACGATCTGCGGCCGCTCGCCGACGCCGTCGGCCGCCTCAGCCCGCCCGCGGTCGCGGTCGTGGCGTATCCCGATGCGCGGCTCTCACTCGACTTCTACGTGCGACGACCGGTGGTCGAAGCCGCGACACCGGCAGTGGCGGCGGCGCTCGTGTCGAGAGCGCCCGCCGCCGTGGTCACCGAGGAGACTCACTGGCCTGTGCTGGCGGCGGTGCTTCCCCGATCGTCCCGGGTGGTGGCCCGCGCCCGCGTCGGCGGACGCGACTACGTGGTGATCCGCCCGTGAACGGCCCGCAGATCTCGATCATCCTGCCGGTCTTCAACGAAGCCGAGAGTCTCCCGGTGCTGTGGGCGGAGCTGGAGCCGATCCTGAAGCACCTGTCGGGGCCGGCCGAGGTGGTGATCGTCGATGACCGCTCCACCGACGGCAGCGCCGAGGTCGCGCGGCAGATCGCGCGAGCCGACCGGCGCGTCCGGCTGGTCCGCCTCGGTGCCAACGGCGGGCTGACCGCGGCCCTGCTCGCCGGCTTCGCGGCGGCGCGGGGCGATCGCATCGTCACGATGGACTCGGATCTGCAATACGATCCGGCCGACATTCCGCGGTTGCTCGGGCTGCTCGATCGGTACGACGCGGCGCTCGGCTGGCGTGGCCGGCGCCACGACACCTGGACGAAGCGGCTCTCCTCCCGCATCGCCAACCGCGTGCGCAGCGCCGTGCTGGGCGACGCCTTCCGTGACAGCGCCTGCACGTTCCGCGCGATGCGCCGGCCGTGCCTGGCGGCGATCGCGCCCTACCATGGCATGCACCGCTTCGTGCCGATCCTCCTCGCGGAAGCGGGATGCCGGCTGGTCGAGGTGGAGGTGCGCCATCGCCCGCGCCAGCATGGCGCGTCGAAATACGGGATCCGCAATCGGTCGCTCCGGGTGCTGGTAGACCTGCTGGCGGTCCGCTGGATGCGTTCGCGCCGTGTCGTCTACACCGTCGTCGAAGACACCGGCCCCGACCGGTGACGGGGGACGGGCGAGGAGCTCGTCCTCCGCTCGCTCCCGGTCGTCAGGACGCGATGCCGAGCTCCTGGAACATGCGCGCGGCGTTCGTCGCGTGCTCGTCGGCCTCGGCCGCGCGACCACCAGCGCGGGCCAGCGTGGACAGCGCCACGTGGGTGCGGGCGATCTCGAGCCGGGCCGGGATGGCGCCGAAGGTTCGCAGGGCTTCCTCGAGATGCTGCCGGGCCACGGCATGCTCGCGGCCCGCCGCGGCGATCCTCCCGAGGAGCCGCTGGGACGAGCCCAGCCCCCAGGCGAAGCCGATCTCCGTGCTCAGCGTGAGGCAGCGCGTCGCCGACGCCTGCGCCGCCTCGAGGTCGCCGGCTCGCAGATGCGTCTCGGCCAGGCAGATCACGAGCGTGCTCTGGCGGATCCCGAACCGGGTCAGCTGCTCGATCGCCTGCTCGAGGGTGCGCACCGTCTTCGCCGCGGTCCCGGGGGCGCTCGTGGTCCCGGCCGACTGCGCGTAGGCGACGAACCCGAGCGCGGTGGCGCGCGTGGCCGGGTCCGGCGACCGGTCGGCGGCCCGCTGGGCGGCCTCGCGTGCGCGATCGTGGTCACCGTGCGTGAGGTGGATCCAGGCGGCCGCCGCGGCGGCAAAGCTCTCGAGCGTGTGGTCCTCGACGGTGGCGGCCGCCGCCTCCGCGCGCCGTTCGGCCTCCAGCGCCGCCTCGATCTCGCCGAGCAGGAGGTGATTGAGGCCGAGGATCCAGTAGGCGAGGCTGAGCCAATGGCGATCGTCCCCGGCCTCCAGCGTCGTCACCGCCCGCCGGCCGTGCTCGACACCGTCGAGCGCCTGCCCGGTCGAGAAGCCCTCGACCGCGAGGACGTAGTGGGCCTTGGCCGAGGTCCCCGCGTCCCCGCTGTGCGCGGCCAGGTCCAGGGCCCGCCGGGCCGCCAGGCGGGCAGCGTCGTGAGCGCCCACGAGGCTCTGGGTCAGCGCGAGCCGGAAGTGGTAGAGGCCGGCCAGGACCGGGTCGCCGACGCGCTCGACCAGATCGCGGAGCGACTCGAGCGATTTCAGGATCTCCTCGAACCGTCCGAGGTTCGAGAGCGCGGTGGCGCGCCGCAGGCTCACGTCCAGCAGGCTACGGTCGCGATCACGCGGCGGCAGCCGCCGGGCGTGCTCGAGCGCCTGCTCGAGTGAGCGAACGGCGCCGACGATGGCGGAGCGACGGTACGCGGCCTCGGCCGACAGGGTGAGGTAGGTCACGGCCCTCGCCGCGTCGCCGCTCTGCGCGTAGTGGTGCGCGAGCCGATCGAGCACGGTCTCCGGCCGGTCGGCGTGGAAGGCTTCGAGCGCCTCCGCGGCGGCGTGGTGGAGCGCGCGCCGCGTGGGCTCGAGGAGCCGCTCGTCGGCGACGCGCCGGATGCTGTCGTGGGTGAACTCGAGCCGCTCGCCGGTGGCCCGGAGCAGGCCCCGCCGGACCAGCTCTTCCACGCCCTCGGCCGTCTGACGCCCGCCCACCCCGGCGACGCGCCACAGCAGCGCGAACTCGAACTCGCGGCCGATCACGGCGGCGGCGCCGACGAGGCGCTGGGCTCGCTCGCTCAGGCGCTCGATTCGCCCGAGCACGACGCTGCGGATCCGATCCGGCAACGGCAACCGGCTCGAGGGGCGAGCCCGGCCGCGCTCGCCGGCCGCCCGCACGGCCTCCACGACGACGAACGGGTTGCCCTCGCTGAGCGCCCAGATCTGCGAGCCGAGCCGCTGCGCGGCCGACGCGCGGGATCCGGACCGGGCCAGGCTCCTCACGAGCGCGAGCGTCGCCGGCCGCGCCAGCCGGCCGAGCCGTACCGTCACTCCGCCCTGCTCGTCGAGCGTGTGGAGCAGCCGCGTGAGGCTCGGCGTCGTCTCCTCCTCGCGAACCGTCACCACCACCATCACGGCCCAGTCGATGACCCGGCGCGAGATGAAGGAGACGAGGTTCAGGCTCGTGGCGTCGGCCCAGTGCAGATCCTCCAGGACGACGAGCAGGGGACCGGTGGAGGCCAGGTGGTCGATGAGGCGCGCCACCGCCTCGAAGAGGCGGAGCGGATCGTCGGGCATGCCCGAGGCGCGCGCTGTGGACGGCCACAGCTCCGGCAGCTGTTGATCGAGATGGATCGCGTCGATCCACGGACCGAGGGGCAGGGCGCCCTCCATCTCGTAGGCGCGCCCAGTCACGACCCGCGTCCCCCGAGCGGCGGCGGCGGCCGCCAGCTCCTCGACGAGACGGCTCTTGCCGACGCCGGCCTCGCCGACCACGGCGGCGACGAGGCCGTGCCCCTGGCGCGCCCGGTCGAGGATCTGGCTCAACCGGGCCAGCTCCTCGCCTCGTCCAATCAGCGGAGCACCGCCCGGAGGCGGGGGCGGAGCCTCGACGAGGTCGCGCGTCTCGGCCGCAGGCCCGGGCGGGGAGGCCGACTGCCGTCGGAGCAGGCCGTGGTAGAGCTCGCGGGTCTCGCGCTCCGGCTCGGCGTCCAGCTCCCGCTTCAGGGTGTCCAGGCATAGCTGGTACTGGCGCAGCGCGGCGGCCCGCCGTCCGTTCTTGGCGTACAGACGCATCAGCGCGCGGTGCGCCGCTTCCTGCAATGGATCCAGCGCGACGAGGCGCTGGGCCGTGCGGATCGCCCCGTCGAGCGCGCCCCGCCGCTCGTGCAGGACCAGCAGCCGCGCCAGCGCCTCCAGCGCGAGCTCGCGGAGGCGCTCGCGCTCGGCGAGCAGCCACTCCTCGAACGCGGGCTCCCGCACCGGGAGACCTTCGAGCAGCTCGCCCCGGTAGAGATCGAGCGCCCCTTCGAGAGCCGCCAGCGTGCCTTCACGGACCTGGCGCTCGAAGAGCACGGCATCCACCGAGACCATCGAGGAGGCGAGCGCCACCTGCTCACCTTCGATCAGAAGCTCCGGGGACACGGCGGCCGCCCTCAGGACCTTTCGAAGGGCGAACAGGGCCTGTCGGAG
>JBGQLG010000200.1:0-9865 GCA_041499965.1 Methylomirabilia bacterium
ACAGGCGCGCGATGGGGCCGGTGGCAGGATGGTAGGCCTGCGGGCGGGGCGGGCTGTAGATCGCCTCCAGCTCGCCGGCCAGCAGCATGTCCGACAGTGAGCGGCCGGCCGGAGCGGTCTTCACGCCGGCCGGCAGGTTCGGATCCGTCGGCGAGGACCACGCGGCGTCGACATCGCCGATCCACCACTGCATGGCGGCGGGGTCCAGACCGACGAAGCGCAGGAAGTGGCGGTACCAGATGGAGCCGCTCGCGCTGTAGCTGTACATGCCGATGCGCTGGCCGGCCAGGTCCTTGGCCTCGCGGATCGGGCCGCCGCGGCGGATGTACAGGTCACGCGCGGTGAAGTTGCGCAGGGGGAACACGGGGAGACCGACGTAGCGGCGGTCGCCCTTGTCGATGCGATAGAGGTACTGGGCCATCGACCACTCACCGCCCTGCACGGCCGGGTCCTGCACGGCGCGGCGGAGCATCTCGGCGCGCTCGGGCCACGAGCCCCGGCGGCTGAGGAGCAGCGTGAGCGCGATCCCCTCCGGCTTCACCTCGCCGGTCGCCAGCGGCATGAGGCGGGCATAGTCGGCACAGGTGAGCGCGATCGGGATCACGCCGTCACCGCCTGTCGCGCCTCGAAGATCGCCCGGGGGGTGCGCACGAGCATCTGGTCGATCTGCTCCTCGCTGACGCCGGCCTTGCGCAGCGCCGGGAGGATGTCGTCGGAGATGTGGGTGTAGTGCCAGAGCGGGCGGGTCCGACGCTTGGCGTCCTCCGACAGCATGTCGGTCCAGCAGTTCGCGTCGTGCGAGAGCACCATCTTGGCGGCGTAGCCCTCGGCGCACAGCTTCGCGAGCACCTCGACGCGCTTGGCCGTGGACAGGAAGTTCTCGAGCCCGAAGCGGTCCATCCCGATCGTGCTCCCCCGCTCCATCAGCCCACGCAGATACCCGAGGTCCTCGCTGTCACCGCTGTGGCCGATGATCACGCGGCTGAGATCCACGCCCTCCTGGGCGAAGATCGCCTGCTGCAGCTCGCCGGTCCGGCCGGCCGCCCAGGTGTGCGTCGAGATCGGCACCCCGGTGGCCTTCTGGGCGCGTGCGGAGGCGCGCAGGACGTTGTCGATCACCGGCGTCACACCGGCGGTGTCGGTGGCGCACTTGATGATGGCGGCCTTGACGCCGCTTCTGCCGATGCCCTGGGTGATGTCGCGGATGAAGAGATCGGCCACCGCGTCGATGCCGTGGGCGCTGAAATATCGCTGGGGCATCCACCAGACCCCGGTGGCCACGACGATGTGCACGCGCGAGCGGCGGGCCACGCCGACGATCAGGTCGATGTCGCGCCCCAGGTCGACCGTGGTCAGGTCGACGATCGCGCGGATGCCGCGGCTGTAGAGATCGGCCATCTTCCGCTCGGCGATGGCCAGGATGGCGTCGCGGTCCCACAGGTGGGGCCAGTTCTCCTGCACCCCCGGGGAGCGGGTGACGACGTGCTCGTGCATCAGCGTCGGGCCGAGCTCGGTCGTGGCGATCGGACCGAGCGCTGTCTCCACCGTGTTCATACGGGCCTCCGATGAGTGAGTCGCATCCGGATTCCGGGCTCCGGCCGGAGCGTGACGTAGGGCGTTGGCGTGATCCGCTGGCCGGGGACGAGTGATAGCTGGAAGCGCTGGGCGATGGCGGCGAGGAGGAGGACGGCCTCCATCTGCGCAAAGCTGTTGCCGATGCACTGGCGCGGCCCGCCCCCGAACGGGAAGTAGGCGAAGCGCGGGAGCCGGCGGGCGAGGTCGCCGGCCCACCGCTCCGGGCGGAAGGCCTCGGGCTCCTCGAACCAGCGGGGGTCGCGATGCACCACCCACGTGGGCGCGACGAAGATGTCGCTCCGCGCGAAGGCGTGCCCGGCGATCTCGGTCGCCTTCACCGCTTGACGGCCGATGCCATAGGCCGGCGGGTAGAGACGCATCGACTCCGTCACCACCATCTCGGCGTACTTCAGCCGGGGCAGATCGGCGACGGAGGGCGTTCGACCACCGAGGACGTCGCGCAGCTCGTCAGCGAGCCGGGCCTCGACGTCGGGGTGGCGGCCGAGCAGGTACCACGTCCACGACAGCGCCACCGCGGTCGTCTCGTGGCCGGCCAGGAAGATGGTCATGACCTCGTCGCGGACCTGGCGGGCGGTCATCCGCGTGCCGTCGTCGGCGTCCTGGGCCTGCACCAGCATGGAGAGCAGGTCGCCGCGATCCTCGCCGCTCGCGTGGCGCCCGGCGATGATGCGACGGACGAGCGCGTCGAGGCGCCGGACGGCCCGGCGGGCTCGGAGGTTTCCGGGAGTCGGCACCCAGTAGGGAACCAGGCGGAAGCTCTGCAGCCGGGCGCCGAAGTCCTCCGCCAGCACCTTGGCCGCCTGGCCGGCCTCGTGAGCGTCGCCCGAGACGTCGGCGTCGAAGAGCGTCTTGCCGACGATCGCCTGGGTCAGCGCCATCATCTCGGCGTGCACCTCGACGACGTCACCGTGGTTCCAGCGCGCCACGTGGCGCTCGGTGAGGGCCACCATCGCCTCGCCGTAGCCGGTCACCCGCTGGCGGTGGAACGCCGGCTGGACGAGCCGGCGCTGGCGCAGCCAGGTGTCGCCCTCGGAGAGGAGCAGGCCGTCGCCGAGCAGGGGACGAAGCAACTGCACGCCGGGGCTCTTGACGAAATCCCGGCTGCGGGTCACGAGCAGCTCCTCGATGGCGTCCGGGTGGTAGATCATCACGATGCGGAAAGGGCCCATCCGCGTCGCGGCGAGATCACCGTACTGCCGCGCGCACGACTCGTAGAAGCCGAGCTGATCGCGCCGGAAGGCGACACCGCTTCCGAAGTAGAAGCCGCCCTTCGGTCCCGGGAGGATTGTCTTCACCCTGGTGGCCCGCACACATCCTCCTTGGCACGTCTTCGAGTGTCGGTTAGTGTAAGCCCCCTCGGAGATCAACTCCCGGAGGAAGTCCATGGCAAAGCTGAACATCAATGGCCGGATCCGTGACGTGCAGGTGGAGGCCGACACGCCGCTCCTGTGGGCCATCCGCGAGCAGGTGGGCCTGACGGGCACCAAGTACGGGTGCGGTGTCGCGCAGTGCGGCGCCTGTTCCGTGCACCTCAACGGCGGGCTGGCGCGCTCCTGCTCCATCCCGGTCGGCAGCGTGAAGGCCACGGACAAGATCGTCACCATCGAGGGCCTGTCGGCCACCAGCGCGCATCCCGTCCAGAAAGCCTGGGCGGCGCTCGACGTCCCCCAGTGCGGCTATTGCCAGTCGGGGCAGATCATGGCCGCGGCGGCGCTGCTGAAGACGAATCCGAAGCCGTCCGACAAGGACATCGACGACGCCATGGCCAACATCTGCCGGTGCGGCACGTATCAGCGCATCCGCGCGGCGGTGCACATGGCCGCCGGCCAGAAGGGGGCCTGACATGACGCTGTCACGTCGCGCCTTCATCGTCGGGTCGGCCGCGGCCGGCGGCGGCCTGGCCGTCGGGATGCGTCTGCCGCTCGGACTCGGGTCGGCCGAGGCCAAGACCGTGGCCGGCGCCGGCGTCGAGGTCCACGCCTGGGTCGTCGTCAAGCCCGACGACACCTGCGTGATCCGCATCGCGCGCTCGGAGATGGGGCAAGGCACGCTCACCGGCCTGGCCCAGCTCGTCGCCGAGGAGCTCGAGTGCGACTGGAAGAAGGTAACCACCGAGTCGATCACGCCGGGCCAGAACCTCGCGCGCAAGCGCGTCTGGGGCGAGATGGGGACCGGCGGCAGCCGCGGCATCCGTACCTCGCAGGACTACGTCCGTCGCGGCGGCGCCGCCGCCCGCATGATGCTGCTGCAGGCGGCGGCCGACGAGTGGAAGGTGCCGGTCGGCGAGGTCAGCGTGGCCGACGGCGTCATCACGCATGCGGCCTCCGGACGCAAGACCACCTACGGCAAGGTGGCCGACGCCGCCGCCAAGCTGGAGGCGCCGGACCCCAAGAGCATCACGCTCAAGGATCCGAAGAGCTGGAAGATCGCCGGCAAGCCGATGAAGCGGCTGGACACGGCCGACAAGCTCAACGGCAGCAAGGTCTACGCGATCGATCTCACGCTGCCGGGCATGCTGCACGCGGCCGTGAAGGCCTGCCCGGTGTTCGGCGGCAAGCTCGTGAGCTACGACGAGGCGAAGGTATCCGGCCGGCCCGGCGTCCGCCGCGTCGTCAAGGTGAACGACGCGACCGTCGCGGTCGTCGCCGACACGTGGTGGCGGGCCAAGTCCGCGCTCGATGTGCTGCCGATCGTCTGGGACGAGGGTGCCGGCGCCTCCCAGTCGAGCGCCACGATCGCCGCGCACCTCGCCGAGGGGCTGGCGGCGAAGGAGGCGTACGCCTTCCGCAACGAGGGCGACGCGCCCGCCGCGATCCAGGCCGCCGCCAGGAAGGTCGAAGCGGTCTACAGCACGCCGTTCCTGGCCCACGCGACGATGGAGCCGATGAACTGCACGGTGAAGATCTCGGCGGACCGGGCCGAGTGCTGGGTGCCGACGCAAAACGCCGAGGCCTCGCTGGCCGCCCTGTCCGAGCAGTCGGGCGTGCCGCTGGCCCAGTGCGAGGTGTACCGGCACGATCTGGGCGGCGGCTTCGGCCGGCGCGGTGGCACCCAGGATTTCGTCCGCCAGGCGACCCTCATCGCCAAGCAGTTCCCCGACGTCCCCGTCAAGATGATCTGGTCGCGCGAGGAGGACATGGGCCACGACTTCTACCGGCCCATCTCGCAATGCAAGCTGGCCGCGGGCCTCGACGACAAGGGCGCGCTCGTGGGCCTGCACGTGCGCGTGTCCGGCCAGTCGATCAACGCGTTCTCGAATCCCGCGCTGATCGCCAACAACAAGGACGACCGCCAGCTCCAGGGCTACACGGACAAGCCCGGTGACGCCCAGCTCGGCTACTCCGTGCCGAACTTGCTGATCGAGTACGCGATGCGCAACACCCACGTGCCGGTCGGTCCCTGGCGCGGCGTCAACACCAACCAGAACGCCGTGTACATGGAATGCTTCATGGAAGAGGTGGCCCGGGCCGCCGGGGTCGACTCGCTCGAGTTCCGCCGCGCCCTGATGAGCAAGCATCCCAAGCACCTCGCCGTCCTCAACGCCGCGGCGGAGAAGGGCGACTGGGGCAAGCCCCTGCCCGCCGGCGTGCATCGCGGCCTCGCGCAGTTCATGGGCTACGGCAGCTACTCGGCGGCCGTCGCCGAGGTCTCGGTGAGCGGCGACGGCAAGGTGAAGGTGCGCCGGATGGTGCTGGCGCTCAACTGCGGCCACGCGGTCAACCCCGATCAGATCGCCGCTCAGGTCGAGGGCTCGGTGGCCTATGGCCTGAGTGCGGCGTTCTACGGCGAGTGCCCGGTGCAGAACGGGCGCATGACGGACCTGAACTTCGACCGCTACCGGATTCTCCAGCTGGCCGAGATGCCGAAGGTGGAGACGGTGATCGTGCCGACGTACGACTTCTGGGGGGGCGTCGGCGAGCCGACCATCTGCGTGGTCACGCCGGCGGTGCTCAACGCGGTCTTCGCGGCGACGGGCAAGCCGGTGCGCAGTCTGCCGCTCAAGAACGTCAAGCTCGTGTAGCCGGGCTCAGCGCGCTGTCCCGTCCGCGGCCGGCCGATCGGCCGCAGGCGTGACAGTCCTGCCGGACATGGTCGCGCTCGTCCGTGGCGACGTGCGGCGATCACGGGTTGTGTGCGATCCTGGGGCCATGGCCACGGCTGCTTCGCGGGTTCTGCTCTCGACGTTGACCACCGCCCTGCAGCCTCGGGCCGAGGTGCTCGAGGCCTATCTGTTCGGGTCGACGGCGACAGGCGCGGCGCTCGCGCACAGCGACGTCGATGTCGCCGTGTTTCTCGCCGACGCACGAGTGGCGGGCTCGGCATTCGGGTACGCTGCCGACCTCGCCGCCGTGCTGATGGCAGCGCTGGGCACGAACCGGGTGGACGTGATCGTGCTGAACGATGCACCGCCGCTGCTCTATCACCGCGTCCTCCGCGACGGCCAGCGGATCCTCTCCCGCGATCTGCGGTCGACCACGACGCGCGAGGGCTACGCGCTCTCCCGTTACTGCGACTACCTCCCGCAGCTCGCGAAGATCGAGGCGGCGCACGTGGCCAGGATCGCCGCGGCTCGCTTCGGTCGATGAGTCCGGGCGAGCCCGACCTTGCCGTCATCCGCCGCCACCTTCTCGCGTTGGACGCGGCGATGCAGCGGCTTCGCCGTCACGCCGGCCGACCCCTGGCTGCCCTGGTCGCCGAGCCCGATACGCTGTGGGCGATCGAGCGAGGACTCCAGCTCTGTGCACAGAATGCCCTGGACATCGCCACACACCTGACCGCCAGCGCCGGGCACGACACCCCCGACTACGCCAGCGCCATCGACATGCTCGGCCGGCTGGGTGTCCTCCCGGACGCGTTCGCCCGGGGCTTCCGCGGGATTGCCGGCTTTCGCAACGTACTGGTTCACGGCTACCTCGCGGTCGATCCCGGACGGATCCACGAGCTGTTGAACTCGGGCCTCGACGACTTTCTCGCTTTCGCGCAGCACGTCGAGCGCTACCTGAGCCGCAGCAAAACCTGATCCTCTGTAGCACCCCCAGTCAGGCCACGCCGGCAGCCCGATGAGGTTACTATCGGCCGGGGCTGAGCCCCCTCACAGGAGCCATCGCCCGACATGAAGCCGCTCGACCCAGCCGTCCGGTCATCCGTCCCCGAGCTCGAGGTGCACCTGACCGAGAACGTGATGGTCGTCATGCGTGACGGCGTGCGTATGGCCACCGACGTCTATCGTCCGGCCCGCGACGGGCGTCCGGTGTCCGATCCCCGGCCCGTGCTGCTGCATCGCACGCCATACGACAAGACGGAGACGGAGGCGCTACTCGGCGAGTGCCGCTGGTTCGCGGCGCGCGGCTACGTGGTGGTCAACCAGGACTGCCGCGGGTGCTTTCGCTCCGAGGGCGACGTGAACTTCCTGGTCCCCGAGGCCGAGGACGGCGCTGACACCATCGCGTGGATCCGTGGGCAGGCGTGGGCGAACGGGACGGTGGGGTCGTTCGGGACCTCGTGGTCGGGCTGGACGCAGACCGCGATGGCTGCGCTGGGGCCCGAGGGGCTCGCGACGATGGTGCCCAACATGAGCGGCGCCGACGCTCACGAGAGCTCGGTCCGGCACGGTGGCGCCCTCGAGCTCCGCTTCCTCGCCTGGGCCTTCTGGCATTCGGCGTACAACACCCAGGCGGCGCTCACCGCGTCGCCCTCCGTCACGCCGGCCCTCAACCTGGGCGCGCCGCCGTTCTCGGACTGGCTGCAGCGGATGCCCATCCGGCCCGGCCAGACGCAGCTCGCGCTGGTGCCGCCCTACGAGAAATGGGCGCTGGAGATCCTCACCCGGGCCGACTACGACGACTACTGGAAGCACCCGAGCCTCAACCCGCGCGCCCACTGGAATCGCTTCCCGGAGATGCCCATCCTCTTCGTGGGCGGCTGGTACGACTCGTACACGCGGGCGACGTTCCAGAACTTCGTCGGCCTTCGGGCCGGCGGGCGCCGCCCGGTGCGCGCCCTCGTGGGGCCGTGGACGCACGGAGCGAAGACGGTCGAGCTGTCGTACGCCGGCGACGTGGAGTTCGGGCGCCAGGCGGCTCTGCCGAGCTTCGACGAGCTGCACCTGCGCTGGTTCGACCGGTGGCTTCGCGGCGTGGACAACGGACTCGACGCCGAGGCGCCGCTACGGATCTTCGTGATGGGCGGCGGCTCGGGGCGGCGCTCGGGCGCTGGCCGGCTCGTGCACGGCGGCCGCTGGCGCGACGAGCACGAGTGGCCGCTGGCGCGCACGCGCTTCACCGACTTCCATCTGCACGGCGACGGCTCGCTCCGCCCCGAGCCGCCGCGTGAGGACGACTCGGCCACCACCTACCGGTTCGACCCGGCTCATCCCGTGCCGTCCATCGGCGGCAACGTCTCGTCGCTGCGCGACGTCCTGCCGCCGCCGGCGGGGATTGCGGATCCGAGCTACCTCGGGCGTGGTGAGCGCACGTCTGACATCATGCGCCCGGGCGGCTTCGACCAGCGCGAGGCGCCCGCGTTCCACGGCTGCCGCCCGCCCTACCTCCCGCTCGGCTCGCGTCCTGACGTCCTCGTCTTCCAGACCGATCCGCTGCGAGAGCCCACCGAGGTGACGGGCCCCATCGACGTGGTGCTGTGGGTCGCGACCTCCGCCGTCGATACCGACTTCACGGCCAAGCTCGTCGACGTCTACCCGCCGAGCCCGTGGCATCCGCTCGGCTACGCGCTGAACCTCAGCGACAGCATCACGCGGCTGCGCTATCGCAACGGCCGCGAGCGGGGCGAGCCCGTGACCCCGGGCGTTGCCGTGCAGGTGACCGTCACGCTCTATCCGACCAGCAACCTCTTCATGCCCGGCCATCGCATCCGTCTCGACATCTCGAGCTCGAACCACCCGCGCTTCGACGTCAATCCCAACACGGGCGAGCCGCTCGGGCGCGACCGCCGCCGCGTCGTCACCGACAACACCGTCTTCCACGCGCGCGGCCGCGCATCCAAAATCGTTCTGCCGATCATCCCGGCCTGAGGAGAGGACACCATGTCACCCCTGGAAGTGCGCGACCCCGGTCTCCACGATCTCGTCGCTCCCGACGCGGCCATCGAGCGCATCGCCGGCGGGCTGGCCTTCACCGAGGGGCCGGTGTGGCGCGGCACCTACCTGCTCTTCAGCGACATTCCCAACAAGCGGATCGTGCGCTGGCGCCGGCTGCCCGAAGGGCCGGAGCTGACCACGTTTGCCACGGGGATGTCCAACGGCCTCACGCTCGATCGCCAGGGGCGCGTGCTGGCGGCCGAGCACGACGGACGCCGCGTGACCCGCGTCGCCGACGACGGCGCCCGCACGGTCCTGGCCGAGCAGTTCCAGGGCAAGCGGCTGAACAGCCCCAACGACATCGTGGTCAAGTCCGACGGCTCGATCTACTTCACGGACCCGCCCTACGGCGTGCAGCCGGCGCCGGCGGGGACCGTGCGACCCGCGGGCTGGTGGACGAAGCCGATCCCGGGCAAGGAGCAGCCCTGCAACGGCGTGTACCGGATCGCCCCCGACGGAACACTGCGGCTGCTGGTCGACGACTTCGCGCTGCCGAACGGCCTCGCCTTCTCGCCCGACGAATCCGTGCTCTACATCGACGACTCCGCCCACAAGCACATCCGCGCGTTCGACGTTGGGAAGGACGGCTCGCTGACCCGCAGCCGCATCCTGCTGGACCTGGCCTCGGAGGATCCCGGCGTCCCCGACGGCCTCAAGGTGGACGTCCGCGGCAACGTATTCTGCACCGGCCCAGGCGGCGTCTGGGTGTGCCGTCCAGACGGCAAGTTCCTCGGGCGCATCGTCCTGCCGGAGCTGCCCGCAAACCTGGCCTGGGGCGAGGACGGTACCGTCCTCTTCCTCACCGCCCGCACCAGCGTCTACCGGTTGGCAACGAAGACGCGCGGCGCCCTCCCGACCTGAGCCGTGGGGAGCGCGTGATGCTCGTGGAACACGAGCATCGCGAGCTCAGCCGCGCACGCCGGCCGCCGCGCGGTCGATCAGATCCTTGGCCCCGGCCTGGATCCACGGGAAGAAGCTCGTCATCACCACCCGCGCGCCCAGCTTCGTGTAGCGCTCGACGTTGGCGGCGTTGACGAGCGTGCCGGCCACGCGGCCGGCCTGGGCGATCTTCGTGATGGCGCCGTCGACGGTCTGCTGGACGTCGGGATGGCCCATGTTGCCGATGTGGCCCATCGAGGTCGCCAGGTCGTTGGGGGCCACGAAGAAGCAGTC
>JBGQLG010000201.1:0-9851 GCA_041499965.1 Methylomirabilia bacterium
CGACCGGAGGTTTTTCGCGAGGAGATCCGCCGCGCCAAGGCCGTCCTGGAGGACGTCGGCGGCCAGCCGGTGCTCGGCTACCGCGCGCCGAGCTTCTCCATCGGGCCGGACGAGCGGTGGGCCTACGCGATCCTGGCCGAGGAGGGGTTTCAGTACGACTCCAGCGTGTACCCGATCATGCACGATCGCTACGGCGATCGGGAGGCCCCGCGCTTCCCGTACGAGATCTGGCGGCGCGGCAACCAGAAGCTCCTCGAGTTTCCGATCGGCACCGTCCGTCTCTGTGGCGTCAATCTGCCGATCGGCGGTGGGGGCTACTTCCGTCTCTTGCCGGGCGGCCTGATCGAGGCGGGGATCCGGCGGGTCAATGCCAGCGAGCACAAGCCGGTGATGTTCTACTTCCATCCCTGGGAGCTCGATCCCGGTCAGCCGCGGCCCGCCATGGCCTGGCACCGGCGGTTCCGTCACTACGTGGGCCAGCAGCGCCACGAGGCCAAGCTGGCGCACCTTCTCGGCACCATCCCCTTCGGCACCGTGCGCGAGGCACTCCAGCGTGCGCTGCCCGGTGCGCTCGTCCTGCAGGAGTCGAGGTGATGCGGGCCGAGATCTGTCGATTCGGCCTCGGCGACGATCTCGCCTGGGACGCGTACGTCTCGCGGGCCACGGACGCCGGTGTGTACCATCGCCGAGGCTGGGCGCGCGTGATCGAGCGCAGCTACGGCCACGCGCCCGTCTACCTGTGGGCGCGCGACGAGCGCGGCGTGCGCGGCGTCCTGCCCCTCGTGCTGTTCCGCGGTGCCCTGGGCGGGCGCTCGTTGGTGTCGCTGCCGTTCCTCGACGAGGGTGGTCTCTGCGCCGACGATGCCGAAGCGCGCGCCGCCCTGTGGGCGGCAGCCCAGGATGTGGCGACGCGCGAGCGCGCCGGAGTGGTCGAGCTACGCCAGGGGTATCCAAGCGGGCTGACGCTGGCATCGCTCGGCGCGAAGGTGAGCGTCATGCTCGACCTGGCCGCCGATCCCGAGGCGATGTGGAAGCGCCTGGACGCGAAGGTGAGGAACCAGGTCCGCAAGGCCACGAGCAGCGGCCTGACGCCCGCCTGGTGTGGCATCGAGGGGCTGGACGATTTCTACGCCGTGTTCGCCCACAACATGCGGGATCTCGGCTCGCCGGTGCACTCCCGGCGGTTCTTCGCCGCCATCCTGGAGGAGTTCGCCGGCGACGCCCGCCTGCTGCTGGTGCGGGACGGGGCGCGCGTCGTGGCCGGGGGCGTGGTCATGACGTTCCGCGATACCGTGCTCGTCCCCTGGGCCTCCTCGTTGCGCGAGTGGCGGAGCCGGTGCCCGAGTAACCTCCTGTACTGGGAGGTCATGCGGTCCGCCTGCGACAAGGGGTTGGGCTGGCTGGATTTCGGCCGCTCGTCGCGAGGCGGTGGGACCTACAAGTTCAAGATGCAGTGGGGTGGCCAAGAGCGCCCGCTGCCGTGGCAGGTGGATCCGAGCGACCGGGCGTCGGTCATCCATAGCGACGACCCGCGATACCAGTGGATGATCCGAGCGTGGCAGAAGCTGCCGGTCGGGCTGACGACAGTGGTGGGACCTATCCTGCGCAAGCGGCTGAGCAACTGAGCGTCGGTGGTCGACGCAACGTCCCACGATCATTGAGGGAAGCAGGCACGCGTGAGAATCGACAAAAGCCAGATCAGACAGGGACTTGCCTGTCGGCCGCAAGAGTTGCGCGGCCTCAACGCACGCAAGTTGTCGATTTTTTTGACAGGCCCGGCAAACCTCAACTTTTTGCGCGGCTCAGAGCCAGATGTGTGGTCTGAATCTACAGTGATTCCAGTAGTTAGGCCGGTCCTCGATGGGCACGGGCCTTGCGATGATCGGGTGCCCGCGGCACACGCGCATCGGCGAAGGGGAGGCATCTTGTTCAGCTTGGAGGAAACGACGTGACTGACATCCTCGGCATCTCGGCGTACTACCACGACAGCGCCGCCTGCCTCATCCGCGACGGCGAGATCATCGCTGCCGCCCAGGAGGAGCGCTTCACCCGGAAGAAGCACGACGCCGGGTTCCCGCGGGAAGCCGTTCGCTACTGCCTCAAGGAAGGCGGCATCGGGGTCAAGGACCTCCGGTACGTCGCGTTCTACGACAAGCCGCTGCTGAAGTTCGAGCGCCTCCTCGAGACGTATCTCGGCTACGCCCCGAGTGGCATCCGGTCGTTCCTGAAGTCGATGCCGGTCTGGCTGCACGAGAAGCTCTTCCACAAGACGCTGCTGCAGCGCGCGTTCCTGGAGCTGGGCGACGGGATCTCGAAGCAGGATCTGCCGCAGTTCCTCTTCGGCGAGCACCACGAGTCGCACGCGGCCTCGGCCTTCTATCCGTCTCCGTTCGACACCGCCGCGGTGCTCTGCATGGACGGCGTGGGCGAGTGGGCGACGAGCTCGGCCTGGCTCGGCGAGGGCCAGGAGCTGACCCCGCTGTGGGAGATCCCGTTTCCGCACTCGCTCGGCCTGCTCTACTCGGCGTTCACCTACTACACCGGCTTCAAGGTGAACTCGGGCGAGTACAAGGTCATGGGGCTCGCGCCGTACGGGCAGCCGAAGTATGTGCAAGCGATCTACGACAACCTGATCGACCTCAAGCCCGACGGCACCTTCCGCATGAACATGGACTACTTCAACTACTGCACCGGCCTGACGATGACGAATTCGCGCTTCGACGCGCTGTTCGACGGCCCGCCGCGCGAGGCGGAGACGAAGCTCGGCCAGCGCGAGATGGATCTGGCCCGCTCCGTCCAGGAGGTCACCGAGGAGGTGATGCTCCGCCTGGCCCGCACGCTGCACCGCGAGACGGGCAGCGACAACCTCTGCCTGGCCGGCGGGGTGGCGCTCAACTGCGTGGGTAACGGTCGCATCCTCCGAGAGGGGCCGTTTCGGGGGTTGTGGATCCAGCCGGCCGCCGGTGACGCCGGCGGCGCGGTCGGGGCGGCCCTGCTCGCCTACCATCGCCTCGAGGGACGGGCGCGCAAGACCAGCCCGCCCGACGACGCGATGAAGGGCGGCTATCTCGGGCCCAAGTTCAGCAACGAGGAGATCGAGGGGTTCCTCAAGGCTCAGGACGCTCCCTACGAGCGGCTGAGCGACGCCGACATGCTCACCCGCGTGGCCGACGAGATGGCCGCTGGCAAGGTCATCGGCTGGTTCCAGGGACGCATGGAGTTCGGGCCGCGCGCGCTGGGGGGCCGCAGCATCATCGGCGACGCCCGCAGCACCAAGATGCAGTCGGTCATGAACCTCAAGATCAAGTACCGGGAGTCGTTCCGGCCCTTCGCGCCCTCGGTGCTCCGCGAGCGCGTGGCCGACTACTTCGAGATGGACTGTGACAGCCCCTACATGCTGCTGGTGGCGCCGGTGAAGGAGCATCGCCGCACGCCCGTCCCCGCCGAGTCGCAGAACCTGTGGGGCATCGACTTGCTCAACGTCCCGAAGTCGGACATCCCCGCCGTCACCCACATCGACTACTCGGCGCGGATCCAGACGGTGCACGAGGCGACCAACCCGCGCTACTACGGGCTGATCAAGGCCTTCGAGGCCAAGACGGGCTGCGGCGTCATCGTGAACACCTCGTTCAACGTGCGCGGCGAGCCCATCGTCGGCTCGCCGGCCGACGCCTACCGCTGCTTCATGCGCACGGAGATGGACCTGCTGGTGCTGGAGAACTGCGTCCTCGAGAAGTCGCGCCAGAAGGCCCTGGAAGGCGACAGCGACTGGCGCAAAGAATTCGAGCTGGACTGATGGGAGGAATGATGAAGGGCATGGCCAAGACACACGCGTCGGTCCGGCAGCTGCGACAGTTCGGCTTCCTGGTCGGTGGGATCTTCGGCGTGATGGGGCTGTGGCCGCTGGTGTGGCGCCACCAGCCCGTGCGCTCGTGGGCGCTGGTCCTGGCGGTGGCGCTGATCGTACCCGCGCTGGTGGCGCCGCGCATCCTGGCCCCGGTCCACCGGGCGTGGATGGCCCTGGGCGAGGTGCTGGCGTGGATCAACACGCGCATCATCCTCGGGCTGGTGTTCTATCTCGTCGTCACGCCGATCGGCCTGGTGATGCGGCTCGTCAGTCACGACCCGATGCGCCGGAAGTTCGACCGCGCGGGTGAGAGCTATCGAATGCGGTGCAAGACCCGGCCGGCCACGCACATGCTGCGACAGTTCTGAGGGGAGGAGCGAGATGGGCGATTTCGTCGTCGAGCTGTGGGCGTTCATGCGGGAGCGGAAGAAGTTCTGGCTCCTGCCGATCGTGTTGATCCTGGTGCTGTTCGGCGGGCTCATTGTGCTGACCCAGGGGTCAGCGGTCGCTCCGTTCATCTACACGCTGTTTTGAGCGGGCACGACCACACGTCCGCGCCGATCCGGGAGCGCCGACTCGTCCTCGAGGACGGGTCGGTCTTCCCGGGCCGCGGCTTCGGCTTTCCCTCGGCCACGAGCGGCGAGGTCGTGTTCAACACGGGCATGGTCGGCTATCCCGAAGCCCTGACCGATCCTTCCTACAAGGGACAGATCCTGGTGCTTACCTATCCGCTCGTCGGCAACTACGGCGTCCCCGCCCGCGGGGGAGCGGCCGGCCTGCACCCCTCGTTCGAGTCGGACGCCATCCAGGTCTCGGGGCTCGTGGTGGCCGAAGCCGCCGTCGACTACAGCCACTGGAGCGCCGCCAGCAGTCTCGGGGGATGGCTCGCCGAGCAGGCGGTGCCGGGCCTGTCGGGTGTGGACACGCGCGCGCTGACCAAGCGGCTGCGCGAGCGCGGAGTCATGCTCGGCAAGCTGGTCGGTGACGACGACGTCGACGTCGAGCTGCGCGACCCCAATCGCGAAAATCTGGTGGCCGCCGTCAGCGTCAAGGAGCCCATCCTCTACGGCATCGGCCGGCGGCGGGTGGTCCTGGTCGATTGCGGGTGCAAGCACAGCATCGTGCGCAACCTCGTCGACCGCGGCCTCTCGGTGCTGCGGGTGCCGTGGGACCACGACTTCCTCTCCGAGGACTTCGACGCCCTCATGATCTCCAACGGTCCCGGCGATCCCAAGACCTGCGCCGCCACCATCGAGCACGTCCGGCGCGCGATGGAGTTGGGCCGGCCCATCCTGGGCGTGTGCCTGGGCAACCAGATCCTGGCCCTCGCGGCCGGCGCCGACACGTACAAGCTGAAGTTCGGCCATCGCGGCCAGAACCAGCCGTGCGGCCGGGTCGGCACCCCGCGCTGCTACATCACCTCCCAGAACCACGGCTTCGCGGTCGACGAGCAGACGCTGCCGGCCGAGTGGGAGCCGTGGTTCCGCAATCTCAACGACGGCACCAACGAGGGCATCCGGCACCGCTCCCGGCCATTCATGAGCGTGCAGTTCCACCCCGAGGCCGCGCCCGGTCCGCTCGACACGACCTTTCTGTTCGACGAGCTCGTCGAGGCCCTCGATGGACGCTAAGCCCCGGAAGGTCCTCATCCTGGGCAGCGGCGCCCTCAAGATCGGTGAGGCCGGCGAGTTCGACTACTCCGGCAGCCAGGCCATCAAGGCGCTGCGGGAGGAGCGGATCACCACGGTCCTGATCAATCCCAACATCGCCACCATCCAGACCTCCGACTACCTGGCCGACCAGGTCTACTTCCTGCCCGTCACCCGCCACTTCGTCGAGAAGGTGATCGAGCGCGAGCGGCCCGACGGCATCCTGCTCGGCTTCGGCGGCCAGACCGCGCTCAACTGCGGTCTCGAGCTGGAGGCCCACGGCATCTTGCAGCGGTGGGGCGTGCGCGTGCTCGGCACCCCCGTGCAGGCGATCCGGGAGACCGAGGACCGCGAGCTGTTCGTGAGCAAGCTGGCCGAGATCGACGTGAAGGTGCCGCGCAGCGCGGCGGCCACGTCCATCGAGGCCGCCGTCGCGATCGCCGCCAAGATCGGATACCCGGTGATGCTGCGCGTGGCCTACGCGCTCGGCGGCCTCGGTTCCGGCCTCTGCCGGACGCCCGAGGAGGTCCGCGAGCGGGCGGCCAAGGCGCTGGCCCACAGCGCCCAGCTGCTGGTCGAGGAGTACCTGGCCGGCTGGAAGGAGATCGAATACGAGGTCGTGCGCGATCGCTTCGACAACTGCATCACCGTCTGCAACATGGAAAACTTCGACCCGATGGGCATCCACACGGGCGAGAGCATCGTCGTCGCCCCCAGCCAGACGCTGACCAACCACGAGTACCACCGTCTGCGCAGCCTGGCCATCCGGGTCGTCCGGCACCTCGGCATCGTGGGCGAGTGCAACATCCAGTACGCGCTCGACCCGCACACCGACGACTACCGGGTGATCGAGGTCAACGCCCGCCTGTCGCGCAGCTCGGCCCTCGCCTCGAAGGCCACCGGCTACCCGCTGGCCCTGGTGGCGGCCAAGCTGGCCGTGGGCTACGGCCTGCCCGAGCTGCGCAACTCGATCACCGGCGCGACCACGGCCTGCTTCGAGCCGGCCCTCGACTACGTCGTGGTGAAGATGCCGCGCTGGGACCTGCAGAAGTTCCGTCACGTGTCGCCCCGCCTGGGCTCGGGCATGAAGTCGGTCGGCGAGGTGATGGCGATCGGCCGCACCTTCGAGGAGGCGCTGCAGAAGGCGGTCCGCATGCTCGAGACCGGCGCCGACGGCCTGATCGGCGGCCGCCCGTCGCGCGCCGAGAACCTCGAGGTGGAGCTGCGGGAGCCCACGCCCGAGCGGGTCTTCGCCGTCGCCGAAGCGCTGCGGCGCGGCGTGTCGATCGAGCGCATCCACGAGCTGTCCCGCATCGACCGCTGGTTCCTGCAGCGCATCGCGCGCGTGGTCGAGGTGGCCGAGCGCGTCCGCGCTCACGGCGCCGCTCCGCTGCCCCGGGCGCTGATGCTCGAGGCCAAGCAGACCGGATTCGCCGACCGCCAGCTCGCCGCCCTCACCGGCGCGCGCGAGTGGGACGTGCGGACTCAGCGCGAGGCGCTCGGGCTCCATCCCTGGGTCAAGCAGATCGACACGCTGGCCGCCGAGTATCCGGCCCGGACGAACTACCTGTACCTGACCTACAACGGCCAGGAGGACGACGTCGAGCCGGGCGCGGGCGACGCGGTCATCGTGCTGGGCTCCGGCGCCTACTGCATCGGCAGCTCGGTGGAGTTCGACTGGTGCAGCGTCAACACCGTGCTGGCCCTCAAGCGCCTGGGCTACCGGACGGTCATTATCAACTACAACCCGGAGACGGTCAGCACCGACTACAACGAGTGCGACCGGCTCTACTTCGACGAGCTGAGCCCCGAGACGGTGCTGGCGATCTACCGTCGCGAGGGCGCGATGGGCGTGATCGTATCCATGGGTGGGCAGATTCCCAACCGCCTGGCGCTGCCCCTGCACGAGGCGGGGGTGAAGGTCCTGGGCACGTCGCCGCTGAGCATCGACACCGCCGAGGACCGCCACAAGTTCTCGCGCCTGCTCGACACGCTGGGCATCGAGCAGCCGGCGTGGAGGGAGCTCGACACCGTCGAGGCCGCGCGCACCTTCGCGGCCGGCATCGGCTATCCCGTGCTGGTCCGGCCGTCCTACGTGCTTAGCGGCGCCGCCATGGGCGTGGCCTCCAACGAGCGCGAGCTGGAGGCGTTCCTGCGCAAGGCGGTCGACGTCTCCCCCCAGCATCCGGTGGTCATGAGCAAGTTCATCGAGAACGCCAAGGAGCTGGAGATGGACGCCGTGGCCTGTCGCGGCGAGCTGGTGGTCTCGGCCATCAGCGAGCACGTCGAGAACGCGGGCGTGCACTCCGGCGACGCCACCCTGGTGCTGCCGCCCCAGCGGACGTATCTGGAGACGATGCGCCGCATCAAGCGCATCACGGCGCGGATCGCGCGGGCGCTGGAGCTGCACGGCCCCTTCAACATCCAGTTCATCGCCAAGGGCAACGACGTCAAGGTCATCGAGTGCAACGTGCGCGCCTCGCGCAGCTTCCCGTTCGTCTCCAAGATCCTGGGGACGAACTTCATCGAGCGGGCCACCGAGGTGATGCTGGACCGCCGCGAGCCGGACGCCACCGCCAACAGCCTCGTGCTCGATCTCGACTACGTCGGCGTCAAGGCCCCCCAGTTCTCCTTCACCCGGCTCGACGGCGCCGATCCCACCCTGGGGGTCGAGATGGCGTCGACCGGCGAGGTGGCGTGCCTGGGCGACGACTTCGAGGAGGCCTTCCTCAAGGCCCTGCTCTCGGTCGGCTATCGGCTGCCGGTGACGAGCGTGCTGCTGTCGACGGGGCCGGTGGAGGCCAAGGCCGCGTTCCTGGAATCGAGCCGGACCTTGCAGCGGATGGGTGTGACCCTGTACGCGACGCCCGGCACCGCGGCCTTCCTGGCCGGCCACGGGGTGGAGACCACCGTGCTGCACTGGCCGCTCGACACGGCCAGCCCCAACGTGCTCGAGTACCTGGCCGCCAAGCGCATCGATCTCGTCATCAACATCCCGAAGAGCTCGCAGGAAGAGGAGCTGAACAACGACTACCTCATCCGCCGGCGCACGGTCGACTTCGGGATTCCGCTGCTCACCGACATCCAGCTCGCCCAGCGGTTCGTGGAAGCCATCGACCGCAAGGGCCTCGCCGACCTCCAGGTGAAGAGCTGGATGGAGTACCGGAACGGCGCCGCGCGATGACGCGGTTCCGCCTCGTCGCGCCCGCCGGCGCTCCCTTGCCGGTGCGCACGGTGCTGCGCTCGCTCCTGGGCTTCGGCGGAGCCGGCGACCGGGGCGAGGGCCTGCGCCGCCGGCTCGGAGTCCGCCACGCGTTCCTGCTCTCGTCGGGTCGGGCCGCGCTCGCGGTCCTGCTGGCGGCCCTGCGGCGCGAGCCCGAGCGCCGCGAGGTCGTGATCCCGGCGTACACGTGCTTTTCCGTTCCCTCGGCGGTAGCCCGAGCGGGCCTCACCGTGCGACTGTGCGACGTGGACCCCAAGACGCTGGACCTCGACCTCAACGCCCTCGTCCGGCTCGACCTCAGCCGCGTGCTCTGCATCGTGCCATCGGGGCTGTACGGCCTGCCCGGCGATCTCGCCGCCATGGAGACGATCGCCCGCCGCGCCGGGACCTCGCTGGTCGACGACGCGGCCCAGTGCTTGGGCGCGACCCAGGACGGCCGGCGGTGCGGAACGTTCGGCGACGCCGGCTTCTACAGCCTCGGGCGGGGCAAGGGGATCACGACCATGGGCGGTGGGATCCTGGTCACCCAGCGCGACGATCTTGCGAGCAAGATCGCCTCCCGCGTGCGCGCGCTCCCACGACCTGGCCGGGGCGATGCGCTCATCGCGGTGGCCGAGTCGCTGGCCTACGCCGCCATGCTCGCGCCGTCGCGTTACTGGCTCGCCGACCGCCTCCTCGACCTGGGCGGCTCGCACTTCGACCCCCGGTTCCCGCTCGCGCAGCTCTCCGCGTATCGGCGGCGGCTGACCGAGCGGCTGCTGCCGGCGACCGACGCGTACAACGCGACCCGCCGTGCCCGCGCCGAGGCGCTGCGATCGGGCATCGACGGCGTCGAGGGCATCGAGGTGCCCCGCCCGCTCGAGGGCACGCAGCCGGTCTACCTGCGCTTCCCCGTCCTGACGCGGGACCGCGCGCACCGCTCGGACCTGCTCGCCCGCCTGCGCGCCGCCGGCATCGGCGCCACCGCGTCGTATCCCACCGCCGTCGGTGACATCCCCGGCATCGTGCGCTACCTGGCGCCCGACCAGCAGGCGTGTCCGGGGGCGGCCTCGGTCGCCCGCCGCATCCTCACGCTGCCCTGCCACCCCGGGGTGACGGTGGCCGACGTCGAGCGGATCGTCGATGTCATGCG
>JBGQLG010000202.1:0-9773 GCA_041499965.1 Methylomirabilia bacterium
CAAGCCGTTCAGCCTCGACGCGCTGGCCCGCGTCGTGGCCGCCGCCATCGTCTTTTCGTCGCCCGGGAACACCGCCGGCGACTCCACGCGCTGATCGCTGCGCCCTCGGGCCCGAGCCGGCGCGGCCGACCCGCGGGTGTGTCATCCTGAGCCGGCCATGACGACGGCGCCCGTACGGTGCGCGCTGATCGGCGCTGCCGGCCAGCTCGGATTCGACCTCGCGCGCAGCTTCGACCTGCCGGGCACGCTGATCCGCCTGACTCACGCCGACCTCGACGTGCTCGACGCCTCCGCGGTGGCACGCGTCCTGCGCGAGCTGCGTCCCACCCACGTCGTGAACACCGCGGCCTACAACCTGGTGGACCGTGCGGAGGACGAGCGCGCCGCCGCCCGCGCGCTGAACGCCGGTGCGGTGGGCACGCTGGCGGAGACCTGTGCGGCGCTGGGCGCCACGCTCGTGCACTTCTCGACCGACTACGTCTTCGACGGCCGCCGCGCGACGCCGTACGGCGAGGACGACGCGCCGGCCCCGCTGAGCGTTTACGGCGCCTCCAAGCTCGAGGGCGAGCAGCTCGCCCTCACCCGCTGCCCGGGCACCTTGGTCTTCCGCGTGTGCGGGCTCTACGGCATCGCGCGCAGCGCCGGCACGGGTGGGACGAACTTCGTCGAGACGATGCTGCGGCTGGCCCGCGAGGGGCGCGCGATCCGCGTGGTGCGCGACCAGGTGGCGACGCCGTCGTACACGCGCGATCTGGCGCCGAAGGTGTGGCGGATGCTCGCGCGCGGCGGCCCCGGGCTCTACCATCTGACCAATGCCGGCGCGACGAGCTGGTACGACTTCGCGCGCGAGATCTTCCGGCTCAGCGGCCTGTCGCCCTCGCTGACGCCGGTGACCGCCGCCGAGTACGGGGCGCGGGCCCAGCGGCCCGCCTACTCGGTGCTGGGGCACGGCCGCCTGGCCGCGCTGGGAGAGGACGACCTGCGCCCGTGGCCTGACGCGCTCGCCGCCTACCTGCGCGAGCGCGCCGAGGTCAGCGCCGCACCGGCTCCGGTCGCGCCCTGAGGCCGGCGGCCCGGATGGTCGCGGCGATGAGCCACGGCGTGTGGCGCTGCAGGAACACGCCGATCTTGCCGTGGGCGGTGACGACGATCTCGCGCCGCCGGCGCGCCACCGCCCGCACGATCTGTCGCGCCGCGCGCGCCGCCGGCATGATCAGCCAGGCCGGAACCGGCTCGCGCGACTCGGTGCGGAAGACGCCGCTGTTGTCCACGCGGCGGATCTCGGACTCGACGTAGCCCGGGCTGACGAGCGTGACCGACACCCCGGCCGGCGCCAGCTCGTAGCGCAGCGCATCGGCCAGCCCGCGCACGGCGAACTTGCTCATCGCGTAGGGTGAGCCGCCGGGCGTGGCGATGTAGCCGGCGACGCTGCCGAGGAGGACGAGCCGGCCGCGCGTCGCCTTGAGCGCCTCGAGCGAGGCGCGCACCGTGCGCAGCACGCCGAAGACGTTGGTCTCGAACTGGCGCCGGTAGTCGTCGAGCGTCAGGCTCTCGATCGGGCCCACGACCCCGAAGCCGGCATTGGCGACCACGACGTCGAGCCGGCCCAGCGCGGTCCGCGTGGCGGTCACCGCGCGCTCGAGGTCACCGTCGACGGTAACGTCGGCCGCCACCGCGAGCGTACGACGGCCCTGGCGTTCGATCTCGGTGGAGAGCGCGGCGAGGCGGTCGTGGCGGCGCGCCAGCAAGGCGAGGTCGGCGCCCTGGCGGGCGAATTCGCGGGCGAGCGCGGCGCCGATTCCGGCCGAGGCCCCGGTGATCAGCGCGACCTGTCCCGCGAACCGGCTCACGGGAGCTGCAGGGTGATCGCTTCCTCGGCGTAGGCGGCGGCGACCTTGGCCTTGCGGATGGCGTCGCCGTGGTCGCGCTTGGTCTTGGCCGTCTCGTGGTTGGCCTTCGCCTCGGCCACCTGCTTCTTGGCCTCCTCGATGAGCGGCCGGGTGTCGGCCGTGACCTTGCCGCCCTCGGCCTTCTTGATGAGGTCCTCGGCCTGCTTGATGACGACCGGGCAGTTGAAGGCCCACGCCGCCGACACCGGCGCGAGAAGCAGGACGAGCGCGAGAAGGACGCCGATGCGTGTCATGCGGGGGAGTCTAGCATGGGGGCTCAACCTCCAGGCCGGGTGTGCCGATGACGGGGACGGGACACCATGGGCACCGCGGACATCGGTGGTGATGAGCCGGAGAGCGGCGCGGTCAGGAGCCGTCCGAGGCGGTCGCTCGCCCTGCTCGGGCAGCTGCCGGTCATCGCCCAGCTCGTGCTCCTCTCTCTGCTGGTCGGTGCCGGCCTGGTGGCCATCCTGTTCCTGGCCGTCCTCGAGCTACACGAGACCTCCATCGGCGGCCGGTACTACCAGGACCTGCGCGAGCGCGCGAACTACCGCCGAGAGCTGACGCATCTCCGGGTCGGTCTCGCCGACGTCATCGCCGTGAGCGCGGACGCGCGCGCGACGTCGGATCCCGTCGTGTTCGGCGTCATGCGTGACCGCGTCGTCGATCTCAGCGGCGAGATGACCGAGCGCTTCGCCAGGCTCCGGACGATGACCGAGCACGACGCGGTGCACGGCCAGGTCGTGGCCGTGGCGAAGACCTGGCGGGAATTCGCCGAGCTGAACGTCGCGGCGCTCCGGGCACTCACCGACGATGGCCCGGCGCCCTTTGGCGTCACCATGGCATTGCAGCCCCTGCGCCAGGCGCAGTTCCGGCGTCAGGTCGCCGACCTGGACGAGATCCTCGAGAAGGTCAGTGAAGACCTCGAGCACCACGTGGCCGAGCGGCTGCGGGTTCGTGTGCGCTGGTTCGTGGGCGGCGGCGCCGCGCTGGCGCTGGCCGTGGTGGCGCTGACGGCCCTCATCGCCCGATCGATCACCGCGCCCATGCACACCCTGGCCACCGCCATTCACCGGGTCGCCGAGGGCCACCTGGGCGAGCGCCTGGAGCTGGACGGTGCCTCCGACGTGCGGGCGGTGGCCGTGGCCTTCAACGGCATGGCGGAGCAGCTCGGCCATGCGGTCGAGCGGGAGAAGGCCGCCGCGGCCGCCGAGGCCGCCGCCGAGGTGGAGCGGCGGCGCGCCGACGAGCTCGAGGCCGCCCGCAGCGCGGCCGAGGCCGGCGGCCGGGCGAAGGCCGACTTCCTGGCGATGATGAGCCACGAGATCCGCACGCCGCTCAACGGCGTCATCGGGATGCTGTGGCTGCTGCGCGAGACGTCGCTGTCGCCCGAGCAGATCGAGCTCACCGACACCGCCCAGCACTCGGGCGAGCACCTGCTCGAGCTGATCAACAGCATTCTCGACTTCTCCAAGATCGAGGCCGGCAAGCTGGAGCTGGAGCAGGCGCCCTTCGCGCTGCGCGACCACGTGGCGGAAACACTCCGGACCGTGGCGGCGCGGGCCCACGCCAAGGGCCTCGAGCTGGCGTTCTCGGTCGAGCCCGACGTCCCCGACGCCCTCCTCGGGGACGCCCCGAGGCTCGCGCAGATCCTGCTCAACCTGGTCGGCAACGCCGTGAAGTTCACCGAGCACGGCGAGGTGGTCGTGCAGGTGGCCCTGGACGACGCCGACGCCGCCGGGGAGGCGCTTCACCTGAGCGTGCGCGACACGGGCATCGGCATCCCCGCCGACAAGCTGGCCGCCGTGTTCGAGCCCTTCACCCAGGCCGATGCGTCGACGACGCGACGCTTCGGCGGGACCGGGCTCGGCCTGCCCATCGTCAGCCGCCTCGTCGCCATCATGGGCGGCCGCGTCTGGGTGACGAGCGTCGCGGGGCAGGGCAGCACCTTCCACGTCGTCGTGCCGGCGCGGCGCGCCGCGGAGTCGCTCAACCCGCCGGCCGCCTGGGCCTCCGAGCCGGGCGGCCAGCGCGTCCTGGTCGCCGACGACCACGCCGTGAGTCGCCGGCTGCTCGAGCTGTTGCTCACGAGCTGGGGGCTGCGCCCGACGCTCGTGGCCGGCGGCGGTGACGCCCTCGCGGCCGTCGAGACCGCGCGGGCCGAGGGCGCGCCGTTCTCGCTCGTCGTGCTGGACCGCCACATGCCCGACCTCGATGGTCTCGGGGTGGCCGCCGAGCTGGGGCGGCGCGGCCTGCACCCGGGGACCCGAACGCTGATCCTGACGTCGGATCGGCAGACCGGGGACGCCGCCAACATCGCCGCCCTGGGCGTCTTCGCGTGCCTGTCCAAGCCCGTCATCCCTTCCGAGCTGCGGCTCACCATCGGCCGCTGCCTGGCAAACACGCCGGTCACGGCCCAGAGCCCGGTACCGGCCAAGGTGGCCGGCCGCCGAGCCCGCGTGCTCCTGGCCGAGGACAGCCGAGTCAACCAGACGCTCGTGGTGCGGTTGCTCGAGCGCATCGGCCACGGCGTGGTCGTGGCCGCCGACGGGCGCGAGGCGGTGGCGGCCTGGGAGCGGGAGCCGTTCGACCTGGTGCTGATGGACGTGCAGATGCCGGAGATGGACGGCATCCAGGCGACCGCCGCGATCCGCGCCGCCGAATCCGGCTCGGGCCGGCGCATACCGATCGTGGCGCTGACGGCCCACGCCTTCGTCGCCGACCGCGACCGCTGCCTGGCCGCCGGCATGGACGCCGTGCTCACGAAGCCGGTCCGGGCCAAACAGTTCTACGAAGTGGTCAGCCAGGTGCTGGGCGATGAGCCCGACGGCGATCACGCCGACGGGGCGCGGCCCCTCGATTCCGAGATTCCACTGACGGTGAAGGGCGACGGCCAGTCCTGAGACGGCCGTTGCGAGGAGGCATCGACGATGCGACGCACGATCGTGCTCATGCTCGCCGCGACCGCGTGGCTCGTGTCCGCGGTGGCGGTGGCCGACGCCGCCGACAAGAAGGTGATCCGCCTCTGGCAGACGGAGTCGGAGCCGCAGAGCCTGGCGGTGCTCAACGACATGGCCGCCCGGTACCAGAAGACCCACCCCGGCGTGGAGATCAAGATCGAGGGCCTGGCCTGGGGGGATCTCGAGAAGAAGCTGACCGCCGCGCTCGCCGCCGGTGCGCCCCCGGACGCGGCGCATGGGCAGCCGATCACCTGCGTGTCCCTGGCCGCCAAGGGCCTGCTGCGCCCCGTCGAGGACCTGGTGCAGTCGATCGGCCGGGACAACCTCATCGACGCGTTTCGCAACCTGTGCCAGTGGGAGGGCCGGACCTACGGTGTGGGCCACTCGCCCGCCGCGTCCGTGTTCGTCTACCGCAAGGACCTGCTCGCCAAGAAGGGACTCCAGGTGCCGCGCACGTGGGACGAGCTGATCCGCGTCGCGGAGGCGCTCCGGGAGACCAGCGGTGACAGTGTGCGCTACGGGCTCACGATGACCGGGCAGCCGCTCTTCGTGAACATCGCGGTGGGCGAGCTGCTGCGCACCAACGGCGGGCGGTTCTTCGACCGCGAGGGTCGGCCGACCCTCACCGAGAAGCCGGTGATCGAGCTGCTCGACTTCTACAAGCGGCTCAACGGCGTCCTGCCGCCGGACTGGACCAGCCACAGCTACACCGATACGTTCTCGGACCTCGCCACCGGCAAGGCCGCCATGCTCTACCTGGGCTACGGCCGTGGCGTCGGCTACATCGAGAAGTACGCGCCGAAGGAGATCGCGGACCCGGCGCACTTCGCCGTCGCCGACAAGATCGTCGGCCCGTCGGCCAAGACGCCGGCGGCCCAGCTCGACTGCGAGCCGTGGATGGTGTTCCGCGACGCCAAGGGCGCCGCCGAGGCCGTGGAGTTCCTCAAGTTCTTCTTCCAGGACGAGAACTACATTCCGTATCTGCACTCGGTGCCGATCCACCTGCTGCCCATCAAGAAGTCGACGTACCAGGACCCGCGCTACTGGAACAACAAGACGATCGAGAAGTGGCGGCCGTGGGTGGACATGCAGGAGCGCTACTTCCGTGCGGACTGGATCAAGCCCGTGCTGGTGACGGACTGGGACGACATGCGCAAGCCCTACCTGCTGGAGATCATGGGCTCGGGCATCCTCGTCGACATGGTGATGGACGCCGTCAAGGGCACCCCCAGCGCCGAGGCCGCCGCCAAGGCCCAGCGTCGCGTCGAGGAGCTGCTGGCCTCGGGCGGCTACGCGAAGAAGTAGCCGGGCGCGCGCGTCACGGCTTGCGCGCGCGGACCAGCAGGAACATGGGGCGCCGCCGCTCGTCGGCCATCTGCGGATGGCCTCGCAGCCACTGCGCGTCGGGGATGGGCTCGACAACCCGCTCGACCACGAGCCCGGCCTCCACGAGGCCGTTGATGAGCGTGGCCAGCGTGCGGTGGACCTTGCGCACGCCCGCCACGAACCACGTCTCGTCACGCGCCCCCTCGTCGGCATAGCGGTCCAGGCCCCAGCGCAGGCGCCGGCCGGCGTCGTCGAGCACCCAGCCGTCTCCCGGCAGGCGCGCCGTGTAGATGGGGTGCTCGGTCGAGTAGACGAGGACGCCGCCGGGCGTCAGCCACTGCGCGATGCGGGCGACCACGCCGCGGTAGTCGTCGATGTAGTGCAGGACCAGCGAGCTCACCACCAGGTCGAAGCGCGCGGGGGGAAAGGTCACCGCCTCCACGGCGGCGCGCTGGTAGGTCACCCGCGGATGGGCCCACTCCGCCCGCGCCAGCGCCAGCATCCGCTCCGAGACGTCGACGCCCACCACCTCGGCGGCGCCGCGCGTGGCCAGATGGCGCGCGAGCTGCCCGGCGCCACAGCCGAGGTCCAGCACGCGGCGGCCGTCGACCGTGGGGAGCAAGGCCAGCAGATCGGCGTGCTCGGCCGCCCGCTCCCAGCCCGCTCCGAACCGCTCGAGCCTCGAGTAGCCGGCGAAGAACGTCGGGTCGTCGTAGATGTTCTGCGGCTCGTCGTCGGCCACGACGATCGGCATCGTAGCACCTCGCCCGACGACCCCGGACGGCTCGGTGGCCGATCGTAAGAGACATTGACGAAGGCCGCTCCGTCGGCTTACCGTCCCGGCATGGATCGATGCCTCTGCCTGGCGACCTCGGTCGCCGCTCTCGTCGGTTAGCGCGCCATGGCCGTCGGCCAGCGGTGCCTCGTCGTCGTGCCGGCTGACGCTTCGGAGCTCCATGCGCGCCTGGTCTCGGCGTTCCTCAATAACCCTCGAGTCTTTGTTCTCCGGGATCGGCGCGGGGGTGATCGCGGGCTCGGTTCAGTGGAGGTGTACGCCGTCGGGGGGGGCGAACTGGACCCTGGCCTCCGCCGCCTCGTCGAGGACGAATTGCGGGGGCTCGGCGCCCGACCATAGGCTTCTCGTTCCACCCTCACATCGTGTCATCGCCTCGCCCACCGCCGGCCAGTCTCCGCAAGAGTTTCTCGTCGCGGGCGTCAAGGTCAGACATGTGCAGCCGTGAAAGCGTCCGCCCCGAACGGGGCTTCCAGCGGGCGATGCCGACCGAGCCCAGGCACGTGGGCACCGTCCTGGTGATGATGAGCGGTGCGCTGCTCCTCATTCTTGGTGCGGCCGGCGGAGCGGCCGGTGCGCCCGGGCGCGATCTGAGAGATCTACCGGCCAGCCAACAGGTCGTCGCCGTGACGCTGTGCCGCGGTCAGTACGATGTCGCCTTGAAAGACGGCACTCACGCGCAGTTCGCCGAGTACAGCCTCGTCTTCAAGATGGACACGAGCGAGCTCGGCCCGCCTGCCGCCGCCCTGGTCGTGTCGTCGCGGTCTCCCTGGCGTGCGACGATCGTCCTTCCGAATCCCCAAGCGCTGATGGAAGTCCTCTACCGGAGGTGCTAGTTACCGCCGCAACTGGAACAGCTTCCGGCAGGCGTGGGTCGCCGCCGCACGGACGCCACAAGAACTTCTGCGGCGGCCGAGGCTGCGCGGTCAGTGATGGTCGGGGTGGCCGGATTTGAACCGGCGGCCCCCTGCTCCCAAAGCAGGTGCGCTACCGGGCTGCGCCACACCCCGAGGATCGTCGGCGCCGAAAAGGCAACGCCGAGTATATCACCCGGCCAGGAGCGCGGCGGCGGCGCGCGCCGCCACACCGCGATGACTCACGCGGTGCTTGACCTCGGGCGGAAGCTCGCCGAAGGTGCCGCCGAGCGGCGCATAGAAGAACAGCGGGTCGTAACCGAAGCCGCCGGCGCCGCGCGGCGCCGCGATGATCCGTCCCTCCACCACGCCCTCCACCATGCGCTCGCGGCCACCTGGCTCGACCAGCGCGATGACGCAGCGGAAGCGCGCGGTGCGGCGCTCGGCGGGGACGTCGCGCAGACGCTGCAGCAGCAGGGCGTTGCGGCCGGCGTCGTCGAGCTCGGGGCCGCCCCACCGCGCGGAGTGCAGGCCGGGGCCGCCGTCGAGCGCGTCCACCTCGATGCCGGAGTCGTCGCCGAGCGATAGCGCACCGGTCGCCGCGGCGCCGGCGCGCGCCTTGATCAGAGCGTTCTCGACGTAGGTGGTGCCCGTCTCGTCGGGCAGCGTGGCCCCGGGGGTGTCGGCCAGCAGCGTCAGCTCGTACGGTACGGAGCCCAGCAGCTCCAGCAGCTCACGCCCCTTGGCGCGGTTCAGCGTGGCGACGACGAGGCGGGGCCGATGGCGCATGACCGCGGGGCGGCACGGGTCCCCCGGGCCGGTCCGCGCCGCCGGGGGGGAGTGGGGGGCCATGTCGGGGCCCCCCACCTACACACGAAAGATCGACTGATCGCGGGCCTCGAGCGCCCGGCGCTGCAAGGCGACGAGCTGGCGGATGCCGTGCTCGGCGAGGCCGAGCAGCTCGTCGAGGCGGCGCTTGCCGAACGGCACCTGCTCGGCCGTGCCCTGCACCTCGACGAACTCGCCGCCGCCGGTCATGACCACGTTCATGTCGACCTCGGCCGTCGAGTCCTCGGCGTAGTTCAGGTCGAGCAGCGGCTGGCCGCCCACCACACCCACGCTGATGGCGGCCACGAAGTCGCGCAGCACCGTCGTGGGCGTGACGCCGGGGATGCGGGCCAGCGCATCCGCGAGGGCGACGTAGCCGCCGGTGATGGCCGCGGTGCGCGTGCCGCCGTCGGCCTGGATGACGTCGCAGTCGAGCCACACGGTGCGCTCGCCCATCTTGCTGCGGTCGGTCACCGCCCGCAGCGCGCGACCCACCAGGCGCTGGATCTCCTGCGAGCGGCCGCTCGGCCCGCGGTTCTCGCGGGTCATCCGCGTGTTGGTCGAGCGCGGCAGCATCCCGTACTCGGCGGTGACCCATCCCAGCCCCTGGCCCTTGAGGAAGGACGGCACCTTGTCCTCCAGCGTCGCCGTGCAGATGACCTTGGTGGCGCCGAACTCCACGAGGACGGAGCCCTCGGGATGCAGCAGGAAGTTGCGCGTGAGCGTGGTGGGACGGAGCTGGTCGGGCGCGCGGCCGTCGGTGCGGGGCATGGGCGGGCTCAGGGCGTGCGGGCCGCGGCCGGGCGCGCGCGCAGATCCCAGGCGCGCTTGTAGTCGGCCAGCCCGGCCACGATGGCCCGGGCGATCTCGTCGCGGTAGCGCGATTCCTTGAGCCGCTTCTCCTCCTTGGGGTTGGTGACGAAGCCGATCTCGATCAGGATGGCCGGCATGGCCGCGCCGCCGAGCACGTAGAAGCCCGCCTGCTTGACGCCCCGGTTGGGGATGCGAAGCGTCTGGGTCATGGTGTCCAGCACGGTCTCGGCCAGCCGCGACGACTGGTCCTGGAACTCCGCCTGGGCGAGGTCCCACAGCATCGTCTTCACGATGTCGCTCCGGGCGGCGG
>JBGQLG010000203.1:0-9617 GCA_041499965.1 Methylomirabilia bacterium
CCTGAGCATCTTCGCCACCGCCGCCCACGGCAACGGGCTCACCTCGCCCCCGGCCGAGGCCCGGATCGTCCACGACGCGTCCGCGCCGGGCCTCGTCGTGCAGGCTCCGCCGGGCGGGACATTCGTTCGCGGCGTGGTAGCGATTCGCGCCGATGCCGCCGATGTCGCCAGCGGCGTTGCCACGCTGACTTTGAGCACCTCGGGTCAGGCCCTGAGCACCATCGTGGTCCCGACGTTACCCGCTCCAGCGGCCAGCGCCTCCGCCACCTGGAACACGACCACGGTCGCAGACGGCCCCCACACCCTGACGGCGACCGCCGTCGACCGAGCGGGCAACGTCGCGGCGCTGACGCGCGTCGTGGTGGTGGACAACACCCCGCCCGAAACGGAGATCATCGAGACACCGAGCGGCACCACCAGCCAGCCCGTCGTGACGTTCGCCTTCGGCGGCACCGACAATCTGGTGCCGGCCGGAGCCCTGCAGTTCGCCTGGCGCCTCGACAACGGACCATGGGGACCGTTCACCAGTACGGCGGCGGTGACCCTGGAGAACCTCGCGCCCGGCACTCACGTGTTCGAGGTGCTGGCCCGTGACCCGGCCGGCAACGAAGACCCCACGCCGGCCCGTCAGACCTTCACGGTCGGCGCCCTCTCCGTCACGATCACCGCGCCGGCGCCGGGCGCGGTGATCGCGAGCAACCTCGTGCTGGTGCGCGGGACCGTCGACGGCGCCACCACCGGCGCCGCCGTCAACGTCAACGGCTACGCAGCGCTCGCCCACGACGCGCAGTGGGCGGTCGAGGTGCCCACCGCCCCGGGCGACAACGTCCTCACCGCGACGGTGAGCACCGCCACCGGCGAGCGGGGCACGGCCAGCATTCCCGTGACCTGCGTGGACGCGGCACCCGCCGTGGCCTTGCGCCCTGAGCCGGCCGCGGGCGTGGCTCCGCTGCAGGTGACCTGGCGCGCGGCGAGCCGAGGCACCCGGCCGATCGTGCGGTTCGAGCTCGATCGTCTCGGGGACGGCGTCTTCGAGACTCCCGTCGCGCCGCTCGACGGGACCCGCTCGACCTACACGGAGGCCGGGCTGTGGACCCCGACCGTCCGCGCCACCGACGACGAAGGCAACGTGTACGTCGCCCGGACCGTGGTCCAGGTCGACGACGCCGGGACGGCGGCCCTGCGCTTCCAGACGCTCTGGGCGGATTTTACCGCGCGATTGCGGGCGGGTGACCGGGCGGGCGCGCTGGCGCACCTGTCGCCCCGGCTGCAGGCTCGATTCGACACCGTCATCCAGCAACTCGGCCCAGACCTCTCGCAGATCGCCGGCAGCCTGGCCGCGATCGAGCTGATCGATCAGGTCGACAACCTGGCTGAGGCCGCGCTCGTCCAGATCGAGGACGGCGTCGCGAGGCTGTACTTCGTCTACTTCCGCCGGGACAATCTGGGCCGGTGGCTCATCCACGAGATGTGAGCCACGGGAGCCCTATGCCACGCGCGATCATCCTGGCCGTTCTACTGCTGCTCGTCAGTCCGTTGCCGACCGACGCCAACGTGCTCTGCCGATGGATCGGCGTCTGCCTGTACCTGAGCCGTGGGTTCGACATCACGGTCGTGGACGCTGAGACCGGCAAGCCGCTGCCCGGCGTCTACGCGTGGGCCGAGTGGGTCCAGTACGCCGCGCACGGCACGAACGGCCCGCTGATGATCCAGGAGGCCACGAGCGGCGCCGACGGCCGCCTCACCTTCCCCGCGTGGGGCCCCACACGCGGCTCCGGGGCCGGCCTCGACCTCGGCTCCGACCCCGCCGTGATCCTCTTCAAATCCGGCTACGCGACGCTGCTCGTCCAGAACGAGGTGCCCCTCGGCGCCGACCACCTCGCGGCGTTTCGCACTTTCGGCCGGTCGGGCCAAACGCTCCGCCTGGAGCGATTTGCGGGACCTGTGGCCGAGCGGGTGCGCCAGCTGAAGACTCTCGCGTTCCCGTCGTACATGGGTCGCGTCTCCGTCGTACAAAGCGCGCAGTTCCGCAATCCCTACCTGAAACGGCTCGACCTCGTTGAGGCCGAACTGGCAGAGCTCCCCCGAGACAGCATCGAGGTTACGGAGTTCAGAACATCGCTCAACCTCGACCGGAGATTCTGGAACGGAGAACGTCGATGAATGCTTCGCGTCTCGTGTCTACAGTCCTCCTCCTGATGACTGTCCTCGGACCGTCGACTGTCACGGCGTACGAGCTTCGTACACACGGGCTTCTCAGCGAGTTGGCGTATGGCAGATCGCTGGGGCTCCTCGACTACCTGCGGACAGCGGGATTGAAGCCTACCGACCCATGGGACCCCAGCGAAGCTACGGACCCGCCGCTCTTGGCTGGCTATCGGAACCCCGGCACCGCGCTCGGCTGGGTGGTCGAAGGCGCAATCCGCGAGGACGACTTCAAGACGGCCGTCGCCGGCTGCGACAGCCCGACGAATCCGCCGAGCGCAATCGACCGGATGCGGCACCACTTCCTCGACGTGCAGCGCGGAGGTGTCGGACTGCACGTGGCCTTCCCGCCGATCTCCGGGTTGCCGGCACCCAAGTGGGCGCTCGGTGAGCAGGGACACGGCAGTGGGCCGGAGGAGAACCAGTTCGCGCTGCCGGACGCGCGGCTCCACCAGCTCCGCTCGCTGGTCGAGCCCGACCGCCGGGAGCGCGATCGCAATACGGCGCTCTTGTTCCGCACGCTCGGCCATCTCCTGCACCTGCTCGAGGACATGGCGCAGCCCCAGCACACGCGCATCGACTTCCACCCGGGCTGCGAGAATGCGCTCAGCGGTCGCGCCATCCCCGAGCGCAGCTGGTACGAGGCCTACATCGAGAAGCGGGCGACCGGCACGCTGTTCCGCGGGCGGCCGACCGCGCCCCTGCAGATCGTGCCGTCGGCGTCACCGCGCATGCCCACGTTCGAATCGTTCTTCACGACCCTGGCGCAGACCGGTCTGACTCAGACGGGCCTGGCTGATTTTTCCAGCCACAACTTCTTCACCGCGGGCACCAATTTGGGCGGGTTGGTCAATCCCTGCGCGGATCTGGTCGAGCCGCTCTGCACCGCCGACGCCTACACCGCCCGGGACGTTCCGCACGTAGTCGTCACCGCCCGCGGCGACGTGATCCAGGCGCCGGTGCGGCTGCTGCTGAGCACGATGCTCGATCCCCTCACCCGGGCGCCGATCTCCGACGTGGCGGTCAGCAGCCGATCGCTCTGGGACCATCACCTCGAAACGCGCGGCCACCGCGCCGTCTTCTCGCTGAACATCCTGAACTACGACTCCATCAGCGGCGTCCTGTTGCCCCGCGCGGTCGGCTATGCCGCCGGGCTGCTCGACCATTTCTTTCGCGGACGGATCGACGCCAGCGTGCAGCCGGCCGGCGAGGAGGATCCGACCATCCTCCGCCTCGTCGCGAGGAACATCTCCGACGAGGCCGCGAGCGGCACGCTGATGCTCCTCGCCGAGAACGCCACGACCAGAACCCGCTCCGGCGTGCTGGCGCCCGACGGATCGCCCGTCCTCCTCGGTGACGTGGCGACGGGCCTCGTTCCCCCTGGCAGCCTCTTTCCCGAAGTGCGCTTCCGGCCGCCGTTTGCGGTGGAGAGATACATCGTCGCCTACCACGGCAACCTCGGCGCGGAGCACGTCGATGCGCCCGCCGGGTCCATCGGCGCCGTGATCGGCCAGGTGCTGGGCGGCCCACGGGCCGAGGCGATCGTGCCCGACGCCAGCGCCACTCTGCTTCGCGCGGTGACGGGGACGTTCCGTCTGCCGCCGGCCGCCGCGGCGCTGCAGCCGGTCCAGTGGAGCGACATCGACAACCACTTCGTAGGAATGACGGGCGAGCCTCTGGTGACCGGCCGGCCAGGACCGGACGAGATCCGCCTCTTCCGGCTGGAGCGCCCGGTGGGATCGATTGCGGTCCCGCTGGTCGCCGACGCCGATCCACCGATCGTCGACGCCACGCTCGTCAAGGCGATTCCCTTCCCCTACGGCCTCGTGCTGCCGACGGTCGTCGACTACACCGAGCGCATCCGGGTGCAGGAGCCCCTGGTCACCTACGAGCACACGGTGACGCAGCAGTGGGACGCCACGCACGAGGTCTACCGCACGGCGGCCGAGCAGATCGGCCCACCGAGCCTGGAGATTGCGGTCGACGAGACCGTGACCTTCGCCGAGCGGTTCCCGGTCGTCCTCGATCGCGAGCACCTGTTCGCCGCCACGGCGGCGACGCCCCGGCCGTACTACTGGCGCGTGCTCGAGGTGGGTCAGGACGCCCGCGAGCGGCTGGTCGCCGTGGTGGAGGTCGAGTTCACGCGTCCCACGCACGCCGAGCAGAGCGTCACGCTGCGCTCACGCGGCAACGATTGCGCGGGCTTCGAGCCCCGCGGTGCCTACCAGGCGAGCGCGTTCTTCCAGGCCGGCGGGCTGATCGCCCTCGTCGACGTGGAGCGCGCGGAGGTCATCGGCGTCACCGCGGCCCCGCTGTTCTCACCCTCGTCGCTCGAGCTGGCCCAGGTCTTTCCGCTCCTGCAGGAGCGTCGCACCCTCACGCAGGTGGGTGGCCCGACCCCGGGGACCGCGACGTTCTGCGTAAACGTCGACTTCCTCGGCGAGGACGGTCTGCCGACCGAGGTGACCGGCGCCATCACGCTGCCCCCGGCGGGCGTCGCCGCCCTCGTCGCCCCGGGCCTCTATCGGGCCGACATCGACGCCGTCGCGGGCACGGCCGTGTCGCCGGTCGCGTCCACCAACGAGTTCCAGCTGGTCTACGCGCGCACGGTGGACAACATCAACAGGGCCATGACGGTCACCAGCCAGTCGTCCGGACTCGCGGGTCACCTCACGCTCGTTCGCGAGGGCCTCCGGATCCGCCCCGGATCGACGACGTCCACCGAGATCCTGCTGCGCTTCGACCGGCCCCAGGGCATTGGCGAGCCTGGCTCGGTGCTCGTGCGCTGGAGCCCGGACGCTCCGCTCGACACGCGCCTGGCCTGGTCCGGCCAGCTCGATCCCGGGCGTTACCAGCTCAAGGGCGCCACCCCCGAGGGAGCGCTGCTCGTGGCCGAGGACCGCTTCGGGGACGACCCGCGCACGGTGCTGGTCGATTTCAACGCGAACACGCAGACGTCGTTCGCGGGAGACCTCTCCGGCCAGTTCGTGCTCCTGTCGGGCGCCGCGCTCTACAACGTCGGCAGCACCCACCTGCACACCCGCGACACGCTGGCCGAGACGGCGCTGCCGCTCGCCCTGGCGCCCGGACCGTCCGCGCTGCCGCCGTTCGGCGACTACCATCTGATCGTCCAGGACGGGCCCTAGACCGTCCTCCGGGAGCTCAGGGCTTGAGCATCACCTTGATGGCGCGGTCTTGCTTCTGATCGAAGATCGAATACCCGCGGGGCGCGTCCTTGAGCGGCATCGTGTGGGTCACGATCCGGGCTGGCTGCAGCTTCCGGCACTGGACCAGCGGCAGCAGCAGCGTCATGTAGTTTTTGGCGTTGCAGATCCCCATCTTGAGCGTCAGGTCCTTGAAGAATGCTTCACGGGCTGGAAAGCCCATGGACGTCTCGACGTAGACGCCCACCGACGACACCGTACCGCCCGGCCGCACCGACTGGATGGCCTGGGTGAACGGCGTCTCGTGGCCCACGCACTCCAGCACCACGTCGGGGCCGTGGCCGCGGGTCAGTGCGCGAAGCTGCTCGGCCGGATCGCCCTTGTCGAGGTTCACCGGCTCGGCGCCGAATTCGGCGGCCAGCGCCAGCCGATAGTCGACGCGATCGACGGCGAACACGCGGGCGGGGCCGAAGAGCTGTGCGGACTGCATCGCCAGCAGCCCCACCGGGCCGGCGCCGAACACCGCCACGCTGTCGCCCGGCTTGATCCCACCGTTCTCCGCGCAGACGTAGCCGGTCGACAGGATGTCGCCCAGGAAGAGCGCGTCGTCGTCGGTCAGCTCGGCCGGCACCTTCTCGCACAGGTGATCGGCGAACGGCACGCGGATGCGCTCGGCCTGGCCCCCGCCCCACACGTGGCCGAAGCGCCCGCCGAAGACGGCGCGGCCCGTGGTCGTGCACTGGGTCGGCAGCCGCCGCCGGCACCACTCGCAGCCGCCGCAGGAGACGGAGAACGGCACGATCACGCGATCGCCCGGCCGCACGCCCGTCACGGCGGCGCCGGCCTCCTCCACCACGCCCATGAACTCGTGGCCCATGATGGCGCCGGTCTGCACCAGGGCGCCGCCACCACGGCCGTGGTACTGGTGCAGGTCGGAGCCGCACACCGCGCTGGTGGTGATGCGCAGCAGCACGTCGGTGGGATCGACCAGCTTGGGCTCGGCCACGTCCGTGGCCCGCACGTCGCTGACGCCGTGGAACGTGATCGCCTTCATCGCAGCTCCCCTTTCAGGTCCATCTCGTAGAGCACCAGGGCGGCGGCGCCCCGCATGGTCACGCGCTTGTCACCCGGCACGATCGTCACCCGCGTCTGGGCCAGCGCCTGCGGCAGCGCGTACTCGCCGGCCGCCTTGAGAATACGCGTCTCCAGCGGCGCCAGTGAGGCCGCCACGCCGCCGGTGATGACCACGACCTCGGGGTTGAGGCCGTTGACCACGGTGCCGATCATCGCCCCCAGCGCCTGGCAGGCCTCGGCCACGACATCCGCGGCGACCCGGTCGCCCTGGGCGGCGAGGCGGAAGACCAGCGCCGCGGTGATGGCCAGCGGATCTCCGTCGGCTGCGCGCATCAGTGCCGCTTCGCCGTGGCCGGCCACGCGTGCCTGCGCCGCCTCGGCAATACCGCGACCGCTGGCGTAGACGGCCAGGCAGCCACGCCCACCGCAGAAGCAGCGCGGGCCGTCGAACTTCACCGGCGTGTGGCCCAGCTCGCCGCCGAAGCCGCCCGCGCCCCGGATGAGCCGGCCGTCCAGCACGATGCCCGCGCCCAGGCCGGTGCCCGCCGCCAGGACCACCAGCGAGCGGGCGCCTCGACCGGCGCCGAATCGCCACTCGGCCAGCGCCAGCGCGTTCACGTCGTTGTCGACGAACACCGGCAGGCCGAAGCGCTGCCGCAGCTCCCGCCCCAGTGCCCGGCCGGCCAGCTCGGGCACGTGCGGCACGGGCTCGCCCACGTATCCGATCCTGGCGTCCACCGGCCCCGGCACGCCCACGCCGATGCCGGTGACGGTGTGGCCGAGCCGGCTGGCGCCGACTCGCACGTGCTCGATCAGCTCCTCGATGACGCCCATCGCGCGGCCGGGGCCGTCACGGTGCGTGGGCAGCCGCTCTTCCAGCACCACCTCGCCCTCGGGCGTGACGGCGCCGGCGGCGGTGGTCGTGCCGCCGACGTCGACGGCCAGCAGGAGAGGAACGTGCTTCATGACCACCTCCGGCGCGGGCCCGCCAGCCGCTACGGGTTGAGCACGTCGCTGGCGGCGGCCTGCTTGACGAGCGCGTCGGCGTCCGCTTGCAGCAGGAAGCCGGCAGACACCGCCTTGGCCGCAGCCGCCTCGACCACCTTCACGTAGCCCGCGTGGGTGCCGTAGCGCTCCTCCAGCGACGGCCGCGGATCGCCGCCGGCCTGCCGCTCGGCCTTCGTCCGGGCGAAGGGGATCATACCGCCGGCGTAGTTGCAGAGCTGGTCCCGATGAAAGCCCGCCGCGGTCACGTTCCAGCCGAGATAGGTCCCGAGCGGCGCCAGTCGCAGCACCACCGGGACGCCGCCCACCTCGTTACCGTCGGCGTCCACCCGCGGCACGACCATGTCGATCACCCGCGTGATGCGCGGCGGGATCTGCGTCGGCACGCCGGTGCCATCGTTGGGATCGAACTCGCGCCCCCAGTCGTAGTCGAGCACCGGGTTGATGAAGCCGGCCTCCGGCACCGTCGGGCGCAGGCCCGGAATATTCGGGAACCCCATGGCCGCCTTGGTCGGCGCCACCAGCTCGCCGGTGGCCAGGCGCGGCCACGCGCTCGGCGGCGGCTCCACACCCTGCATGACCCAGCGGCGGACGTGGTGGCGCAGCGCGTTCACCGTCTGGGTATGGGGCAGCGGGTTGGCGCGCAGCACGGCCGGGCCGTAGTTGTTGCCGGGGCAACTGAGGCCGCTGGCCGGCGGGCTCGCCGAGAAGCCGCCGGCGCCGCCGCCGTGGGCACTGCTCGGGATGTAGTAGCGCCGCACGTCGGCGGGCAGCGCGATGTCGCTCTTCGCATCGGTGCCCACCCACTCGACACCCAGCTTGAGCGCCCAGATCTCCGCCGCGCCGAAGTGCTCGATGATCTTCGGGCAGGTCTTCGAGCTCCGGCAGCGATCGAGGATGCTGCGCGCGGGCAGTCGGCGCACGCCGTCCTCGTGGGCGACCCACCACTGCGGCCCCTCGCTGCCCGCCTGGTACAGCTCCAGCACACCGTCCGGCTGCGCCCACCGGAAGTTCAGCGCGATGCGCCGGCCGGCGATGATCGGCCAGAGACCGTCGTACACCGGGCGCCCGCCCTCGTCCTGGTTGAAGCCCAGGTGCAGGAAGCCGCGCAGGTAGTTCCCCGACTGCGACACGCCGCGCGCGATCGTCCAGCGCACGCCACCGGCCACCGGGTTCGCCGTGCCGGCGTCGTCGGCCTTCGCGTGGCGGAAGAACGAGGCCACGTCGCGGAACGCTGCGAAGCCCACGCCGAGCACGTACGGGTCCTTGGCGGTGAAGACCACCTGATAGAGCAGGCTCGGGTCGAAGCCGTGCTTGAGGCAGATCTGCGTCGGATCGGGCGTGCCGGGGAACGGATTCGCCGCATCGCACCGAGCCCACGCCCAGTCGCCGGGCGGGATGACGGTCTCGCCGGTGACAACGCCGTCCATGCTCTCGCGCACGCGCGAGACCAGCGTGGCCTGCGCGGTCTCGAGCGTGGCCGGCTTGTAGGGCAGCGGGTTGCCCTGCACCAGGATCGGCTGCGAGCCGGGGCCCGCGCGATTCACGATACGACCCAGCACGCGCCCGGTGATCGACGAGCCGTCCGGGTGGCGGGCAATCGGCACGCGCACCCACTCGCCGTTCGGCCGGCTCTGGTCGGTGGCGCCCGAGTTGTCGCCCTGCCACCCGCTGCTCAGCCCGATGTCGCCCTCGCGCCGGCTGTCGGCCGGCAGCGTGATGCGGCCACCGCGGTTGGGCACGTCGTGCCACAGCAGCCCGCTGCTCTTCGTCATGTCCACCGGCTTGACCACGAAGAACGTGGCCACGTAGCGGACCTTGCCGTCCGGATCCTTCGCCAGCTCGATGTCCTGGATGATCGCGTTGCGGTCGTGCCGGGGGTCGAGCTCACCGAACGCGCGGCCAGCAATAGTCTCGTACGCCCCGGCGCCGCCAAACACCTGCCCCTCGAACGCCGGCGACACGACCTCATCGATCACGATCCGCGTAACCCGCGCGTCTCCCGCGGAAGTCCAGCCGAGAATCGCAGCGGCGAGCACCGCGACGATCGCCGCCGATCTACGAAGCCACCGCCGCATCGTCGCTGCCATGAAGCGCGTCTCCTGTGGGGGTTGGCGGCCGGTGGCCGGTCGCGCGGCTCGTCTAGTGGCGCTCGTGGAATCGGGTGAC
>JBGQLG010000204.1:0-9589 GCA_041499965.1 Methylomirabilia bacterium
CGCCGTCCTCGCGCTCCGCGAGATCCGCTAGAGAATCTTCAGGAACTCGACGATGTCACGCAGGTCGTCGTCGGTGAGCTTCTCCGTGGTCCCAGCCTTCTGAACGTACTGCCACATGAAGCGCACGGCCTGATCGAGCGTGGCGAAGCGCCCGTCGTGGAAGTACGGCGGCGTGAGCGAGACGACGCGCAGCGAGGGCACCTTGAACTTGCCGCCCGAATCCACCTCCTCGAGGTCCTTCTTGTCGTAGACCGGCGGCAGGTGGCAGGCCTTGCAGCCGGCCTTCACCGTGAAAAGCTCGTAGCCGCGCTTGGCCGCGGCCGGCGCGGCCGCCGTCGGCGTGCCGTCCGCGTTGAGGTAGGGATTCGCCGGGTAGGTGAGCGACGACACGTAGGCGACCAGCGCCTCCAGCGTCTCCGCCGAGGGCTCGGCGCCCTTCATGCGGTTCACGATGATGCCGCGGATGTTGGCCGACAGCGACGGCGCGGTGCCGGCCCACGAGTAGGCTTGCCGGGTGCCCACGCCCCACAGCGTCGGCGTGCTGCGGCCCCGCGGATCGCCGTCGGGGACCACCTCGGTGCCGACGTAGGTCTTGTTGTCGGTGTGGCCGTTGTTGGGATGGCAGGTGGCGCACGACCACTGGCCGTTGGCGGAGAGCGACGTGTCGCTGAAGAGCGCGCGCCCCTTGGCCACGCGCTCGTCGGCCGCGCCGGCCGGGGCCTGGGCCGTCAGCACCGTGCCCGCTTCCGGCACTCCGCGGCCCGCGCCGAGCGCGAGCAGACAGACCGCGACAGCAGGCGAAAGTCGATACCATCGTCTTGTCATCTGCTCCTCCTTCGGAGTCGGTCGGGGGAGTCGGTCCGGGGACTCGGTCAGCCCTGCATGAACGCGTTCAGCTCCGGCGTCGGCAGCGCGCGATCGAGGTACCCGAAGGTGCCCTTGTCCTTCACCTCGCGGGCGGCGTCGAGGAGGCCGGTCATCGCCTGGCGGTAGAGCGAGCCGGCCAGGCTGATGCGGCGGACGCCGGCGGCCTCCAGCTCGGCCACGCTGAACGACTTGCCCTTGATGCCGGCCATGAAGTTGACGGGCTTGGACACCGAGGCGCACACCGCCCGCACGGCGGCCAGGTCCGGCAGCCCCGGCGCCATCAGCACGTCGGCGCCCGCTTTTTCGAAGGCCTGCAGGCGCTTGATCGTGTCGTCGAGGCTCGGGTTGCCGCGCAGGAAGTTCTCTGTCCGCGCGGTCAGCGTGAACGGAAACGCCAGCGCCCGCGCCGCCTGCACCGCCGCCGCCACCCGTTCGGTGGCCTGGCCGACGTCGTAGAGCGGCCGGTCCTTGTCGCCGGTGGCGTCCTCGATCGAGCCGCCGACGAGGCCCACCCCGGCCGCCAGCCGGATCGTCTCGGCCGCCACCGCCGGCGCGTCGCCGAAGCACTTCTCGAGATCGGCGGAGACCGGCAGGTCGGTCGCCTCCACGATGGCGCGGGCGTGGGCCAGCGCCTCGTCGCGCATCACGTTGCCGTCGCGGCGGCCGAGCACGCCGGCCATGGCGCCGCTGGACGTGGCCAGCGCCTGAAAGCCGAGCGCGGCGAGGACGCGCGCCGAGCCGGCGTCCCACGGATTGGGGATCACGAACGCGCCCGGCCCCTGGTGCAGCGTACGGAAGCGGGCGGCCTTGTCACTCTGGGTCACAGCCATCACGTTCCTCCTGTCCTCGACGGAAGACTCTACCAGGCGAGCGCGTATGTCGGCCGCCGCGGATCGGCGCCGGCCGACAGCACGCCGGTCTGGGGATCGCGGTGGGTGACGACGGCGCCGATGCCGCAGGCGCTGATCTCGCTGACGGCATGGCCCAGCGCTCTGAGCTCGGCCCGCGTGCTCTCAGGGACGCCGGGCTCGACGTTGAGCTGGCCAGGCCGGTAGGCGCGCGGATAGAACGAGTTCACGAGCGTCTGCGTGGAGAAGCGCGGCGCCTCGACCGCCTGCTGCGGGTTCATGCCGAAGAGCAGCACGTTGAGGACGAGCTGCAGGTCGGCCTGGGCCTGGTCGTCGCCGCCCGGGCACCCCACCGTCATGGTCGGCACGCCGCCCTCGCAGATGAGGTAGCTCACCAGCGTGGTGCGCGGCCGCTTGCCGGCGGCCGGCGCGTTGGGATGGCCGTCCTCGAGGATGAACATTTCGCTGCGCGTACTGAGCGTGCAGCCCAGCTCCGGCGCGAACGCCGACTTGCGGAAGACGCCCCCGCTCGGGGTGAGGCAGATCATGTTGCCCTCGCGGTCGAGTGCTGCGATGTGCGTGGTGCCGTCGGCCCCGCCGGCCGCTGCACCGGTGGCGGCGCGCGGCGCGGCGTCGCCCGCCGACGGCGCCGCCGGGGCGGCCCGGTCCATGCGGATCTGCGCGGCCCGCTCGCGCGCGTAGGCCGGCGACAGCAGCCGGGCCAGCGGCACGGTCTCGACGTCGCCGTAGTACCGCTCGCGATCGGCGAACGCCAGCTTGAGCGCCTCGGTGACGGCGTGGATGTAGCGCGGGGAGTTGTGGCCGAGCGCCCGCAGGTCGAGCGTCGCCAGCATGGCCAGCGCTTGCAGGAGCACGGGCCCCTGCGTCCACGCCGACTGGCCGACGATGTCGCGCCCCGCGAAGGTCAGCTTCAGCGGCGGCTCGAGTCGTGCACGATAGCCGGCCAGGTCGCTGGCCCGCAGCAGGCCGCCCAGCCGCTCGGAGAAGGCGCCGATCATCGCGGCGACGTCGCCGCGATAGAAGCGTTCCCGCGCGGCGGCGATGCCGGCCGTGCGGTGGCCGCGGCTGCGGGCGTCGGCCTCGACGAGGCGGCGCAGCGTGGCGGCCAGCGCGGGCTGCACGAACAGCTCGCCGACGTCCGGCGTGCGGCCGCCCGGGTAGAACACCGCGGTGCCGCCGGGCGGGTAGACGTCGAACTGGCTGCGCGTCTCGGGGATGTCGAGCAGCCGGTGCATGTACTCGTACATCGGAAAGCCGTGCTCGGCGTACTGCACGGCCGGCGCCAGCACCTCGCTCAGCGTGCGCGTGCCGTGCGTCTCGAGCAGGGTGAGATAGGCGTCGACGGCCCCGGGCACCGTGAACGACAGGTGTGCGTCGGGCCCCGGCCCGGTCGGGATGCGATCGAGCCCGCGCCCGCGGAAGAACGCCAGCGTGGCCAGCGCCGGCGCCGTGCCCTGGCCGCTGAGCGCGTGCATCTCGCCCCGCCGCGCGTCGTAGACGAGCGCCACGCACTCGCCGCACAGGGTGTACGACGCGGTCGGCTCGACCACGGCCGCCGCGAAGCCCGCCGCCACGGCGGCATCGAACGCGTTGCCGCCGGCCAGCAGCATGCGCATGCCGGCCATCGACACCAGGGGGTGGCCGGCGGCGACGACGCCCTGGGTGCCGGCCACGACGGGGCGCGTGGTGGCCCAGTCGACGGTGTGATGCTCGATCTCGTGGATCCGTCCGCTCGGTCGGCTCATGGGCGCATCAAGCCACGCGGCTTGTCTGCCGTCAATGTCGATCTATGATGGTTCGCCTTGACAGGCCGGCGGGCGCAACGCTAGCGTCCGAGTCGCGCGGAGCGCGCAATGACCACAGGGGGAGGCATCGCCGCATGTACGATCTGCTGCTGAAGGGCGGAAGGGTCCTGGACCCGTCGGGTGGCCTCGACGGCGTGCTCGACGTGGCGGTCGAGGACGGCAAGATCGCGCGGGTCGCGGCGGGCATCGCGCCGTCCGAGGCGGTGCGGACGATCGAGGTCGGCGGCAAGCTCGTCACCCCGGGGCTCATCGACGTGCACGCCCACGTCTTCGAGGGCGTCAACCGCACCGGCGTCAACCCCGACCTGGGCGGCGTGCACGCCGGCGTGACGACGATCGTCGATGCCGGCAGCGCGGGTGCCGCCACCTTCGGCGGCTGGCGCCACATCCTGCCTCAGTGCGCGACGGAGATCATCCCGTTTCTGCACATCTGCCAGACCGGGCTGGCCACGATACCCGACATCATCGCCGAGAGCAGCGTGAACCTGACCGACACGGTGAAGGTGGCCACCGAGAATCGCGGGCTCATCCGCGGCATCAAGGCGCGCATGGTGTCGCCGGCGCTCGAGATCATGGGCATGGAGATGCCCAAGCTGGCCAAGCGGGCGGCCCGCGAGGCCGGCATCAAGCTGATGGTCCACATCGGCGACACCGAGAAGCGCTACGACCCCAAGGTGATTCACCCGCTGCTCGACCTGCTCGAGCCCGGCGACATCCTCACGCACTACTTCACCCCGAACCCCGGCGGCGTGCTCGACGGCAACGGCAAGCTGGTGCCGGAGGCCCGCGAGGCGGCCAACCGCGGCGTGTGGTTCGACACCGCCCACGGCCGGATGAACTTCAGCTTCGACGTCGGGCGCAAGATCATCGACCAGGGGCTGCTCCCGCACTGCATCAGCACCGACCTGACGGTGCCCGGCCGCGCGATGACCGTGCACAGCATGACCGAGATGATGACGCGCTTCCTGGGTCTCGGCTTCACGGTGCCGCAGGTGGTGACGATGTCCACGGCCAACCCCGCCAAGGCCGTCGGGGTCGAGGGCCGCATCGGCAGCCTCGCGGTGGGGCGTCAGGCGGACGTCTCCGTGCTCGAGCTGAAGGAAGGCGACTGGGTGGTCTACGACATCCTCGGCTCACCGCTGCGCGTCGATCGGGCGTTCGCGCCGCATCTCACGCTCAAGCGCGGGCGGCTGTTCACGCCGGACTTCGGGCCGCGGCCGTGGGGCTGGTGGCCGGATCGCGCGATGGCCGGTGGGTGCTGCTAGGCTCGCCTGGCCCTACCGCCGGCGATAGCGCCGACCTCGCGATCAATTCGTCGTCGTCGCGGGAGCAGATGCCTCCGGGCCGCCGCCCACCGTGCCGAGCGCGACGCCGCCGAGGATCAGGACGATGGCGGCGAGCAGCGAGAGCGTGATCGGCTCGCCGAGCCAGAGCGTGGCGACGACGACGCTGACGACCGGCGTGGCCAGCAGGCCCAGCGACGTCGTCACCGCCGGGAGCGCGCGACTCGCCATCGCGGTGGCCCAGTACGCGACCGCCGTGCCGGGGATGCCGGCGTAGAGCAGCAGCGCGACCAGCCGGGCGTTCCACTCCGGCACCGGCGGGCCGTCTACTACAAGCGCCAGCGGCGTGACGATCAGGGTCGCCAGCAGCATGGCCCATGGGACCAGATCGAAGGGCGTCGTCTGCCAGCGGTGGCCGCGGATGTGGAGGATGCTGGCGGCCCAGAGCAACGCGGCGACGATGATCGCGCCGTTACCGAGCACCGCGTGGCGATCGGTCCAGTCGAAGGCGCGCGGGTTGAAGAGCACGAGCAAGCCGAGGAGGCCGACGGCCACGCCCCCGATGCGTCGCGACGTGAGGCGCTCGCCCAGGAACAGGGCGGCGCCGGGCACGGCCCACAGCGGCGTCGTATAGGCGAGGACGACCGAGCGGCCCGTGGGCACGAGGCTCAGCCCCCAGGCGGCGAGGACCCCGAAGCCGACCATGTGCAGGAGCGCCAGGCTGAGCAGCACCGGCACGTCGGCGCGCGCCGGGCGCTTCAGACGCCCCAGCGCGGCGGCGAGCGCGAACAGGGCGAGCGCGCCGACGGCCGAGCGCAACGCGACCAGCCACAGCGACGACAGGGATGACAGGATGAGCTTGTTGACAGGCCACGTCAGACCCCAGGCCAGGACGACCGTCAGCAGGTAGAACACGCTCGGGCAGCATAGCGCACCGGCTGCTAGAATCACGGGCACCATGAGCCCAACCACTGTCGCCTGGGAATCCGAGACCGTCCACGTCGCCGGCATCGCGCTGCATCTCACGCGTGGTGGCACCGGCGCTCCGCTGCTGGTGCTGCACCACGACGTCGGCAGCCCCGAGCGGCTGCCGTTCTACGACGCGCTGGCCCAGCACTTCACCGTGCTGCTGCCCTCGCATCCCGGCTACGACCGCTCGCAGCGGCCGGACTGGATGCGCAGCGTGCGCGACGTGGCCGTGGTCTACCAGTGGCTGCTCGGCCAGCGCGAGGCCACGCGCGAGCCGGGCGGCGTCTCGCTGCTCGGTCTCGGCTTCGGCGGCTGGATCGCGGCCGAGATGGCGACGATGGCGCCGCGCGCGTTCCGCCGGCTCGTGCTCGTCGGCGCCATGGGCCTCAAGCCCGAGCGCGGCGAGATCGCCGACCAGGCGCTCGTCTCCTACATCGACTACGTGCGGCTGGGCTTCGCCGACCAGGCCGCGTTCGACCGGATCTTCGGCGCCGAGCCGCCCACCGCCACGCTCGAGCAGTGGGACCTCAACCGCGAGATGAGCTTCCGCATCGCCTGGAAGCCGTACATGTACAGCGCCACGCTGCCCCACCTGCTGGGCGGCGTCGCGGCGCCGGCGCTGGTCGTGTGGGGGCGCGAGGATCGCATCGTGCCGCTGGAGTGCGGCGAGCGCTACGCGAAGGCACTCGGCCAGGCGCGGCTCGAGATCGTCGAGGGCGCCGGTCACTTCGTCGAGATGGAGAAGCCGGAGGCGCTGGCCTCGCTCGTGACCCGCTTCGTGACCCAGGCCTGAGAGGACAAGACCATGCACCTCATGTACTTCTCCGAGCAGCCGATGTCGGCGTACCCCGCAGACGAGGGGCGCAAGTTCGGCGCGACCGCGCTGATGTTCTCCAACAAGCACTTCGACCCCGTCGCGGGCAGCCGGCTCTACAACGAGTACCTCGAGCACTATCGCCTGGCGGAAGAGGTGGGCTTCGACGGCATCATGCTGAACGAGCACCACAACGCACCGTTCTGCATGCAGGCCAAGTGCAACGTCTTCGCCTCGATCCTGGCCGCCACGACCAAGCGCGTGAAGCTGGTGCTGCTCGGCAACCCGCTGCCCCTGGCCGACAACCCGGTGCGGCTGGCCGAGGAGCTGGCCATGATCGACATGGTCTCGCGCGGCCGGCTGGTCTCCGGCTTCGTGCGCGGCGGCGGCCAGGAGCAGCTCGCCACCGGCGTCAACCCCGCCTACAACCGCGAGCGCTTCGAGGAAGCCCACGACCTGATCGTCAAGGCGTGGACGCAGCCGGGGCCGTTCCGCTGGGAGGGCACGCACTACCAGCACCGCGTGGTGAACCCGTGGGCGGTGCCGCTGCAGAAGCCGCACCCGCGCGTGTGGATTCCCGGCGTGCTCAGCAAGGAGACGATCATCTGGGCGGCCAAGAAGCGCTACCCGTACATCGCGCTCAGCACGGAGATCGAGGCCACCAAGAAGATCTGGGAGCAGTACGACCGCGTCGCCGAGGAGACCGGCTACGCGGGCGGTCCCGAGTACCGCGGCTACCTGCAGCGCTGCCACATCGCCGAGACCGAGGAGAAGGCGATGGAGAACGCGCGGCAGTTCATGTGGATGCAGGGTGAGTTCACGGGTCTCGCGCACCCCGTGTGGTCGAGCCCGTCCGGCTACTTCTCGCCGTCCTATCGCGCGGCGTTCGTCGAGTACGCGGTGGGCCGCCGCTCCAACCCGCGCGGCGCGGAGTTCGAGGACCAGATCCGCAACCAGCAGATCGTGGCCGGCACGCCCAAGACCGTCATCCCCAAGCTGCGCCGCCTGCTCGAGGAGACGCGGCCGTCGATCATGGGCTTCTGGGCGGCCGACGGGTTCGTGTCCAACCAGGACACGCGCACGTGCATCCGCCTGCTCGGCCAGGAAGTGCTGCCGGCGCTGCGCGACATCGGCAAGGAGCTGGGGCTGTGGAGCCCGTTCGAGGCCAACGCGCCAACCAGCATCAACTTCGCGGATCCCGCGCTACCGGCGGGGGCGGTGGCGTAGCGCTCGGCCGTGCCGCGGCTCGACCGCCTGCCGGAGGCCAGCCGCAAGAGCCGCCGCCTTCGGCGTCGCCCGCTAGGGAGGACAGTGATGCGCGTACCCGCCCCGAAGATCCGTGAGCAGCTCGCCACCGTGCTCCGCGCGTGGGGCATGTCGGATGCCCACGCCGCCACCACCGCCGAGATGATGCTGGAGACCGACCTGCGCGGCGTCGACTCGCATGGCATCTCGATGCTGCCGACGTACGATCGGGAGTTCCGGGCCGGCCGGCTCAACATGCGCCCGTTGTTCAAGACGCTGCGCGAGGGCCCGGCGTTCGCGCTGATCGACGCCGACGCCTCGCTGGGCCACCCGGTCTCGGTGCACGCGATGAACGTGGCCGTCGACAAGTGCCGGGAGAGCGGCGTGGCCGTCGTCTCGGTCGTCAACTCGCATCACTTCGGCGCCGCCGGCTGCTACTCGCGTATCGCCGCCGACCGCGGCGTCATCGGCATGGTCACCGCCTCCACGCGCGGCGTGACGATGGTCCCCACCTTCGGCGCCGAGCCGGTGATGGGCACCAACCCGCTGGCCTTCGCGGCACCGACCAGGCGCAACTCGCCCTTCGAGCTCGACATGGCCACGACGACGGTGGCGGCCGGCAAGGTGAAGGTCTACAAGCTCAACCACAAGCCGCTGCCGGCCGGCTGGGTCGTGGACGACAAGAACCAGACGGTCACCGATCCCGAGCAGGCGTTCGGCTACGTGTTCGACAAGCCCGAGGGCGGCATCACGCCGCTGGGCGGCGCGCGCGAGGTCGGTGGCCACAAGGGCTACGGCTTGGCCGTCATGGTGCACATCCTGGGCGGCGTGCTGGCCGGCGCCTCGTTCTCGCCGATCCGCAACCGCACGCAGAAGCCCTCCGATCCGCACAACATCGGCCACTTCTTCATGGCCATCGATCCCCGCGCGTTCCGCGAGGCCGGGCAATTCGAGAACGATCTCGACCAGGTGATCGACACGCTGCACGGCGCCAAGCGCGCGGACGCCGCCCAGCCGGTGCTGGTGGCCGGCGACCCGGAGATGGCCACGCGGGCCGAGCGGCTGCGCGACGGCGTGCCGGTGCCCGACGACCTCCTGGAGCAGCTCCGCACCGTGGCCAAGAGCGCGAACGTGCCGTTCGTGCTGGGGGATCGCTGAGCCATGAACGACAACGGGTATCGCGCGCGGGCCGAGCGGGGCGAGGTGCAGATCGGCACCTGGGTGACGATGATCCGCACGCCGGCCGTCATGACCCTGCTGCAGGCGGCCGGCCTCGACTTCGTCCGCGTGGACATGGAGCACTCGTCGTTCTCCATGGAGACCATCGCCGACATGGCCACGCTGGCCCGCGCGCTCGACTTCCCGATGGTCGTGCGCCCGCCCGAGGGCAACCGCGAGTGGATCACGCGGCTGCTCGACGCCGGCGTGTGGAACCTGCACATCCCCCAGGTGGACACGCCCGAGCAGGCCGCGGAGGTGGTGGCCTGCTCCCGCTACGCGCCGCTGGGCTCGCGCGGGATGTACGGCTTCGGCCCCCACACCCAGTACCGCACGCCGCCGCCGGCCGAGCACATGGCCGCCGCCAACGCGCGCGTCCACGTGACGGCCATGCTGGAGTCGAAGGCGGCGTTCGATCGGCTCGACGGCATCGCGTCCGTTCCCGGGATCGACGCGCTCACCATCGGGCCGACCGACCTGGCCCAGGACCTCGGCGTGCTCGGGACGCCCAAGCAGCGC
>JBGQLG010000205.1:0-9552 GCA_041499965.1 Methylomirabilia bacterium
ACAGATCACCGCGGCCACAACCACCGCCGCCAGCAAACCGAGCCAGGTGTCCACGCCCAACTTCACGTACAGCAGCGCCGCCGTGTACGCCCCGACGCCAAAGAACACCTGCGGCCCAAAGTCGAACTGCCCGGCCCAGCCCCCGACGACGTTCCATCCCATGCCCAGCATCGCGTTGACGAGTACGAGGAACCCCACCGTCTGGTAATACGTGTACCCCTGGAGTTGGAGAGGAATCGGATAAACGAGCGCCACGAGCGCTCCGACGATCAGAGCAATCCGAGACACCCTAGCGATCCTCGTGGAATCCGGTGGCGCCGTGGGGCGGGCGCAGGGGCCGAGGGCGCGCCTCCATGGCGAGCCGTCGTCGCCGTTCGAGCGCAGGGCTCGGCGAGCGAGCCGCAGACGATTCGACTTGTCCACGCCCCAACCCCCTCTGGGGGATGGGGGGCTCGAGCTCGCCGGGCCCGGAGCGAGTTACGGCGACAGGCGAGCCATGCAGGCGCGCCCTCGGCCCCTGCGCCCGCCCCACGGCGTCACCGGATTCCACGAGCTTCACTAGAACCGTCCGAACAAGCCCTGCGGCCGGAAGAGCCCGATCAGCAAGTACGACCCAAACACGAACGCGTCCTTGAACGCCGGCGGCAGGTACACGACGGTCACGCTCTGGATGACGCCGACGAGCAGCGCGGCGAGCAGCGTCCCGAGGATGCTGCCAAACCCGCCGAGCGCCACGATGGCATACGCCAGCACGGTGAACTGCAACCCCACCTGCGGATACACGGAGAAGAAGTTCACGAGGATCGCGCCCGCGACGGCGACCAGCGCCGCGCCCAACCCCCAGGCCATCGCGAACATCCGCTGCGGCCGGATGCCGACCAGCCGCGCGGCGTCGCGATCCTCGCTGGTCGCCTGCAGCGCCAGCCCGAGCTCCGTGCGCTCGATGAGCAGGTAGAGCGCGAGAAAGATCAGCAGCGCCAGCCCGGCGGCCAGCAGCAGCGGTACCGCGAACGCCAGCCCCAGGAGCGTGAGCCTGGCGCCACCCAGCCGCACCAGGAGGCTCTCGCTCACGAAGCGGTAGTCGCTGGTGAAGCCGGCCACCACCGCGTTCTGCAGCAGGAAGAGCAGCCCGATCGTGGCGAAGATCTGCGTGAACGGATCGCCCCCCTGCACGCGACGCATGAGGAGGCGATAGACGAGCACGCCGAACGCGTACATCACCAGCGCGATCGGTACGATGGCCAGCAGCGGATCGAGCCCGAGGGTGGCGCTGAGCCACCAGGCGGCGAACATGCCCAGCATGAGGAACTCGCCGTGGGCGAAGTTGATCATCTCCATGAGACCCCAGATGATCGTCAGGCCCACCGCCACCAGGGCGTAGAGAAACCCCATCTGCAGGCCGTTGACGACGGCCTGGGCGAGCTCGGTCATGCGCGCTCGGGGCTCAGGCGCCGGGCTTCGGCTTGCTGTCGCGCTCCTGCCAGCTCGGGCTCGGGAAGATCGGCTTGAAGTTGGCCCGGGTCGCGAGGTCCCACGGCCACAGGGTGTGCTTCTCGCCGTCCCAGCCCACCTGCGTGACCACGCCCGTCGCCAGCACGTTCTGGCCGTTCTCGAACCGGATGCCCTTGTAGTCGATGATGAGCTGCTCGGGCGGCGTGTTGGTCTCGTTGGCGGCCTTCTGGAGCGCCGCCGGCTCCACCGACCTCGCCCGGTCGATGACCTCGGCCATCCACAGCAGGCCGGTGATCTCGCGCATCGCCAGCTCGCCCATGTTCTGGCCGCGGCTGTACTTCTTGTAGATCTCGTTGACCTTCTTCCAGCTCGGCCGGTCGTGCACCAGATCGATGGCCGTCGGGTCGCGGCCGAGCCAGCCGGCGGCGCCGTTGCTCTTCTTCTGCGCCTGCAGCCACGTCTCGTCGGAGTAGGCGCCGTTGCTGGTCGCGAGCACCTTCGGCATGTAGCCGGCGCGCTTGGCGTCGTTCTCGAAGACCACCGTCTCCGCCGGGTACTGCACGCTGAAGAGCACGTCGGCGCCGGCCGCCTGCAGGCGCTGCACCTCCGAGGCCAGCGTGGTCGCGCCCGTCTTCGTCGTGAGGTCGAGCACGATCTTGAAGCCGGCCTTCGGTGCGAGGTCCGTCGCGACCTTGCGGTTGTCCTGGCAGAACAGGTTGTCGCAGGTGAAGAGCGCGATCGTCTTGAGGTCCCGGGGGCCGCCGTGCTCGGGCCACTCCTTGAGGAAGGAGAAGACGCTGGCGACCATGGTCTTGTCGTTGGGGCCCGTGCGGAAGAACCACTTCAGCCCCTTCTCGGTCAGCGTCGGCGACGCGCAGGGGTGGCACGTCAGCGGCAGGCCCGCGCTCTCCACCACCGGCTGGATGATCGACGTGGTGCCGCTCGTTCCCTCGCCGTTGATCCAGTGGACCTTGTTCACCGAGATCAGCTGCTCCACGATCGTGCGCGCCTGGTCACCGCGGCTCTGGTCGTCGCGCACGATGAACTTGATGGGGACACCGCCGAGCCCCGGAAACCCCTTGCCCGGTCCCAGCGGCACCGACAGATCCGCGTAGTCGTTGTTGACGATGTCCTCGACCGTTTGCGAGGCCCACAGATACTGCTGCCCCAGGCTGGCGAAGTTCCCGGTGAGCGGCAGCACCGAGCCGATGAGCACCTCGGTGACCTTGGGCTGCGCCGGCGCCAGGCGCGACACACCGAGGGCGACGACCACGAGCGCGATGAGGACGATGAGTCGACGCATGCGGGACCTCCGGACTGGCGTTGGGATGGGGTCGGGTTCCAGTGGGTCGGTATCGTACCAAAATCGGGGCGGCAGCCAGGCGGACGCTTCGGCGTTCGTCATGGTGATCGCTCAGGGAGAAGTGTGGTGGGCAGATCTCGCCGAGCCACCCGGGTCGGAACCCGGGTTCGACGGCGCGGCGTCGGCAATCTGGCACGGAACTCCCGTACGAAGCCTGGGGACTTCAGGTAACCTTGAGTTCCCAGCGCGGTCGTCTCGCCGGGAAGTGAGGGTCGTCATGAGTGAGCCCGTGACCCGCGGCATCGGCAGCGCGTGGACGCCCCAGCCCGAGCTCGCGGCGCCGACGCCGACGGCGGTCTGGGCGTGCCGATCCCTCTTCTGCCTCCACCGCGGTCCCTTCTGGGTGAAAAGCCTGCAAGAAGCGCAAGCCGATGCGGGCAAGCATCGCGCGCGGAGATTCCTCGGCGTCTTCAACCACGACGCCGTCGTGCGCCCCGGCCGCGGCCAGAGCTTCATCGCGTTCCTTCGCGAGATGCGCCTCGCACCGAAGGCGCCGATCGCCTAGCGCCCGCCTCCCCGCCCGCGGCCAGTCACTGGCAGGGCGTCGTCTTCGCGCCGATGCACACGGTCTGCTCCAGGTGTTCGATCTTCAGCGGCGTGCCCCCGGCCCGAACTTCGATCACGATCGGATAGGTCGTGGTGGAGGCATTCTGACTGTGCTTCAGCGTCCCGCGGATCACCACGTGGAGCGCTCCGTCGCCCTGGCCGAGGATCGTCGCATCCCCAGAGGGAACGAAGCTCGAGCTGAACGTGGGCGCTCCCTTGTCATCGAGCCACCCGTCCAGGCGTTTCATGAATTCCCGCCAGCCCTCCGGCGTGAAGTCATCCTTCGCGCCTTTCAGGCGCTCGACATCACCCCGATCGAAATTCAGCGCTCTCACGACCGCCTTCTGGACGGGAGCGACGATCGCAGCCTGGTCCGTGGCGGACATCGGGGTCGTCTGAGCCAGAGCCGGACCGGCGACGAGCACCGCAGCGACCAGCACCATGACGTGCACCCGCATGGTTCCCTCCGTCGACACGTTTCGAGTACCGCTCGCAGCTCCACCGCCGAGAATCCAAGGTTACGTCACTGCCGACGCCGCATTTCGGTAGATAATCCCTGTCGACGCCGATGCCCCCGCTCTCGTCCCTGGTCATCGCCCGCTTCAAGCGTCTCCCGCGCCGGTCGGACGAAGTCTGGCAGGGCGGCGTGGTCCGGGCGCGCGCCTGGGTCGAGGAGCCGGATGGCAGCGTGCGCCGGCCGTGGGCGGCGATCTGGATCAGCCCGGCGCTGCACCTGATGAACGTCCAGCTCGCTGAGGCCGACACCGCGCCCGACGCGAGCCTCGCGCTCCAGGTCCTCGTGGATCTCGGCCTGAAGTTTGCGCGATGCCGGCCCACCCGCCTGGAGGTGGCCGACGACGCCCTGGGAGCCCAGCTCGTCGCCGCGCTGGGCGATCCTGAGATCTCGGTGAGCGTGCGCGCCGACCTCCCGGACGTGGACCGGATCGTGCGAGAGATGGAGGCTGCGGAGAGCGATGCCCCGCCTCCGCCGGACGCCCTGGACGTGCCCGGCGTCACGGTGGAGCGGATGCGCGCCTTGGCCGACGCCGCGCGCGACTTCTACGCGGCCGCGCCCTGGCAGCACCTGAGCGACGAGGATCTCATCCACGTCGAGGCGCCCGTCGCGTCCGGCTTCAAGTACCTCAGCGTGCTCGGCGCCGCCGAGCAGACCTTCGGACTCGGCTTCTTCACAAACCAGCAGCAGTTCGACGCCGTGCAGGAGGGTGCCGACCTGGAGACGGTGCTGAGCCACCACGGCAAGTGGGCGGTGCTCTACGGCCCCGTCGAGGACATGCCATTCGGCGACGGCGATCTCTGGGAGCAGCACCATCTCCCGGTGGCCGGCCCGTCGGCGTACCCCGTCGCCGTCTGGTTCGGTCCGGACCGCGAGATTCGCCGGCCCCGGGCGAAGGAGCTCGCCGACGTGGAGGCCATCCTCCGCGCGCTCGCCCGGAGCACCGAGGCGGAGATCGACAGCGGTCGCTGGAGCCACGACGTGCCCAGCCACGACGGACCGCGGACGGTCAAGCTGGCCATCCCGGCGCTGCTGGTGCCGATCGACACGGCGCCACCGCGCCGGCCCGGCCCCACCGACCCGCGCGCCATGGAGCGTCTGACCGCCGAGATCGAGCGCTTCGCCCAGGCGTCCCAGTTCCAGTCCCTGGACGAGGCCAACGCCGCACTTCGGCAGCGCTTCACCGGGCCGATCGACGACCTGCCGTCCACCGCAACCACGCCGCTCGACCGGGCCCAGGAGCTGATCTACCGGGCGTTCGACGCGCGCGGGCGGCGCCGCCTGCAGCTGGCCCGCAAGGCGCTGGAGCTGTCGCCCGACTGCGCCGATGCCTACGTGGTGCTGGCCGAGGCGAGCCGCAGCCTGGAGGACGCCCGCGCGCTCTACGAGAAGGGTGTGGCGGCCGGCGAGCGGGCGCTGGGTCCCGACGTGTTCGCGCAGGAGGCGGGCCACTTCTGGGGAATGGTCGGCACCCGGCCGTACATGCGAGCACGGTTTGGTCTCGCCGGCTGTCTGGAAGAGCTCGACCGGCGCGAGGAGGCGATCGGCCACTACCGCGAGATCCTCCGGCTCGATCCAGGCGACAGCCAGGGCGTGCGCTACTCGCTGCTGGCGTCCCTGCTGCTCATCGGGCGCGACGACGAGGCCGCCGCGCTCATCGAGCAGTTCGGCGACGAGCCGACCGCGCTCTGGCGCTATGGTCGGGCGCTGTCTGTCTTCCGTCGTGAGGGCGACAGCCGCGCCGCGCGCGAGTGCCTGCGCGTGGCGCTGCGCACCAATCGCCACGTCCCGCAGCAGCTCCTCGCCGACGACGACGAGCCGCCGGGCCCCCCGCCCGCCAGCTACGCTCCCGGAAGCCGAGAGGAAGCCGTGATCTGCGACAGCGAGCTGGGCGAGGCGTGGTGGGCGACGCCGGAGGCGATCCGATGGCTGCGCGCCCAGGCACCGGCCCGCAAGTCCGCGCAACGCCGCAAGCGCTGAGGGCGGCGCGTCAGGTCAGGCGAAGAAGTCCGCGACGGTGAAGTCGACGTCGGGGAACGCAAGCGGCGACACCGTCTGGCCGGGGCCGTGTCGCGTCACGCTCGTGTAGCCGTCAGATCCCGGCGCGCGGTAAACCTCGACGGTGCCGTCCATCGTCAGCAAGAGCCAGAACTCCGCGATGCCCGCCCGCGCGTACAGGCGTGCCTTGACGAGCCGGTCGAAGCGGGCCGTGGTGTCGGCCACCTCGACCGCGAGCAAGACATCCTCCGGGGTCGGATGCTCATGGCTGTAGGACACCGCGCGTGGCCGGAGCAGGAGCAGGTCCGGCTGAGGCTCGGACCGCGGCTGGATGACCACCGGGTTCTGGGGCGAGACGACGGCGCGATCGCCGAGCCGCGTGATGAACAGGCGGTTGGCGTTGATCACGCAACCGGCGTGCCGCGGGCCGATGGGCGACATCTGGACGACCTCGCCCTCGATCAGCTCGACGCGTTCGCCGGCATGGAAGATGCCGACCTCCGCCATGCGATGGTACTCCTCGATCGTGAACAGTCGGCGCGGGGGCTCGACCTCGATGGCCATCGCCAACCTCCGGAGCGAGTATAGGGCGACACCCCACGACGATGCGACGGCCCGGCGTCGCGGGCGATGCCGCCCATGGTGAACGCGTTCACGGGGTTGTGTCTGGGAATGGTGACGATCCGGACACTGTCGGTCATCACGATGTGCTTGCCCTGTCGCACAACGCGAAAGCCGCCTTCTGGAGGGCTCGGACGGCGTCTTGATGGTTGACGCGGTCGTGGCCCCTTGCGTTGACGGGCCGTAGCGCGAGCGCTATTGTCGGAGCGCGCTCGACAAGGAGGGCAATCATGGCCATGACGTTGACGATCGAACGGGTGACGGCGTTCATGGGTCTCGACGTGCTGGTCGCACGGGACGAGGGGCTCTTCGCCGCGGAAGGCCTCGACCTCCGGATCGCGGCGCTCCCGCCGGACGAGATCCGCTCCGCCGCCGAGGGCTCCCCGGCGAAGCCCACCACGAATCAGGGCAAGCTGCAGGCGCGGGGCGAATCGCAGATGTTCCAGGCCTGAGAGTGCGGGAATAACCGCCGGGTGGCGGAAAGTCCCGTCGGGGCGCGGCAGGTCGGACGCCGCGCCACGATCGTCTGCGGCGCTCTCGTCGTCTCTCCGACCTCCACGGTGTTCACTCCGCAAGAGCTCGCCCACAAGCCGGTGGCCCTCGACTACGGCAACGGCACCGCCTACGCCGGCCTGCAGATGCTGGAGGGCGCGATGCCGCGCGAGGCCGTCAGCACGCGCGCGGCCCCGACCAGTCCCGCCGAGCGATTCGCCGGCTTGATGCGCGGCGATTTCGCGGCGACCGTGCTGCAGGAGCCCTGGATCACCGTGGCGGAGAAGGCCGGATGCCGCCTGGTCTCGACCACGTTCTTTCACGGGACCTGGGTCGCCACCCGCGACGTCAACCCCGACGCCTACGCCGCTCTCTTGCGGGCCATCACCAAAGCGGTCCACCGCATCAACGCCGACAAGCGGCGGTACGTCTCCTACTTCAAGCGCGACTGGGCCGGCCACCCCGAGGTGGACGCGCTCAGTCCCGACGATTTCAACCTGGGTCGCATCCAGGTGAAGGAGCCAACCGCGATTCCCGAGAGTGAAGCTCGCTGGGCGTGGGAATGGATGGCGAGCTGGGGCCTGATCGATGGCACCTTCGACCTCAACGGGCAGATCGATCGGAGGCTCGAAGGAGAAGCTCACCAGCTCGCTGCCGCCGTCCGCGTCGGGTAGAAGGATTCGGTGCGCGCGATCGGCGTCGACGTTGGCGGGACGTTCACCGATCTCGCGCTGTGGGACGACGAGCGAGGCGCGCTGGCGGTGTTCAAGCTCCCGTCGGTGTCGCACGATCCCGCCGTGGGGATTCTCGACGGGCTGAAGACGCTCGTCGCGCGCGAGGGTGTGCGTCCCGAGGAGCTTACCTTCGTCGCCCACGGCACCACCGTCGCCACCAACGCGCTGCTGGAAGGCAAGGGGGCGCGGACCGGGCTGGTGACCACTCGCGGCTTTCGCGATCTCCTCGAGATCGCCCGCCAGAAGCGTCCGCATCTGTACGACCTGCAGGCCGACAAGCCGCCCCCGCTCGTGCCACGCTTCCTGCGGCGGGAGGTCCGCGAGCGCCTCGCCTGGGATGGGACCACGGTCGAGAAGCTGTCGCTGGAGGACGTGAAGGACGCCCTCGAGGCCCTGCGGGCGGAGGACGTCGAGGCGCTCGCCGTGTGCTTCCTCTACAGCTTCGTGGACGCCACGCACGAGCGCCTGGTCGCGGCCGAGATCCGCGCGCGGTTCCCCGACGCGTTCGTCTCGCTGTCGTCCGACGTGTCCCCGGAGTTCCGCGAGTACGAGCGGCTCTCCACCACGGTGATCAACGCCTACCTGGGCCCCCTCGTGGGCCGCTATCTCCAGCGCTTCGGCGACGACGTGCGACGACTCGGGATCCGACACCCGCCCTACGTCACCCAGTCGAACGGCGGCATCATCTCCGTGACCGCGGCCGCCGAGCAGCCGGTCCGGACGCTCCTCTCCGGGCCCAGCGCCGGCGTGATGGGGGCCGCGTGGGTCAGCGCGGCGGCGGGCATCGCCTCCATCATCACGTTCGACATGGGCGGGACGTCGACGGATGTCGCCCGCGTCGAGGACGGGCGCCCGGTGATCGGCGCCCAGCGCACGATCGCGGGCTACCCCGTGCGCATCCCGAGCCTCGAGATCGAGACGGTCGGGGCCGGCGGCGGCAGCATCGCCTGGGTCGATTCGGGCGGCGCATTACGGGTGGGACCCCACAGTGCGGGTGCGCATCCGGGACCCGCCTGTTACGGGCGGGGCGGCACGGCCCCGACCGTGACCGACGCCAACGTGGTGCTGGGGCGGCTGAGCTCGACCCAGCTCCTGGACGGGCGAATGGCCGTCCGGCGAGAGCTGGCGGAGGAGGCGATCGCCGAGCTCGCCGTCCAGCTCGGCGCGTCTCCAATCGAGACCGCGCGCGGCGTCCTCTCCGTCGTGCAGACCAACATGCTCGGCGCCATCCGGGTCGTGTCGGTGCGCAAGGGCTACGATCCGCGGGCCTACACGCTCGTCGCCTTCGGAGGCGCGGGCCCGCTGCACGCCGCCGCCCTGGCGCGCGATCTCGCAATCCGGCGTGTGCTCGTCCCGCCGGCGCCCGGGATCCTCTGTGCGCTCGGGCTCCTGGTCGCGCCGTTGCGGCTCGATCTGGTCCGGACTCGCGTCGCGCTCCTCGAGGCCATGGCGGGTGGAGCGCTGGCCCAGGCGTTCGAAGAGCTCGAGCAGCAAGCCTCCGCGTGGCTCGACCACGAAGCCGTCCCGCCCACCCGGCGGCGGTACGCTCGGGCCTTCGACATGCGCTACGTCGGACAGAACTTCGAGCTGACCGTGGCCGAGCCCGCCGGGACCTCGCCCGTGGATGCCCCGACGCTGCGGCGGGCGTTCCTCCGCGAGCACGAGCGCGTGTATGGATACGCCGCGCCCGACGAGCCGGTGCAGATCGTGGCGCTTCGCCTCACCGCGTTCGCGGACCGCGAGCTGCCCCCGATGCCGGTGCTCCCGGCCGCGGCGACCACCGATCCACGGGACGCCCGCACCAGCGAGCGCGCCGTGTACTTCGAGGAGGC
>JBGQLG010000206.1:0-9536 GCA_041499965.1 Methylomirabilia bacterium
CGCGCGTCGAGGGCGGCGGCCCGGATGATCGCGTCGGCCAGCGCGGGATTCGTGAAGAGCCGGCGCTGGATGCGCACGGAGTCGGCCAGCTCGTCGCCGATCTCGGCGCGCCAGCGCGTCTCGTAGTCCGCCAGCCGCGCCTCCCCGCCGCCCGTCACCACGTCGGCGGCGATCTCTCCGGCGTGCCGCCCGGTCACCATCGCGTAGTAGATGCCCTCACCGGTGTAGGCGTTGACGAAGCCACCGGCGTCGCCGGCCAGGAGCACACGGTCGGCGTAGGTGCGGGGCAGCGGGCCGCCGAGCGGTAGCCGGTAGGCCTTGAAGTTGTCGGGGTTGGAGCGGCCGCGCACGATGCCGCGGGCGGCCATCTCCTCGAGGAACCGTGCGTGGTGCGCCGAGGGCGGCCCGGTCAGCTTCTGCTTGAAGAACGGCAGCAGGAAGCCGACGCCGGCGTCCACGCAATCGCGCTTGGGGAACACGTAGCCGTAGCCGGGCCAGCCCTTGTACCCGTAGGCGACGTACATCGTGTCGGGCTCGGCCATCGACAGCTCGGCCAGCGGCGTCTCCTCCATCGTGTCGATGGCCATGGTCTCGTCGGCGAATCCGGTCGTCAGACCGGCCGCCCGCGCGATCACGCTGTTGACGCCGTCGGTGCCGATCACAAGCCGGGCCCGGAAGCCGCGCCCGTCGACACAGCGCACGACGACGCCGTCCGGCCCGTGCTCGATCTCCGTCACCCGCGCGCCCTCCACCACCCGCGCGCCCTCGGCGCGCGCGCGGGCCAGCAGCGAGGCGTCGAGCTCGGTGCGGCGCAGCGTGAGGTAGAACGGGGTCTCGCCGGAGGCAACCACCGTGTGGCCGCCCGGCGACTCCATCACGACGCGGTGGATCTCGTGGATGGCGACGGTCGAGCGCAGATGGTCGGCCAGGTCGGGGAAGCGCCGGTAGACGCCGTAGCGGATGCCGCCGCCGCAGGGCTTGTCGCGCGGGAAGCGCTTCTTGTCGAGCACGAGCGCGCCGACACCGCGCCGGGCCAGGGCCAGCGCCGCCAGCGAACCGGCCGGGCCCCCGCCGACCACGATCACGTCTGCGTCGAAGCCAGGCACTGGAACAGCGTACTCCACACGCGGGTACAATGGCCGGCATGCCGCAGTTCCTGCCGTTCGTGCAGCGCTGGTTCAGCGAGACGTTCCGCGAGCCCACGCCGCCCCAGCGCGACGGCTGGGAGGCGATCGCCTCCGGCCGCGACACGCTGATCGTGGCGCCCACCGGATCGGGCAAGACGCTGGCGGCCTTCCTGTGGGCGCTCGACTACCTGCACCGGCTCGGTGCGGCGGGACGGCTGCAGGACCGCGTGTACGTAGTGTACGTCTCGCCGCTGCGCGCGCTCAACAACGACATCGAGAAGAACCTGCGCGAGCCGCTGGCCGGCATCCGCACGGCCGCCGCTGCCGGCGGGCTCAGCCTGCCCGAGGTGCGCGTGGCCGTGCGCACCGGCGACACGCTGGCCGCGGCCCGTCAGGCCATGACGCGGCGGCCGCCCCACGTGCTCATCACCACGCCGGAGTCGCTCTACATCTTGCTGACGAGCCAGGGCTTCCGCCCGGCGCTGGCCCAGGCGCGCTTCGTGATCGTCGACGAGGTCCACGCGCTGATGGCGAACAAGCGGGGCGCCCACCTGGCGCTGTCGCTGGAGCGGCTGCAGGCGCTGGTGGCCGAGCGCGAGCCCGGTGCCCGCCCCCAGCGCATCGGCTGCTCGGCCACGGTGCGGCCGGTCGAGGACGCCCTGGCCTTCCTCACCGGCGCCACCGGACAGCAACCGGTGCTGATCGACGCCGGGTTCTCGCGCGACCTCGACATGCAGGTCGTCGCCCCGGTCGACGACTTCCTCACCGCCACCAGCGACACGGTGTGGGACGCGGCGCTGCAGCAGATCGCCGAGCTGGTCCAGGCCCACCGCACCACGCTGGTCTTCGCCCAGAGCCGGCGCGCGGCCGAGCGGCTGGCCCGCGACCTCAACGATCGCGTCTCGGGCGGCCGGGTGGCGGCCCACCACGGCTCGCTGTCCCGGCGGGCCCGGCTGGAGGCCGAGAACCAGCTCAAGGCCGGCGAGCTGAAGGCGCTGGTGGCGACGTCCTCGCTGGAGCTGGGCATCGACGTGGGCGCCATCGACCTCGTGGTGCAGGTGCAGTCACCGCGCAACGTCGCCGCCGCCCTGCAGCGCGTGGGCCGGGCCGGCCACCTGCTCTCGCGGACCTCCAAGGGCCGCATCGTCGTCACCAAGGGCGAGGAGCTGATGGAGGCCGCCGCGGTCGTGCGCACCATCCGCGAGCGCTCGCTCGACCGCATCGCGATGCCGGAGGCCCCGCTGGACGTCCTGGCCCAGCAGATCGTCGCCGCCGTCGCCGCCGAGTCGCTCGACGTCGACGTCCTCCACGCCCGCTTCCGCAACGCCGCTCCGTACCGCGCGCTGTCGCGCGAGACGTTCCTCGAGGTCGTGCGCGCCGTGGCCGAGCCGCTGGCCAACGAGGTGAAGGGCGTGGCCCCGCGCATCCTGTGGGATCGCGTCAACGACCGCCTGCACGCCCGGCGGGGCAGCCGCTTCCTGGCGCTCACCGCCGGCGGCACCATCCCCGACGCCGGTCTCCTGGACGTCTACGTGGCCGAGACCGACCTGAAGGTCGGCACGCTCGACGAGGAGTTCGTCAGCGAGAGCCTGCCCGGTGACGTGTTCCTGCTCGGCTCTCACGCCTGGCGCATCGCCAAGGTGCGCGCCGGCCGCGTGCTGGTCGAGGACGCCCAGGGCATGTCGCCGACGATCCCGTTCTGGAAGGGCGAGCACCCCTCGCGCTCGTGGGACCTGGGCCTGGCCGTGGGCCGCCTGCGCCGCGACGCCGCCGAGCGGCTCGACGCGCCGGACTGGCCGGCGTGGGCCGCGCGCGAGTGCGGCTGCGACGAGCGGGCGGCGGCGGCCATGAAGAGCTGGCTGGTCAAGGCCGGCGAGGTCCTGCAGGGTGTGGCCGACGATCAAGGCATCGTCGTGGAGTCGTTCTCCGACGAGATGGGCGGCCGCCACGCCATGATCCACTCGGTCTTCGGCATGCGGATCAACGGCGCCTGGGGCATGGCCCTGCGCGAGCAGGTCCGCCGGCGCTTCGGCCTGCTGGCCGAGACCAGCCACGTCGACGACGGGATCTTGCTGTCGTTCGCCCCGGGCCAGGTGCCGCCGGCGCCCGAACGGCTGGTCACGCTGGTCGGGCCGGAGGACGTCGACACGCTGCTGGGCGAGGCGCTCATCGGCTCTCCGCTGTTCGCCACCCGCTTCCGCCACGCCGCGGTGCGCGCGCTGTTCATCCCGCGCATGACGCGGGGCCAGCGGACGCCGGCCTACCTGCAGCGGCTCAAGGCCGACGCCCTGCTCGAGTCCGTGCGGGGCCAGCCCGACTTCCCGATCGTCGCCGAGACGCTGCGTGAGTGCTTCCACGACGTCTACGACGTGCCGAAGCTCAAGCGGCTGCTGGAGCGCCTGCAGGATCGCGAGCTGTGGACGCGCCACGTGGACACGCCGGTGCCCTCGCCCTTCGTCTACCCGCTGCTGCTGGCCTGGGACTGGGCGTACCTGGACCCCGGCCACGCCGAGGAACGGCGCAGCGACACGGTGCTCATGCGCAAGGCGTGGAGCGTGGCGCCGGGCCCGCTGCGGCCGGAGATCGTCGCCGCCGTCGAAGCCGAGCTGCAGAAGACCACACCCGATCGCCGGGCTCGCGACGCCAACGAGCTGGCGGCGATCCTCGACGACCTCGGCGACCTCACGCGCGAGGAGATCGCCGAGCGGGTCGTGGCCGACGCCGACGGGCTGCTCGCGTCGCTGGAGGCGGAGCACCGGGTCACGCCCGTGGAGTTCGGCGGCGGCCGGTGCGCGTTCATCCCCGCGCCCGACGCCACCCTCTACGCCGGCCTGGCTACCGACGCCGGCCTCGAGCGGCTGGCGCTCCGCGTGCTGCGCACGCGCGGTCCGGTGACCGCCGCCTGGCTGGCCGCGCGCTACGGGCTCACCGCCGACGACGTCGCCCCCGCCATCGATCGCCTGGTGCTTCGCGGCCTCGTCCGGACCGGGGACTTCGTCGCCCGAACAGACGAGGCCGGCGTCGCTCCGCCGCCGCAGTTCGTCCACGTCGCGGTCCTCGACGAGATCCAGCGCCGCCAGGTGCACGCACGCCGCGTGCCGCGGCCGGTGGCCACGGCCGAGCAGTTCTCGGCGTTCCTGCTGCGGCGCCATCACCTGCACCCCGAGCAGCGTCTGATCGGGCCGCCCGGCGTCCTCGCCGCGGTGGAGCTGCTGCAAGGCGAGGACTTCCCGGCGCGCGTGTGGGAGCAGGACCTGCTCGCCGCGCGGGTCGAGGACTACCAGCGCGAGTGGCTCGACCGGCTCGGCCTGGCGGGCGAGATCGTGTGGACGGTCTTCGAGGCGGGCGCCGGCGAGCGCGGGCGCGTGAGCCGCGTCGGCGTCGCGCTGCGCGACAACGTCGGCTGGCTGCGCGAGGAGACCGAGCGAGCCGACCTCGACCCCGCGGTCAAGAACGTCCTGCTGCACCTGCAGGTGCGCGGCGCCTCGTTCGCGCGCGATCTGGCCCGCGTCGCCGGCCTCGACGCCACCCGGACGCTGGCGGCGCTATGGGACCTGTTCCGGGCGGGGCTGGCGACGCCCGACACCTTCAGCGCGATCGTCGCCGGGGCCGCGCCGCCGCGCGCGGCGGGCCCGCGACCCGCGGCGCGCCGGCGCCCACGGCGCGGCCAGACCCGCGGCCCGCTGCTCCAGCTGCCCCCGGTGGGACGCTGGAGCGTGCTGGCCGAGGACGAGCCGCTGTCGCCCGAGCAGCGCGACGAGGCGCGAGCCCAGCTCTTGCTGGCGCGCTACGGCGTGGTCGCGCGCGAGCTGGCGCGCGGCGACTGGTCCACGCTGCGCCACGTGCTGCTGCGGATGGAGTACGGCGGCGAGGTGGTGCGCGGCTACTTCGTCGAGGGCCTGTCGGGCGAGCAGTACGCGCTGGAGGAGGCGCTGGCCCAGCTGGCGGCGCCGCCGGCGCGGCGGGCCGAACCGCACGTGCTCGTCAACCTCGTCGATCCCGCCAACCTCTGGGGCCGCGTGTGGCCGCTGTCGCGCCGCGACGGCTCGCGGCTGAGCGTCGCGCGGCTACCGCACGCCTGGCTGCTGCTGCGCGCCGGTCGTCCCGTGCTGCTGGCCGAGGGCTACGGCCGCGCGCTGACCCCGCTGGCCGGCTTCGAGCCGGTCGACCTGCCCGGCGCCGTGCGCGCGCTGCAGGCGATGCTCGACCGCCCGCTCACGCTGCGGCCCGTGCGCCGGCTCGAGGTGCTGGGCTGGGACGGCCGGCCCATCCGCGAGACCGACGCGTTCCCGGCGTTCGTCGAGGCCGGCTTCGCCGTCGACGGCTCGCGACTGAGCTGGGACGGCTATCCCGGACCGCGGCCATGAGCGGCCGTCTGGCCGGCAAGGTCGCGCTCGTCACCGGCGCCGGCTCCCGCGGTCCCGGCGTCGGCAACGGCAAGGCCGCGGCGATCCTCTTCGCCCGCGAGGGCGCGCGCGTGCTCTGCGCCGACCAGGTCGAGGCGCGCGCGGCGGAGACGGTGGAGCTGATCCGCCAGGAGGGCGGCGAGGCCATGTCGTTCGCCGCCGACGTGACACACGCCGCCGAGTGTCGGGCCATGGTCGACGCCGCGGTGAGCCGCTGGGGCGGCCTCGACGTCGTGCACAACAACGTCGGGATCGAGTCGCGCCACGGCGTGCTGGAGACGACCGAGGAGGAGTGGGACCGGGTCATGGCGGTCGATCTCAAGTCGATCCTGCTGACCACGCAGGCGGCGGTGCCGGCCCTGGAGCGACGGGGCGGCGGCTCGATCATCTGCATCTCGTCGGTCGCCGGGCTGCGCGGCTACGGCCGCACCGCGTACGCGGCCGCCAAGGCCGGCGTGATCGGCTTCGTCACCAGCGTGGCCGTGCAGCTCGGCCCCCGGGGCATCCGCGTGAACGCGATCGCCCCCGGCACGGTGTGGACGCCGATGGTCGAGGACCTGGGCCCCGAGGCCCGGGAGCGCCGGCGGCAAGCGACACCGCTGGGCACGGAAGGCACCGCCTGGGACGTGGGCTGGGGCGCGGTCTACCTGGCCAGCGACGAATCGCGCTGGGTGACCGGCCAGGTGCTGGTCATCGACGCCGGCTTGACGGCGACCGCGGCTGGTGGGGGTCCGCCCCGTTCCCCGGCTCGGCAGAGCTGATGGCCCGCGCGCGCCCCGGCCGGATCGCGACGAAGCGAGTGTACGAGCCGGTCGCCGGCGCCGACGGTACCCGCGTGCTGATCATGCGGTACTGGCCGCGGGGAATCCGCCGCGAGAAGGTCGACGTCTGGCTGCGGGAGCTGGCCCCCGTCATCCCGCTGCTGCGCAGCGTTCTCGACGGCGTGATCACGTGGGCCCAGTACCGGCCGCGCTACCGGGCGGGGTTGAAGCGGCCCGAGGCGCAGGCGGCGCTGGCCGAGGTGCGCCGGCTGGCGCGGCGCGGGCGGGTGACGCTGCTGTGCGGCTGCGCCGATCCGGCGCGGTGCCATCGCACGCTGCTGCAGGCGCATCTGCTAGACTCGGCCGCGATCGGCCGCGGGACCGCTGATCGATGACGCGGCGGCTGGTGCTGCTGGCGCTGCTGGCTGTCGCCGTGGCGGCCCCGGCCACGGCCGAGCACGAGATCTTCTACCGCTACACCGTGCTGGGCTACGTCCGGGACGCGGCGGGCACGCCGCGCCCCGGGCAGACCGTGGAGCTGATCCGTGACAAGACGGGCTTCTCGTACCTGGGCCACACCGATGAGGCCGGGCTGTTCGTGATCGTGGCCCGACTCGGCGACGAGAGCGCGGGCGAGTCGCTCACGCTGCGGCTGGGCCCGACGCAGCAGCGGCTGATCGCCCGCTTCGAGGCCGCCAACCACACCGAGGAGCGCGGCACGCGCGTCGACGTCGAGGGCACGAAGGTGCTCGAGCGTCCGGCGGCGTTCCGCTCGACGCTGGCCAACCTGCTGGGCGCGCCCAGACCCTGAGCCTACGGAGGCGGACATGGCGACCAAGACATCGCGGCGCGGGATGAAGGCGTTCGTGCTGATCGAGACCGCGCCCGGCAAGACCAAGTCGGTCAAGAAGGAGCTGAGCCGCATCGCCGGAGGCGGCTCCAGCCTGGCCCACCTCGACGCGGTCACCGGACCCTACGACTTCATCGCCCAGGTCGAGGCCGCCTCGCTCGACGCCATCGGCCGCCTGGTGACCGACGAGATCGGCGCCATCGACGGCGTCACCCGCACCACCACCTGCGTCGCGGTCTCGCTGGGCTGACGTGCACGTCCTCGTCGCCGGTGGCACGGAGTTCATCAGCCTGCACCTGGTGCAGGCGCTGCTGCGCGACGGCCACCGGGTGACCGTGCTCAACCGCGGGCGCCAGCCCGGCCGGCTGCCGGCCGGCGTGCGGGCGCTCGTGGCCGACCGCAAGGACCACGCCGGCCTGCGCAAGACGCTGGCCGGCGAGCGCTTCGACGGCCTCGTCGACGTCACCTACGCGCCGACCGTGGGCGCCGACGTCGAGGCGCTGCTCGACGCGCCGGCGGCCGTCGGCCACGTGCTGTTCGTCTCCACCGGGCGCGTCTACGACCACGCGCAGCCGATCCCCTTCGGCGAGGACACGCCGCGCAACCTGTACTGGGGCGAGTACGCGAAGAACAAGATCGAGGGCGAGGACGTGCTACTGCAGCGTTACCGCGAGCGGCGCACGCCGGTGACGATCGTGCGCCCCACCCACGTGTACGGGCCGCTCAACACGCGTAACAACGAGACGTTCTTCTTCGACCGTCTCGGGCGCGGCCGGCCCGTGCTGCTGCCGGAGGCCGGCGGCTGGCTCCGCCAGTTCGGCCACGTCGCCGACCTGGCCGACGCCATGGCCGCGATGCTCGGCAACCCCCTGGCGTTCGGGCGCGACTACAACGTCACCGGCGAGGAAGCGATCACCCAGGCCGGCTTCGTGGAGCTGATCGCCGAGGTGATGGGCGCCGCGCTCCGGCTCGTCCCGGCCCCGACACCGGCCGGCGGCAAGCCGGTGGCCTTCGGTCAGAACCTCGTCTACGACTGCCACGCCGTGTACACGACGACCCGTGTGCGCGCCGAGCTGGGCGTGCGTCCACGCTACTCGCTGGCGGCCGGTCTGGCCCAGACGCTGGCGTGGTACCGTCACGAGGGCCTCGACCGCCGGGAGATCGACTTCGCCGCCGAGGACGCGCTGCTCCGCACGCTCGGCGCCTGATGTCCGCCCCCCCGACCGATCCCGTCTCGCTGCTCGTCTACCACCCCGACGAGGCCCAGACCTACGCGCAGCACATCCGCATCCCCGCCGGCCGCGAGGTGACGGTGCACGCGTGCACCAACGAGGCCGACGTGACGGCGGTGATCGACGAGGTCCAGGTCGCCTACGCCTGGAAGCTGCCCCCCGTCCTCTACGGCAAGGCGCGGCGGCTCGAGTGGCTGCAGGCGATGGGCGCCGGCGTCGACTGGGTGCTGGTGCCCGAGCTGCCCTCGCGCGTCGTCGTCACCCGGGCGCCGGGCATCTTCGGCCCCTGGATGAGCGAATACGTGCTCGGCTGGTGCTCGTGGGTCACCCAGAAGACGGAGGTCTATCGCGCCGCCCAGCGCGAGCGCCGCTGGCTCGGCGACGTGCTGCCGGGACGGCTGCGCGGCAAGACGCTGACGCTGGTCGGCGTCGGCGACATCGGCCGCGAGATCGCCCGCGTGGCCCGCGCCGTCGGCATGCACGTCATCGGCGTGAGCCGCTCGGGCCAGCGCGTCCCCGGGGTCGAGCACGTGTACCGCCCCGGCTACCTGACGCGCGCGCTGGCCGCCGCCGACTTCGTCGTCCTCGTGCTGCCGCTGACGAAGAAGACGCGAGGGATCATCGACGCCGAGGCGCTGGCGGCGATGCGCCCGGGCGCCTGGCTGCTGAACATCGGCCGCGGCGCGCTCGTCGACGAGCCGGCGCTCCTGGACGCGCTGCAAGCGCGGCGCATCGCCGGCGCGATCCTCGACGTGTTCCCGAGCGAGCCCCTGCCCGCGGAGCATCCGCTGTGGGGGCTCGACAATGTCGTCATCACGCCGCACGTGGCCGGACCGAGCACGGTCGAGGAGCTCGCGCCGGTCTTCAACGACAATCTCGCGCGGTGGCTGCGCGGGCGGCCGCTGCAGCACGTGGTCGATCGGGCGCGTGGTTACTAGTGATTCTCGTAGAACCCGGCGTCGCCGTGGGGCGGGCGCGGCGGATGCGGGCGCGCCTGCGTGGCTCGCCTGTCGCCGTAACTCGCTCCGGGCTCGGCGAGCTCGGGCCCCCCATCCCCCAGAGGGGGTTGAGGTGTGGGCTCTTCGAGTTGTTGGGGGCTCGCTCGCCGAGCCCTACGCTCGAACGGCGACGACGGCTCGCCACGGAGGCGCGCCCGCAGC
>JBGQLG010000207.1:0-9504 GCA_041499965.1 Methylomirabilia bacterium
CGTGGCCGAGGGTGCCCGTGAGCTGTGCGGCAGTGACGTCGTCGGCGTCGCCCTGCGCGAGACGGGCTCCGACGCCATGGTGTTCCGCTTCTGGTCCGGCGTCCACGGCACCAACAACGGCGCGCTGCGCGTTGGACAGGGCACCGGGCTGGCCGCCCGCGTGCTGCAGACGCGGCGGGCGGCCCGCACCGGGCGCTACGGCACCGACCAGCGCATCGGCCGCGACTACGTCGAGGACGTCGACCGGGAGACGATCGTCGCGCTCATGGCCGTGCCCATCCTGCTGGGCAGCCACGTCGAGGGCATCGTCTACGTCGGCAACCAGACGGCGCGACCCTTCACCGATGGCGACGAGACGAGCGTGCAGCGGCTGGCCGACCACGCCGGCCTCGCCATCCAGAACGCGCGCCAGTTCCGGGGCCACGCCCGCCGCCAGGAGGAGCTGGCCGTCCTCTACGAGGTGACGCGGGTGGTGACGGGGGCGCTGGACGACGCGGCGACGCTCAAGGCGCTGCATCCGCTCCTGGGCCGGCTCGTCGACGCCCGTCATCTGCTGGCCCTCGGCTGGAACGCGTCGGCCGGGGCCTTCGCCCTGCTCTGGGCCTCGACGCCGGGCTGGGCTGCGGGCGACGAGGGGCTGGAGGCGCGTGTGGTCGAGCGCGAGACGCCGATCCGCACCACCGACTACCTGGCCACCTGCGCCGACGAGGGACGAGCGCCCTCGTCGTACGCCCGCGGGCTCCGCTACGCGCTCACCGTGCCGATGCGCGCGGCCGGCCGCGTCGCCGGCACGCTGTCGTTCTGGAGCGCCGAGCGGCCGTACTCACGCGCCGACGAGGAGCTCGCGACGGCGGTGGGGGCGCTGCTGGCGCTACGCCTGGGCCGGTCCGGCGAGGGCTGAGCCGGTCCGGCGTCAGTGGACGCGGCGCGACGTCCAGGCCAGCGACGTCACCTCGGCGCGCTCGGCCGCGCGCCCCTCGATCGCGTCGCCGCTGACACGCCCGCTCAGGGTCAGCGGACCGGCGGTGAGCGTGATCCGGTCTCCCGCCAGCCGCCCGTCGGTGATCGCCAGCTCGCGTCCGTCGAGCGAGAGCGTGCCCCCCAGCGTCTGGTAGCGCTGGGTCAAGTTCAGCAGCGCGTCGCGCTCGCCCACGCGCGTGCGCCAGATGCCCGCCACGCGGGCCGGGATCAGCCACAGGTAGAGCGTGTGCTCGCGGCTGGGCCCGCGCACGCGCTGCACGCGATCGGCTGGCCAGTCGCCCATGTCGAAGTCGTGGGAGACGACCCGGGTGCCGGGCGCCAGCTCGGCCAGCAGCTTGGGCCGCAATCGGAGGTTGACGTCGTCGCGCAGGTAGAGCGTGACCACGGTGGCTTCGCGCAGGTCGGTGACGAACAGGTCCTGCCACAGGAACGTGGCTCGCTGGGCGACGCCGGCGGCCAGGGCGGCGTCGCGGCTGGTCTTCACCAGATCGGGCTCGATCTCCACGCCCACGCTGCGGGCGCCGAAGTCACGGGCGGCCGCCACCACCACCCGGCCGTCACCGCTGCCGAGGTCGAAGACGACGTCCTGCGCGGTCACCGCCGCCACGCGCAGCATCTCGAGGCTCACGCCCTCGGGCGTGGCGATGAAGAGCACGTCGGGGCCGGGGAAGCGCTCGCGCAGCGCGGCACACCCGGCCGCCGCGGCCAGCAACAGGGCGAGGAGCGCCGCCCGGCGTCTCAATCCGCGACCGGCGGGAGCGGGCCCGGGCCGCCGCCCGTCCACGCGAACGCGTGGCTCGCGATTACCGGCGGCAGTGGCGTGGGACCGCCGGCCGCCGTCTCTGCCGCCCAGGCCAGCAGCGTCTCGAACTGCTCGACGGTGTTGATCCGGCGCAGCCAGAACGGGCGGCCGTGCGAGTAGAGGAAGACCACGTTGGCCTCGCTGCACGGGCCCAGGCAGTCGGTGAAGGCCAGCCGCAGGCCGTCGAGCTTGGCCTCGCGGAACGCGCGGCGCAGCTGGCGCTTGAGCGTTCCCGGAACGGTCTTCGGCCCGCCGCGGTCGGGGTGACCGCAGCAGCAACCGATGCACGCGAGGATCAGGCCGGCGTCGGCGATGCCGACCACAATACCTCAGAACAGGGCAATCGGGTTCACCGGGGAACCGGTGACGCGCTCGAGGACGAGCGGGGCCACGGTCAGCATGAACTCCCAGCGGCGGTAGCGGGAGCACGCCTGGGAGAGTTCCTCGAGGTTGCCGTTGTCGATGAGCCAGAGCCCCATGGCGACCAGCCCCACCACGTGCAGCGCGTTGCCGATGCGCGGGTAGGGCAGCGGGCTCACGTCGTTGTGGGTGTCGGTGCCGAGCATCGCGACCGAGCGCTCGCGCAGCCACGGCAGCGACGCCACGTGCAGCGCCGGCGAGCCGGCCGTGCCCGGGTTGCGCGGCCCCTCGGCCCGTCGCCGGCCGTAGTAACCGGTGCGCACCAGCAGGATGTCGCCGGCCTCGACGCGCACCCCTTGCGCCTTCTCGGCCGCCTCGAGGTCCTCGGGCATCACGCCCTCGCCCGAATCGAGCCAGCGTCCCTTCACCGCCGCCACGTCGAGGAGCACGCCGCGGCTCACCACGCCGTCGCGCAGCAGGTCGACCGCCTCCACCTGGGCGCCCTCGCGCGAGGTGATGAGGTTGCACGAGCGACCGTTGTAGAGCGTGCCGTTCCAGAAGTAGTGGGCGGGCGTGTCGACGTGCGTGATCGTGTAGCCGTGGAAGACCATGCCGATGAACTCGGCGGCGCCGCGGCGCTGCAGATTGCGCTCGAGCGGCGCGGTGTCGCGCCCCTCGCCGCTGTCCACCATGAAGCGCAGCGGCTGGAACGAGGTGTCGGCGGTGATGTCCGTGGAGATCGGCCGCGAGCAGCTCACCGACACGCCCTCCCGCACCAGCGCCGCGGCCTTCTTGCGCGTGGCGGGTGTGATGAAGTTCAGCGTGCCGAGCTGGTCGTCGGCGCCCCAGCGGCCCCAGTTGCTGAGCGTGTCGAGCATGTTCAGGACGTCGGCCTCGGTCGGGATCTGGCTCATGGCGCGTATGGTAGAACACTCGGGTGCTGTCCGACCCCGCCTTCGGCGCTCTGTGCGGACTGGGCGCCGCGCTCGCCTGGTCGATCACCAGCCTGCTGGCGCGCACGCTGATGCCCCACTACGGCTCGGTCACGATCAACGCGCTCCGCTCGGGCATCGCCGGCGCGCTGCTGCTGGCCGTCGTCGCGCTCACCGACGGCCCGGGCGTGCTGGTGACGATGTCGGCCACGACGTTCGTCGTGCTGGTCGTGTCGATCGTCGCGGCCATCGGCCTCGGCGACAGCGTGTTCTTCGAGAGCGCCCGGGCCATCGGCCTGGGGCGGGCCATGACCATCGCGACCACCTATCCGATCGGCGCCGCGCTCCTGGCCGCGGCGCTGTACGGTGAGCGCATCACCGCGCCGATCGTGGCCGGCACGCTGCTGACGCTGGGCGGCGTCGCGCTCATCGTCGGCGTCCGTCCGGGAGTGCGGCCGGAGCGGCTGTGGTTCGGCGTCGGCACCGCCGTGGTGGCCTCGGTGGCGTGGGCGGTGTCCACCGTGATGATGAAGACGCCGCTCACCGAGATCGAGCCGCTGACCGCCCAGGCCATCCGCCTGCCGCTGGCCTCGGTCCTGCTCTGGCTCACGCCGTGGACGCGTGGCGCGGGCGCCGCGCTGCGCGCCGCCGGCCGCGGGCCGCTGCTGCGCATCGGTGCGCTGAGCGTGATCACCGCGATCAGCTCGGTCCTGTTCGTCGCCGGCCTCAAGTACGCCGGGGTTGCGATCGGCTCCGTGCTGTCCTCGACGGCGCCGCTGTTCGCGCTGCCGCTCGGCGTGATCTTCCTGGGCGAGCGCATCTCGATCTGGACCGTGCTGGGCGCGCTGGTGGCCGTCGCGGGCATCGTCGTGCTGCAACTCTAGGGCGGTCGGATCGCCGCGCTATCGCCAGGGTCGAGCCTCGAGCATCCGTACGCCGCTCGGCGTGGCGCTGCCCGGGGCCGGCTCCTCGGTCACGAGGATCGCGCCCACGTCGTCGAAGGGGACGGGCACGTCCACCGTCACCCAGGCGCGGCCGCGCCGGTCGACGCCGAAGGTGGCGCCGGAGCGCGGACGGGTGGCCGACACGAACCACAGCTGATACGTGCGGTCGGCCCGCAGCGCCGGCAACCCGGCGATCGCCATGTGCCCGTGTCCGGGGACGACGGCGACGAACAGGCGCGCGCTGGCGTCCGGCTGGCCGGTGCCCTGCAGGATGACGAGGCGACCGGGACGACGCGCGAGGGCCTCCACCTGCGGCCCCGGCCGGGTCAGCTCGCGGTGGAGCGCCACGTTCCAGACGACCAGCGCCGCGACCAGCGCGGCCAGCGCGGGCCACCTGATCGTGCGCAGCCAAGCCGGGACGACGGCTCTCGCCGCCGCCGGCCTCCGCGCCGGGCTGTGCGCGCGGGCCGCCGCCAGGATCTCCGGCCACGCCGCGGGCGGCGGGGTCGCTGGCGCGAGGCCCAGCGGCAGTGCGCCGACGACCGCGCGATCCTCGTCCAGGCGTGCGGCACAGGTCGCGCACGAAGCCACGTGAGTCTCCACGCGTGCGCGTTCCCCGGCGTCGAGACCGCCGAGCGCGTATGCCGCCAGCTCGTCCAAGGGATGCTGCGGTTCGTCAGTCACGACGCCACGACTCCTCCCTCGGCTCGATGAGCGGCCCCAGTCGCCGGCGCAGGCGCTCCAGGGCCTCGCGGGTCCGGCTCTTGATGGTCCCCAGCGGTTCGCCCAGCGTGTGCGCGATCTCGGCCTGGGTGAGCCCGCCGTAGTAGGCGAGCTCGAGCGCGTTCCGCAGGGCGGCCGGCAGATCTTCGAGCGCGCTCGTCACGGCCCGGCGTCGGGCCAGCATCTCGCCGGTGTCGGCCAGCACCGGCTCCGTCGCCGGGGTGAGAGGCTCGCGCTCGCGGAGCCGTGCCTGGTGCGAGCGGCTGCGCAAGAGGTCGATCGCGCGATTGCGGGCGATGCCCATCAGCCACCCCGGCACCCGTCCCCGCGAGACGTCGTACGTCTCCCGTCCGTCCCAGCTGCGCAGGAAGGTGTCCTGCAGCACCTCGCGCGCGAGCTCCGTGTCGCCGACCACCCGGAGGGCCAGCGTGTACACGAGGCCACCGTAGCGCGCGTACAGCACCTCCAGCGCCGACTCGTCGCCGCGGCCCATGCGGCGCAGCAGCTCCGGGTCCGGAGGTTCCGAGGGCCCGCGCATACGAATGCCTACGGAGCGGCGGCCGCCGGCGGATCGCTTGGCCGCGGTCGATCCGCCGGGGGCGATGGCTGCGTAGGCAAGCGCGGTAGTCCCGACGAAAGGAGCCTCCCATGACGGGCCGTCTGCGTGTCGCTCGCCTCTCGCTCGCCGCCGGGCTCGTCGCGATCCTGGTCACTGTGGTCGCGGCCACCGAGCCTGGGTGGCGGCTTCCACTCGGGCTGCCGCCGGACGCCGCGTTCGTGCCCGCCGGCCCTGCCGCCACGCCCGGGAAGATCGCGTTCGGCAAGCAGCTCTTCTGGGACACGCGCTGGTCGCGGTCCGGCACCGTCGCCTGCGTGAGCTGTCATCAACCCGACCACGGCTGGTCCGACCCGCGGCGGTTCTCGACGAACTTCGAGGGCCGGCCGACGTCGCGGCGGGCGCCGACGATCATCAACCGCCTCTTCAGCGACCGTCAGCTGTGGACGGGGCTGCGCGCCAGCCTGGAGGACCAGGCCCGGAACGACTCCAACCGGAGTGACGAGACGATTGTCGCCCGGCTCGGTGCCGTGCCGGCCTACCAGCAGCAGCACCGCGCGGTGTTCGGGCGGGACCTGGACGCCGATGGGGTGGCCGGCGCCATCGCCACCTACGTGCGGACGATCCTGTCCGGCAACTCGCCCTACGATCGCCTCAGGGCCGGCGAGGCCGCCGCGATGTCGGCTGCGGCCCGGCGCGGCCTGGCCCTGTTCGAGGGCCGGGCCGGCTGTGTCCGCTGCCACGTCGGCTTCAACTTCACCGACGAGGGCTACCGCAACATCGGCGTCGGCATGGACCGCGAGCCGCCGGATCTCGGCAGGTTCCTGGTGACGAAGCACGAGACCGACCAGGGCGCGTTCAAGACACCCACGCTGCGCGACGTGGCCCGGCGCGCGCCGTACATGCACGACGGCAGCCAGCCGACGCTCGCCGACGTGGTAGCCTTCTACGATCGCGGCGGGATCAAGAACCCGTGGCTGTCGAGCGATGTTCGCCCCCTCGGCCTCAGCCCCACCGAGCAGGCCGACCTCGTGGAGTTCTTGCGGGCCCTCACCGGGGCCATCGATCCGGACGTCGGTCGCCCACCGGTCCTGCCTCCGTGACGCGCGCGCGCGCTACGGCCCGTCGACCCAGACCAGCGCGCGATGGGTGTGGGGCAGGAAGGCCCAGACGTGGTGGCGCGCGGGGTCGAGGGCGAGCGTGTGAGCGCCGGGCTCGGTGGCCACGCTCTGACGGCGCCGCAGGGGTGCCGTGTCGAAGACCTCGAGCACGCCGGGGTCGCCGACGGCGACGTACACGCGGCCGAGCCCCGCGTCGAAGCACACCACGTCCGGCCCGCCCGCGAGCTTCTCGGCGGCGATGATCTCTCCGGTGTCGGCGTCGACCTCCACGAGCACGCCCGCGTCGCACGCGCAGAACGACCGCCGCCGCGCGACGTCGATGTCCAGCCCGTGCGGACCGGCGTGGGGCATCTGGACCACGCGCCGCACCGTCACCGGGTCGGCGGCGCCCACGACGACGATCTGCGCCGGGTCGGCGATGTTCACGTGGAAGGCGTCGGCCACCGGGTCGAAGACCGCCCAGCGTGTACGCCCGGGCACCGGAACGTCGAGGATCCGCCGTCGGCCAGGGACGTCGAGCACCGACACGCTGCAGGAGCCGGTCACGGCCGGGTCACCCACGTGCGCGACCAGGAGGCGGCCCCGCCCGGGGTCGTAGGCGAGGCCGTTGGGTCGCATGCCGACGCCCACCTTGACGACCTCGCGCGGCTCCGTCGCGGTGACGATGCCGACGGTGTTCTCTCCGCGGTTGGAGGTGAAGACGAGGCCGGCCTCCTGGGCCACGAGGGCGCCGGCGACCGCGGTCAGGCCCGGGATCGATCCGAGATATCGCCGCGCCGCCAGGTCGACGACCTCAACGGCGTCGTTGGCGGTGTGGGCGACGTAGAGCCGGCCCCGCGGGCCGTCGACGGCGGCGTGGTCGAAGCCGCCCGACCCGACGTGCGCTGGGAGATCGACGAAGCCGAGGGGCTGCAGGGCCATGGGTCAGCGCGCCAGCTCGGCGACGAGGCGCTCGACGCGGCCGACGATGTGGTCGCGCGCCGCCTGGTAGCCCTCGCTCACCGCCGGCACCTCCCACTGCTCGACCGCCTGCGTCGCGCTGGCGCCGAGGTCGCAGCCGAACGCGACGATCCGTGTGGCCGAGCCGAGGTCGTGCAGCGTGACGGGCCGCGGCCGGCCCGGCCGGGGCGTCAGGCCCTCGGCGGCCAGACCCTTCACCGCGCCCGGTCCGAGCACGGCGTCGGGCTCGGTGCCGGCCGCCACGGCGTCGATGTCGAGGCCGCGCTGGCCGGCCAGCCGGCGAAAGTGCGCGGCGGCGACCACGCTCTTGGCGGCGCCGTGCAGGCAGACGAACAGCACGCGCCGCCGCGGCGGCGTGGCGGCCGCCTGCGACTGACAGTACGCGTACAGCGCGTCGTACATCGGGAACTGGTGCGCCATGTTGTCGTGGTCGTCACGGCTGATGGCCTGGAAGCCGGTGGCGGCGGCGTAGAGGCCGGCGGCCTCGGGCACGAGGCCGCGGTCGTCGGTGTCGGCGCCGCGGACGATCAGCGACAGGGTCGCCAGGGCCGGGTCGTCCAGCTCGTAGCGCTCCACGAAGGCGTCGAACGAGCAGCGGGGCCCGTGGTGGCCCAGCTCGACGTCGGGAATGTCGTAGGGGATGGCGCCCTCGCGCTCGGCGGCGGCCCGTACCTCGGGAGCGGGGACGAACAGGAACTCGGGCTTGGGATCGACGAAGCGCGTGATCAGCCACGGACAGGCGATGCGGTCGACGCGGGCGCGCTCACGGGTGATCCATTTCATGGCTTCTCTCCTTATCGCAGGGCGAAGATGATGACGCCCGCCGCGGCACCGGCCGCGATGAGCAGGGGTTCGGGGATCTTGAAGCGCCACGTCACCGCCAGCGCGGTGATGCCGATCAGCACGGTCGGCCCGTCGATGAAGGCGCGCCGGGCGAGGACGAAGCACGCGCCGGCGATGGCGCCGGAGGCCGCCGCGGTGACGCCGCCCACGAAGGCCTTCACCTGCGGGTTGCCGCTGATGCGATCGAACCATCGAAACGGGATGACGACGAACAGGTAGACGGGCAGGAACACGCCGACCGCCGCCACCACCGCCCCGGGGAAGCCGGCCACCAGGTAGCCGATGAAGGCCACCGTGATCACGATCGGCCCCGGCGTCAGCATGGCCACCGCGACGGCGTCGATGAATTGCTGGTCGTTGAGCCAGCCGTACTCCTGCACGACGCCGCCGTAGAGGAACGGCACAATGGCCATGCCGCTGCCGAAGATGAACGCGCCCGCCTTGGTGAAGAACCAGAAGATCTGGGCGAGCAGGTCCGGCGTCACCGCCACCACCAGGCAGGCGGGCGCCGAGCGCCGCAGCCAGGCCGGCGGCGACTGGGCGACGATCGCGATCACGCCGGACAGCAGGAAGAGCCAGAGGATCTCCGACTCCGTCCACGCGGTGACCACGGCCATCACCGCGAAGATGGCCCACTGCAGCCGGTCCTTGGCCAGCGTGAGCTTGGCCAGCTTCCAGGCGGCCAGCGTGATGATGCCGATGACCGTCGCGCCCACGCCGTAGAACGCCGCCTGCATCCACGACAGCCCCCCGAAGCGCACGTAGGCCCAGCTGATGGCCAGCGTCATCACGAACGACGGCAGGATGAACGCGAGCGAGACCAGCGTGGCGCCGGCCACGCGGGAGTGCACGTAGCCCAGGCAGATCGCGAGCTGGGCGGCCAGCGGCCCCGGCGCCAGCTGGGCCAGGGCCAGCGACTTCATGTACTCGTCCCTCGAGAACCAGCGGCGCCGCTCGACGAGGTCGCGCTGCATGTATCCGACGAGGGCGACGGGCCCGCCGAAGCCGAGGCTGCCCAGGTACAGGAAGTACTTCAGGAGCTCGACCGTGCTCGGTCGTGTCGTCTCAGCCATCGAAGCGCACCCGCAGGCCGCGCCCGGCGGCGCGCGCCTTCTCGTAGACGACGGCCGCCGCGGCGACGTCCTGCAGCGCCGTGCCCGAGCTGTCGAAGACCGTGATCTCGTCGGCCCGCGTGCGCCCGGGGCGCCGGCCGGCGACGACGTCGGCCAGCTCGGCGTGCACGCGCTCGCGGGTCATGAGGCCGGCGGCCAGGGCATGCTGC
>JBGQLG010000208.1:0-9377 GCA_041499965.1 Methylomirabilia bacterium
CGGCTCGAAGTGGCGGCCGTAGTCGGGCATGTTGCTGGGCCCGAACATGATGAGGTCCCACGGGCTGCTCCCGCTGTTGAACTCGAGCAGCGTCTTGGGCACGAAGGCGTCGAGCGGAATGACCTCGACGTCCAGCTTGATCCCCAGCCGGTCGTACAGATCCTTCTCGATCAGCGACAACGAATACTTCACATACTCCGCATTCACCACCGCCCGGATCGTCGTCCCATCATACGGCTTCGCCCCCTGCGCCGGCGCCCACCCCGGCCCCACCCCGGCCGCGACGACCGCGATGACGGCAACAGCAAGCGCTACGAGCCCGAATCGCTTCATGAGCGAGTCTCCTTTTTCGTTGGTCCGATCCCCGCGACGGTGAGCAGGCCGATCAAAACGGGTCAGATGCTAGGCGCCGAGGAGCGACGACTGAGGCGTGGGCCGCCCACGCCGCAGGGAGGAGCGACGAGGCAACGACGCAGATGGCCCGTTTTCATCGGCCTCGTTCACCCCTTGGTGCCACCTAGCGCCAACCCCTTTACGAGGTAGCGCTGCAGCATGAACGCGACGGCAAACGCCGGCAGGACCCCCAGCACCACCGACGCCGACGCCTCGCCATAGAACATGTCCGTGCCGCCGCTCGTGTAGGTCGTCACCAGGACCATCATGGTCTTGGTCTCGATGCCGGTGAGGACGACCGCGAACAGGAACTCGTTCCAGGTGGCGATGAAGGCGAACAGCGCCACCACCGCCATGCCCGGGGCGATGATCGGCACCACCACCCGGACCAGCGCGGCCACCCGCGAGCAGCCGTCGATCATGGCCGCCTCCTCGATCTCCACGGGGAAGTCCCGCAGGAAGCCGACGAGGAGCCAGACCGCGAACGGGATGTAGACGACCGTGTAGAGCATGACCAGCCCGAAGTAGGAGTTGGTCAGCCCCAGCTGCTTGTACATGAGATAGACCGGGATGATGAGGGCGATGGCCGGCAGCATGCGGAGCACGAGCAGGAAGGTGCTGAACACGCTGCCGCCGAAGCGCCAGCGGGCGATGGCGTAGGCCGTGGGCAGGCTGACCAGCAGGGCGGCGACCATGCTCATGGAGGAGATGGTCAGGCTGTTCAGGAAGTAGCGCAGCCCGCTGGCCCGCGTGAACAGCCCCGTGTAATGGGCCAGCGACGGGTCGCTGGGGATCCACACCGGCGGAAACGCGAAGAAGTCGTTGTTGCCCTTCAGCGAGGTCGTCACGATCCAGAAGAACGGCCCCAGGAAGAACACCAGCGTGGCGGCCAGCCCCAGGTAGGTGGCCGCGTCGGCCAGCCACCGGCCGGCCCGGTGGCGGTTGACCCGCCGGACGGCGACCGCCTGGGAGGCGCCGATGAGCGTGCTCACGCCGCCCTCGCTTCCCGCCACCGCTGGACCACCTGGAAGAGCAGGGTCAGGACCAGGACGCCCCCGACGATCACGTAGGAGAGCGCCGCCGCATAGCTCATCCGGAAGTCCTTGAAGCCCACCAGGTACGTGTTGAAGGCCACCGTCTCGGTGGCGCCGCCGGGCCCGCCGAACGTCAGCACGAAGATCAGGCCGAAGAGCTTGGTGAGGTCGATCATGCGGATCATCACCCCGACCACCATCGTGAACCTCAGCAGGGGCAGCGTGATGTGCCAGAAGCTCTGGCGGGGCGAGGCCCCGTCGACGCGGGCGCTCTCGTACAGCTCCTGGGGGATCGACTGCAGGCCGGCCAGCAGGACCAGCATCATGAACGGCGTGTTCTGCCAGACCTCGACCATCACCACCGCCACGATCGAGATGATCCGGCCGGAGAACCAGTCGAAGTAGACGTCGAGGAGGCCGAGCTGGCGGCCGAGATTGTTGATGGCGCCGTACTTGACGCCGAACATCATCCGCCACGCCATGCCGGCCATGACCGGCGACACCATGGCCGGGATGGCCAGCAGCGCGGTGATGATCGCGCGGCCCCGGGTGACGCGGTTGAGGAGCAGCGCGATGCCCAGGCCCAGGAGCAGCTCGCAGGCCAGCGCCGGCACGATGAGGACGACCGTGTTCCACACGGAGGCGATGAACCGCTCGTCGCGAAAGAGCGCCTCGCCGTAGTTCCGGAAGCCGACGAATGCCGAATCCGGCCCCACCGACAGGTCGAAATCGCGCAGCGAGAGGTAGAAGGAGTAGACGAGGGGGAACACGATGACGATGGCGATGAGGACGAGGGCCGGCGTCGCGAATGCGAACGGCTCCCACTGACGGCGCTTCAGGGCGATCGCGGGCATGCGCACCCGAACCTCACCAATCCGGCCCGGGACGGCGCCCGGACCCTCGCGATGTGGCGTGACTCTGCCCGGGGCCGCCGGGCTTGTCAAGGCACGGTGGGTCGCCGCGGCCCGGCGGGCCGCGCGAGCGTCGAAATTCTTTTCATCGCCGAGCACGCTCGCCGTATGCTGGCGCCGACCGATGAGGGTCTTCGAGCGACGGCGGTCTCAGTCGGCAACCTCGGACGACGCGCCCTTCAGCGCGATCATCGGCGCTCTCGTCGGCATCCTCATCAGCGTTCCCCTGTGGGCGCTGATCGTCCTGCTGATCCGGCGGCTGCTCGGCGCCTGAGTCCGGCGCGCGGAGCGCGGACGGCTACTTGACGGCGCCGGCGGTGAGGCCGGAAACGTAGTAGTCGAGGAAGAAGACGTAGATGATGACGATCGGCACCGAGCCCAGCACCGCCCCCGCCATCAGCGAGCCCCAGTAGTAGATGTCGCCACGGATCAGCTCGCTGGTGATGCCCACGCTGGCGGTGAACTGGTCCGACGACGAGGTGAAGGTCAGCGCGTAGATGAACTCGTTCCAGGACAGCGTGAACGCGAACAGGATCGCGCACACCAGGCCGGGAATGGCGATGGGCAGCACGATGCGGAAGAGCGCCTGGATGCGAGTGGCCCCGTCGACCATGGCGCACTCCTCGACCTCCTTGGGTACCGTCCGGAAGTAGCCCATCAAGAGCCACGTACAGAACGGCACCAGGAAGGTCGGGTAGGTCACGACCAGCGCCCACTTGGAGTCGCCGAGCCCCAGCCAATTCACGACCTGGGCCAGGGGTAAGAACAGCAGCGACGTCGGCACCAGGTAGGTGACGAAGATCCCGGTGCCGAAGGCCGACACCCCGAAGAAGCGCATCCGGGCCAGCGCGTAGGCGGCGAAGGTGCCGATCACCACCGAGACCGTCGTGGCGATGGCCGTGATCATCAGGCTGTTCTTCGTCCAGGTCAGGAACGCGGTCTCCCACAGCAGCGTCTTGTAGTGCTCGAGGGTCGGCCCCTGGCGGATGAGCAGCGGCACCGCGGTGCGATCGTACAGCTCGCGGTCCTGCTTCAACGACGTCAGCACCATGTGATAGAAGGGGAACAGCGCGAAGACGAGGAACGGCAGCAGCAGCACGTGGATCAGGATCTTGCGGCCGAGCCGGCGCCGCTCCATCAGTAGGTCTGCTTGCGCACGAAGCGCAGCTGGGCCCACACCACGAACATCAGCACCGGGAACAGGTAGAGCGAGATCGCCGCGCCCTCCCCGATCCGCCCGCTCTCCAGGCCGATCTGCCGGCTCAGGGTGGCGAACAGGTGGGTGGAGTTGATCGGCCCGCCGTGGGTGAGGACGTAGATGATGTTGAACTCGCTGAAGGTGAAGATCGTCGAGAAGAGCACCACGATGGCCAGCACCGGCTTGAGCATCGGCAGCGTCACGTACCAGAAGCGCCGGCCCGGCCCGGCGCCGTCGGTCTCGGCCGCCTCGTAGAGATCCTTGGGGATGGCGACCAGCCCGGCCAGGATGGTGATCGCGAAGAACGGCAGGCCGCGCCAGATGTTCACCAGCACCACCGCGGTCATCGCGTAGTACTTCTGGCCGAGCCAGTTGGGGCCGGGCGGATCCAGGATGCCCATGTGGATGCCGGTCCAGTTCACCACGCTGTAGAGCGAGTTGAACATCCACCACCAGCCCAGCGTCGAGAGCGCGGTGGGAATGACCCAGGGCAGCAGGATGGCGCCGCGGATGAGCCGCTTGAACCACAACGCCTCGTTCAGCAGCAGGGCCAGGCTGATGCCCAGCACCAGCTTGAACACCACCGCCAGCCCGGTGAAGACGAAGGCGTTCTGGAAGGTCTGGCGAAACGAGTCACTGTCCCACAGCGCCACGAAGTTGCGGATGCCGATGAAGTGGCTGGGACGGCCCACGAAGGAGTCGGACAGGGCGAAGTAGATCGCCATGACGAACGGGTAGGCGACGAGCAGGGCGATCAGCAGCAGCGCCGGCGTGATGAAGGCCGGGCCCAGGATCGCCTCGCGGTCGAGCAGCTCGCGGATGCGCAGGCGCAGCCGGGGGCGGCGGACGGGGCGGGCGAGCTCGAGGTCGCCGATGGCCACCGGCGGCTACCCGGCCACGATCTTCTTCATCTCGCTCTCGCCCCAGGCCACCGCGTCCTTGGTCGAACTGCCGGTGACCGCCTTGGCGATCATGTTGGGCAGGATGAAGGAGTTGGTGATGAGCTGGATCTTGTCGCTCGGCGGCGCCGGCCACCCGTAGATGTGGTACTGCACGCCCTCGCCCTTGAGGTTGGCGAACTTCGGATCGGTCTTGAGGACGGGGTGGTCCAGGATGTTCGTGTAGACCGGCAGGTTGAAGGCGTCGCCCGACATGATGTACTCGTCGTAGACTTCCTTCTTGCCGAGCAGGTAGCGGATCCACTCCTTGGACGCCTCGACGTTCTTGCTGAATTTCCAGATGCCGATCGAGCGCGGCACGTCCGTCTCGTGGCGGCCGGCCGGCCCGGCCAGGCTCCGGTGGTGGTTGATCCCGTCGGCGGTGACGAGCTTCAGGTTGCGGGCGACGATGTAGGCGCTGACCGGGTTGTGGATCCAGCCGGCCTTGCCCTGCTGCAGCGACTCGTTGTTGCTCGAGTCGGTCCACGACAGGACCTCGGGCTCCATGCAGTCCTTGTACATCTTGCGGTACCACTCGATCATCTGGGCGGCCGCCGGCGAGTTGATCTTCACCGTCTTGCCGTCCTTGTCGACCTCCATGCCGCCGAAGGACCACAGCACCGGCCCCGCGGTCGAGATCGAGTCGTAGTTCTGGCTGATGGGGATCCCCACCGGGTTGCCCATCTTCTTGAGCTCCTTGCCGACCGTGTACAGATCCTCCCAGGTGTCCGGCACCTTGAGCGAGGCCTTCTTGAACAGGTCCTCGCGGTAGGCCGGCGCGAAGTACGCGTGGTACTGCGGCACCGCGCGCCAGACGCCCTTGACCTTGGCGGCCTCGGTGGCCGAGGAGATCACCTTGCCGTACTTCTTCTCCATCTCGGCCACGACGTCGGAGAGGTCGACGAGCTGCGGCTCGTACAGCCACGGGAAGTGCATGCGCATCTCGACGATGTCGTGGCCGGCCTGGGTCTGCACCTCGGAGGCGTACTTGGCCGCCTGCTGGGGGGCGGCGATGTGGTCGATCTTGATCTTGATGCCGGTGTCCTTGGTGAATCGCGGCCCGATCTCGGCCAGCTTCTTGTCCGAGGCCGGCGCGAAGTTGTTCCAGCAGAGATAGGAGATCTCGCGTGTCTGGCCGATCGCGGGGGGCGTCTTGGCGGCCAGGATGCCGGCCAGGCCGGTGGCGGTGGTGGCAAGGAACTGTCGACGACTCTGTCGCATGAATGCCTCCTCGAGGGTCAGACCGATCGAAACGGCGATGCCGGACAAGCTGTTGCCGGACTTTAGAGGCCGGAGGCCGCGCCTGTCAAGCCACCGCCCCTGGCGCTCCATCAACGGGGGGCTGGGGGCTCACGTTCCCTTGGGGGTCCAGTCGCGGAAGCGCTCGCGCAGCACCTTCTTGTCGAACTTGCCGACGCTCGTCTTGGGCACGGCCGGGATCAGCACCACCTCATCGGGCAGCGCCCACTTGGCCAGGCGCGGCCGGAGGTAGTCGACGATCTCCTGGGGCTGCAGCGTGACCCCGGGCTTGGCCACCACGCAGGCCAGCGGGCGCTCCACCCACTTGGGGTGCGGCACCGCGATGACGGCGGCCTCCAGCACCTTGGGGTGGCCCATGATCATCGTCTCGACGTCGATCGACGAGATCCACTCGCCGCCCGACTTGATGAGGTCCTTGGTGCGATCGGTGATCCGCACGTAGCCCTCGGAATCGACGGTGGCGACGTCGCCGGTGCGGAACCAGCCGTCGGCGGTGAAGCGGTCGGCCGACTCGGGGTTGTCGTAGTAGGACCGGACGACCCAGGGGCCGCGCACCTGGATCTCGCCCATGGCCTGCCCGTCCCAGGGCTGCTCGCGGCCCTCGTCGTCGACGATCCGCAGATCGACGCCCACCGAGATGTACCCCTGCGTCGCCCGCACGGCGTACTGCTGGTCTTCGGGCCAGTCGCGCATGTAGCTCTTGAGCCGGCTCATCGTGCCGAGCGGGCTCATCTCGGTCATGCCCCAGGCGTGCATCATCGAGGCGCCGAAGTGCTTGTCGTAGTGCTCCAGCAGGCTGCGCGGCGCCGCCGAGCCGCCGATGGGGATGCAGCGGATGGAGGAGAGGTCGTAGCCCTCCTGCTCGACCAGCTCTTTGACGGCGATCCAGACGGTGGGCACCGCGCCGACGAACGTTACCTTCTCGGCCTGCACCAGCTCGCAGATGTCGCGGGGCTGCGGGTTGGGGCCGCCGAAGATCTGGGTGGCGCCGACCATCGTGCCGCAGAACGGCACGCACCAGGCGTTGGCGTGGAACATCGGCACGATGTGCAGGATGACGTCGTTCTCGGACAGCGCCATGGCGTCGGCCAGGGCCTGGGCCAGGCAGTGCACGTAGAGCGCGCGGTGGGTGTAGACGACGCCCTTGGGATGGCCGGTGGTGCCGGACGTGTAGCACATGGAGGCGGCGTCGGTCTCGCCGGCCTGGGGCCATGCCGCCAGCGGCGTCGCCGCCGCCAGCAGCGTCTCGTAGTCCGGCAGGTCGGCGGGGACGTCGGCCGCGGCCCCGAGCTGGCCGGCCACGCTCGGAGCGCCGTCGCGCATGACGACGATGGTCCGCACGGTGGTGAGCGTGTCGCGGATGGCGGCCAGCACCGGCCACACGCTGGCGTCCACGAAGATCACGGTGTCGCCGGCGTGGTTGATGATGTAGGTCAGGTCCTGGGCCGAGAGCCGGAAGTTCAGCGTGTGGAGCACGGCGCCGCTGAGCGGGATGGCCCAGTACAGCTCCAGGTGGCGGTGGCTGTTCCAGGCCAGCGTGGCCACCCGGTCGCCCTTGCGGACGCCCAGGTCGCGCAGCACGCCGGCCAGGCGGAACGTGCGTTCGGCGAAGTCGGCGTAGGTGTAGCGGAAGAGCGGCTGGCCGGGCCGGCGTGTGGCCAGCGTCTTCCGGGCGAAGAGGCGGCGGCTGCGCTCGAAGAACTGCGTGAGCGTCAGCGGGTAGTCCATCATGAGGTTGTCGATCGGCGCGGTCATCAGTAGCCTCCCAGATCCTCCGAGGTCGCGCAGCGCAAGCCCACGTGGCGGCGGCCGGCCGCCGCGCCGCGCCGGTCGTACGAGCGGCGGGTGGAGACGTGCAGCGCGCCCGCCGCCTCGTTCGGTCCGAACCGGTCGACGGTGAGCCACATGAGTCAGGCCAACACCCGCGCTAACCGGGGCGCGTCGTCCCGGCGCGCGTCCGTGTTGAGTGCGTGGCCAGACGTCGCGAGTGGTGTTCCGCATAGGCGTCAAGAAGCCGCCGAATCATTCGCTGATACTGCGTGTTGTGCTTCCGCGCCTCCCCCTTGAAGAAGTCAACACTGCGCTTGCTCAAGGCGATGGTGACCTTGACGCCCTCATCCCGGAAGACGAGGTCCTCCGGTCGTGGGAGGAAGTCACGAACGATCTTCAGTCTCCCGAGCGGCTCATCCGTGTATCTGATTTTCGCGCTCATCGATTGTCTTACCCCTTCGCCAGTAGCCAGCGCCAAAGATTCGAACGACGTCCTCGCGATACGTGAAGCGGACCGTCAGCACTCAGGAAATGCTAGCACGAGGGCGCGATTGGAGCCATACGTGCGTATGGCTTCTCAGCCGCCTAGGCCACCGGCTGAGCGTAGGCCCGCGTCGCCCTGGCGGAACACCTCGTCGCCGGCCGCCAGCTTGACTGGATCACGGCCGCGGCAACATCGCACGTCGATCGTCGCCCACAACGCACCGAGCCGTGCTCGGGTATGATCCTCAGCCGGGAGGGAACGCGATGAAACACCTGCTCTGGCCTCTCGCCGTCGTCGTGACGTTCGGCATCGGCTGGGCGGCATCCGGCATCAGCCGGCCCGCGCCGGGGCCGGACGTCGAGCGCCTCCAGGAGCAGGTCGCCACGCTGCAGGCGCGCCTGCAGGCCAGGGAGGGTAGGGCGTCGTCGCGCCAGTCCGGGCCGAGCGCAGACGCGGGCGCGCCGTCGGGCTCCTCGGGCCCCGAGCGGCGGTCGGCGAATCGCTTCGCGGCCGCGGCGATCACGGAAGGCCGCACCGGCCCGGAGAGCATCGCCGGGCCCGGCGGCGCGGCCCCGGCGCGGGGCGAGCGCGGGTCCCGCCCGGCGTACGGCGGGCCGATCACGATGGAGGCGGCGCTCGACCGCTTTTACAAGTACATCGAGGCGACGACCAACGGCGCTGGCGGCGATGGGCGCGGGCGGTGGCAGCAAGTCCGCGAGCTGGTCGAGGATCTGCGGGCCATGGGCGACGTCGGCGCCAAGGCGCTGATGCGGGTGCTCGCGGCCGGCAATGACAGCGACGAGCGGCGCGCCGCCGCGCGGCTGCTGGGCCAGCTCCAGATCCCCGAGTCCCTGCCCCTGCTCAAGGAGATCATCGACACCGACAACGACGTGCTCATGCGGCGGGCCGCCGCCTCGAGCCTGCGACAGCTCCAGACGCCGGAGTCGATCCCCGTCATGGAGCGGATCCTGAACAACCCCAACGAGGACCGCATGGTGCGCCTGAGCGCCGCCTACGGCCTCGCCGAGTCCGGCCAGCCACAGGGCGTCAACGGCCTGGCGCAGATCTTCGCGGAGTCCACCGCCGACGGCCGCGGGCGCGACATGGCCTTCCGCGCGCTCGCCGCGCTGGACGACGACCGCGCCCTGCCCTTCATGCGCGGCCTCGTCGCCGCGGCCGGCGAGCCGGGCTATCGCCTGCGCGCCATTCGCTACCTGACGACGCAGGGCGATCAGCAGTCGCTCGACGTCCTGCGCACCATCATGCGGTCACCGACCGAGCAGCCGTCGATCCGCGACGCCGCGGGCAACGCGTACCGGATCATCGGGGGCAAGTAAGGGCTGAGCTCGCGGATGCGCATCGCGGGTCGGCCTGACCCTCAGCGTATTC
>JBGQLG010000209.1:0-9353 GCA_041499965.1 Methylomirabilia bacterium
ACGCTCGATCAGGCCGTGCGCTTCATGTGGCAGTACGTTCAGAAGGCTGGGACCACGGAGAAGCTCACCGACGACGACCTGCGTGACATCGTCGAGTTCCTGAAGATTCTCTAGCGGATCTCGCGGAGCGCGAGGACGGCGGGGCGAGGGCGGGGGAGCCGCGGGTGCGCCAGCATGGCTCGCCCGCGGCTCCCCCGCCCACGCCCCGCCGTCCTCATACTCCGCGAGGCGCACTAGTCTGTATACTCCGCGAGGCGCACTAGTCTGTCCAAGTGATTCGAGGCCCGTGGCCTATCAGGACGCGGTCACTCGCGTGGTGTGGTGGCGCGTAGCCTGGGGGCAACTTCGCGGGCGAAGCGTTCGAGGCTTGGGTTCATTTGCTCGGGGCGCAGGCCGGGGGGAACGGCCCAGGTGACCAGGTCGGTGATGCCGTGGTCGGCGATGAACGCTGACAGCTCGGCGACGCAGTGGTCGACGTTGCCTACGACCCAGGTCTGGGGGATGCGGGGGGCGTCGCGCTCGACGGGTTGGAAGCGGCCGGACTCGGCGAAGAAGCGCGCGTAGAGCTGGCCGCGGTAGCGCTCAGCCGCGCGGACGGGCGGCCAGTCGCGCTCGCGGTCGTCGGTGACGAGGCAGCCGCGGATGATCCCCACGCGGTAGCCGTCGGGATCGCGGCCCGAGGTCGTCAGCGCATCACGCCACGGCTCCAGCACCTGGTCGCGCGGCCCCTGCGGCAGCAGGTGGCAGTCGAACCGCGCGGCCCGGCGGGCGCCGCCCTCGGACATGGCGGCCAGCCACAGCGGCGGCCCGCCCGGCTGGACGTAGCCCGGACGGATGACGACGTCGTCGAAGTGATAGCGGGCGCCGTGGAAGCTGAAGCGCTCGCCGGCGAAGCAGCGGCGCAGCACCTCCAGCCCCTCCTCGGTGCGCGACACGCGTTGGGGCAGCGGCACGCCGAAGCCGCGGAACTCGTGGGGCGCGTAGCCCATACCCACGCCGAGCTCGATCCGGCCGCCGCTCAGGTTGTCGAGCACGGCCAGGTCCTCGGCCAGGCGGAGCGGATGGTTGAACGGCAGCAGGCAGATGTCCGACGAGAACCGGACGCGCCGGGTGCGGGCGGCCAGGGCGCCGGCCACCGGGATCCACGACGGCAGGTAGCCGTCGTCGACGAAGTGGTGCTCGGTGAACCACACGAGGTCGAGGCCGAGCGTGTCGAGCCAGGCGACCTGCTCGACGATCTCGGCGTACAGGCGCGGGGTGTCCAGGCCCGAGTCGGGCGGATTGCGGAAGTCGTAGACGACGCCGAGGCGGAGCGGGGGGCGGGACATCGGTCGAGTATAATCGGTGCCAGACCCTGACGTCAGCGCATGCGACTCCGCAGCCACCTCATCGCGCTCGTGCTCGCCACCCTGGTACCGGTCCTGGGCTTCGCCGCGCTCGTCATCCGCGACAACACGCGGCTGCAGCTCGCCGTCACCGAGCGCGGCATGCGCGAGACCGCCCACGCCGTGGCGGGCACCGTCGACAAGGAGCTGGAGACGTCCATCACGGCCCTCGAGTCGCTGGCCGAGGTCGAGCAGCTCGACGCGGCCGATCTCCGCCCGTTCCACGCTCTCTGCCAGCGCATCGTCCGCGCCCAGGAGTGGATGAGCATCCTGCTGTTCACCACCGACGGCCGCGGGCTGATGCACACCTCGCTACCGCTGGGCAGTCCGCTGCCGGCGAGCTCGCAGGGCGAAGCCTTCGCCCGGGCCCGCGATACGCGCCGTCCCACCGTCTCCAACCTCTTCGACGGGGTGCGCCACCGCCACATCGTCTCGGTCTACGTGCCGGTGATCCGCGACGGCGCCGCGCGCTTCATCCTGGCCGCGGGGCTGCCGGCCGATTCGTTCGGCGAGCTGCTGCGCGCGCAGCAGCTCGGGCCCGGCGCGGTGGTGGTGCTGCAGGACCGCGACAACGTCATCATCGCCCGCACCCAGGGCGAGGCCGAGCTGGTGGGCCGCCGGGCGCGCAGCCCCGCCGCCGGCCGCGAGGGCTGGACGCGCAGTCGCCTGAACGAGGGCGTGGACGTCTACGTCGCCTTCGCCACGGCGCCGCTGTCCGGCTGGCGCGTCCTCCTCACCACCCCCGCCCTGCTGATCGACGGCCCCATGCGGCGTGCGCTCTGGCAGCTCCTCGGCGGCGCCGCGCTCGCCGCCGGCCTGGCCAGCGTGTTGGCCTTCGGCTTCGGCCGGCGGATCGCCACCGCCGTCGGCTCGCTGGTGCGCATCGCGGGTGCTGTCGAGCGGGGCGATCCGGCGGAGCCGCTCGTGACCGGCCTGACCGAGGTGAACGCGGTCGCCGAGCAGCTGCGCGCCGCCGCCGACCTGGCCCGGGCCCGCGAGCACGAGACCGCCGTGCGCGAGCGCCAGGCGCGCGCGATGGCCGAGGTGGCCCACGCCCTCAACGCCTCGCCCGACCTCGACGCGGTCCTCCGCACGGCCATGAGCGCGGTGCGCGGGCTGGTGCAGGCCGACAGCGCCCGCATCGCCCTCGTCGACGACACCGGGCGGCTGGTCCTGCGCTACTCCACGCACCCCTCGACGGCCATGCCCCCCGGCTTCGTGATCGAGCCCGGTCACGGCATCGGGGGAGTAGCCTGGGTCAGCGGCCGGCCGGTCCGCAGCGACGATTTCGCCGCCGACCCGCGCTTTGCCACCGACCCTTACCTGCCCATCGCACGCGCCGACCGCATCGTCGCCTGCGTGGCGGTGCCCATCGTGACCGGCCAGGCCGTGGTCGGCGTGATCTACGCCAACAACCTCACGCCCCGCGCGTTCACCACCGCCGACGAGGCGATGCTGGTGACGCTGGCCGATCACGCCGCGGTGGCCGTGCAGAAGGCCCGCCTGCTCGCGGCCGAGCACGCCGCCCGCGGGGAAGCCGAGGCGGCCAGCCGCGGCAAGGACGAGCTGCTCGCCATGCTCGGCCACGAGCTGCGCAACCCGCTGGCGGCCATCGCCACCGCCGCGCACGTGCTCGACATGCCCGCCGCCGCCGAGGAATCGCGACGCCGGGCCCGCGCGATCATCGCGCGCCAGAACGCTCACCTGGCGCGGCTCGTCGACGATCTGCTCGACGTGGCGCGCGTGACCTCCGGCAAGATCGTGCTCGACCGCCATCCCCTCGAGCTGGCGGCGGCGGTGCGGAGTGCCGTGTCCACGCTGGCCGCCAGCGGGCGCACCGAGCGGCACCGCGTCGACCTGGACCTCGAGCCGGTCTGGGCCGACGTCGACGAGACCCGGCTCGAGCAGGTCGTCACCAACCTCGTGGGCAATGCGCTGCGCTTCACGCCGGCCGGCGGCACCGTCGACGTCGCGCTGCGCGCGGCCGACGGCCAGGCCGTGCTGCGCGTCCACGACTCCGGCGTCGGCATCGCCCCCGCAATGCTGCCGCGCGTGTTCGACATGTTCGTGCAGGGCGCGCGCGGTCTCGACGGCGGCTCCGGCGGGCTCGGGCTCGGCCTCACGCTCGTCAAGCGCATCGTCGAGCTGCACGGGGGCAGCGTCGAGGCCGCCAGCGAGGGGCCCGAGCGCGGAAGCACCTTCACCGTCCGGTTGCCCACCCTCCCAGCGGCGCCGGTGCCGCAGCCGGCGGCACACCCGGCCACGGAGGTCCGCCGACGCGTGCTCATCGTGGAGGACAACGGCGACGCGCGCGAGATGCTCCGGGTGGCGCTGCAGCTGTCCGGCCACGAGGTTCACGAGGCGGTGGATGGTCCGAGCGGACTGGCGGCGATCCTCCGCCTGCGCCCCGACGTGTCGCTCGTGGACGTCGGCCTGCCGGAGTTCGACGGCTACGAAGTTGCGCGCAAGGCCCGGGCCGCCGCCGGCGATCCGCTGTTCCTCGTCGCCCTGACCGGGTACGGCCAGCCCGAGGATCAGCGCCAGGCGCTGGAGGCCGGCTTCGACGCGCACCTGGTCAAGCCGGTCGAGCCCGCGACCCTGCTGGCCGTGATCCAGGCGGCCCGCGTCGTGTAGAATCCCCGCATGGCTCCCACCCGTCTCACCGCCCTGCTGCTGAACGCCGGCCACGCCCTCGACCACCTGTTCCTGCTCATCTTCGCCACCGCGGTGGCGGCCATCGCCGCCGAGTGGAAGATGGTCTGGCAAGACCTGATGCCCTATACCGTGGGCGCCTTCACCATGTTCGGCCTCGGCTCGCTGCCGGCCGGCCGGCTCGGCGATCTGTGGGGCCGACGCGCGATGATGGTCGTCTTCTTCCTCGGCCTGGGCGCCACCGCGATGCTGGTGGCGCTCACCTCAGGCGTATGGTCACTGGCGGCGGCGCTCACCCTCATGGGCGTCTTCGCGTCGATCTACCACCCCGTCGGCATTCCGATGCTCGTGCAGCAGGCCAAGAACCCCGGATTCACGATCGGCGTCAACGGTCTCTTCGGCAACCTGGGCATCGCCGTCGCCGCCGTCCTCACCGGGCTGCTGGTCAAGTACGCCGGCTGGCGCGCCGCCTTCGCCGTGCCCGGCGTGCTGGCGCTGCTGTGCGGCGTGCTCTTCCTGGCGCTGGTGCCGAAGGAGGAGACGGCGCCGGCCCGGCGGGCGAAGAAATCGGTCGACCTGCCGCGGGCGGTGATGGCCCGCGTGCTGCTGGTGATGACGCTGGCCGCGATCTCCAGCAGCCTCATCTTCAACTTCACGACCAACGGCAACGGCCACCTGCTGACCGAGCGGCTGCGCGGGCTGATCGACGACCCGGCCCGCATCGGCGTGCTGCTGGCGATCGTCTACACCATCGCCTCGTTCGCCCAGCTCGTGGTGGGCAAGCTCATCGATCGCTATCCGCTCAAGTGGATCTACCTGCCGATCGTCGCCCTGCAGGTGCCGCTCTTCCTGCTCGCCTCCGGCGCCGGCGGCTGGGCGCTCTACGCCGTCGTCATCGCCTTCATGATCTTCGTCTTCGGCGCCATCCCCTTCGTCGACGCGATGATCGTGCAATACGTCGACGACCGGATGCGCTCGCGCGTGGCCGGCATCCGCCTGGCAGTCTCGTTCGGCGTGAGCTCGCTGGCCGTCTACCTGCTCGGCCCCACCGTGAAAGCCGCCGGCTTCGGCGTTCTTCTCACGGTGATGGCGGCCATCTCCGCCTCGACCACGCTCTTCGTGGCCATGCTCCCAGGTCGCATCCCCGTCGCCGACACCAGCCCATCCCTGGCGACCGCCCCCGCCCAGTCGCTCTGAGGTCCGGACGCTCGGACCGCCCTGGCGTTCTAGCAGGATGTCTAGGGGCGCTACGGCTTGACCGAGACTCGACGAGCTCTGGGGGTTGTAAACCATGTAGAGGCCCCTGACATTCACGCGCATCGCCCGGTGCCGAGCGCGCCGCCGGGCGGTGCGCAGGCGAAGAGCTTCACGATCACGTCTGGGCCTCCCGACGAGCACAAGAGAAGACACCCGGCGACGGAGCGGCGAGGTACCACTAGCGGACCACTCCGCCGTCGCTTACTCTCTGAGCCGTGAGCTCTCGACCAGCTATACTTTTCGGGTAGTCACCCGCATGGAGTAGGACGTGGAGAAGTTATGACGACCAACGGAAACCTTCCGCCGATCGACGTATGGCAAGCCGAAGCGATGCGAGTAACGGTCTTCCCGAGCGACGTCGTGCCCACCGATCGCACTTCGTGGTGGGATGACATCGTCGGGCTCCCGCCCGAGACCGTTATCGCCCGTCCAAAGGTCGGCCAGTATCAGGCCCGCGGGGATTTCGAGGGGCGCCTACTTGCGCTCCAAATCCAACCGGGCCGCGTGGAGTGGGTTCTCGGGCCACTCGCAAAGCCGATGGAGGATGAGGAATCTGCCCTGCCTTCTCTTGGCCCGTTCCCCGAGGTTCTGCAGTCACTGTCGAAGATTGTTATTCCTTGGTTGCATCTAGCGCCCGCACTCCAACGCTTTGCCTTCGGTGCGATCCTCATGCAGCCGGTCGATAGCATCCGATCTGGGTATACACTGATCCAGAAATACCTTGCGTCGAGTGTGCGCCTCGATACGGAGGCTTCGACTGACTTCTTCTATCAGATCAATAGGCCGCGTCCCTCAAAGACGGGCATCCCGTCCCTTCGGTTGAACCGTCTCACAAAGTGGTCGGTTCAAGTTATTCGCCGGATGACGATGACGATTGGCTCCGAAGGCGGCGCCGCGACACGAACTCTCGGAGAGGATGCTGCGTGCAGACTGGAACTCGACATGAACACCGTACCGGACTTCTCTGGAGTACTGCCAGCCGAACACCTTGAGTCGCTTCTCCTGGAGTTGACAGATCTCGGGCGCGAGATTGCACAGAAAGGTGACGTTTAGTGATCCGGTCCCCCTCTTCGACAGCCTTTTTTGAGAAACTACCGTTGCGGCGAGGAGCAATGGACGCCGACGCTGACACTAGCGTCGGCGTCCCTGATGTCAGAAGTGTGCCGTTGTCGTCGCAGACGCATGCAAGCACGTCCATTTCCGTCCAGGAATATGGGCCGGCACTGACGAAGCGCGTCGCCAAGGCGATCGCCCCTACTCGCACGGTGGCCTCCCGCTACTCCAGGGACGGAGACTGGATCGTTGTTACCTCACCAACGTTCCGGCTCGCCACCGAAACTCTTCATCCTGCGGTGTTGAACATCGGGAGCATCGAGGACCTGTGGGGCAAGTGCAACTTGACCTTCAGCGTACGGGACTTCGCTGCTGCTGCACAGCCCATCAGTGCGTCGCCCGGCCTTCTTAGCTCGACCGATGCCCTCCTAGGGATCTCACCTGTCGTCGAATCGCGGCTCGCCACCATGTTCGCCGAGGCGCGCCACGCGTGGTTCGAGGACGGAGTCGAGTCCGAGTTTTCCCGAGCGTTTTCAACGCTCATCCATACCTACGGCGATACGGCGGTGTCAGCGGTCGAGACCCTCCTGTCATCCCCATCCATCAACACAGAGGTCGCGATCGAGGCCGAGCATGAACTTGGGGAGCTCGACCATCCGCCGTCGCTTCGGTATCGTCGGAGCCTTCTTGAACGACTGCTTGTGACTGCGCGGTCCGTGCGGCTGCGCCATGGGGCCGCAGCGGGACTCGCATCTATGGACGATCCCGCTTCACTTGCGGCAGTGTCCGCGGCGTACGCTCACGAGGCCAATCAGCGCCTCCGGCAGTATCTGCAACTCGTTGTGGAGCAGCTTGAGCGTACGAGGGCGTGCCGCAGCTCGTAAGAGGCGGTCTTCGACACGATCGCTGGCTCGAAACGGAAGGGTGCGCGCCGCTAGACTTACCGGCTGACGCCATCGCCGACCTCCGAACCACAGACAACGCCCTTTCGGTCTTCGAGGTCACTGAAGCGATAAGTGCTGAACGCAGCGCGATTGCCTTAGCTGCCGCGCCAGTGAAGAAGGAGCCTGATCACATAGCGTACGCTGTCTTCGACAGCGCCGCCGTGGAGGCCCTTGGAATTGCAATCACGAAGACGCCCGGCGATACCATTGATGCCGTCGTGAACCAACTGCACTACGACCTTCACGTTGGCACTGCCGGCAACCTGTTGAATCTGGCCGCGCTCATCGCCAGTGTTCCTATAGTGCCCGTGACCAAGAAGCGCGTCGGGGAACTCCTGAAGGCCGGCTTTGAGAACGGACACCTCGATCACACGCGAAATCCTCCGCTGCGTGACAAGGTGAAGGCGCACATACCGGGCCGCCCGACCTAGTCCTGGGGTCTCTCAACGGAGTCGGTGTGGCAGGATCGAGGCCCATATCGCATCATAGAGTGCGAGGCTACTCGGTCTCGCCGCCGACCTCGCCGAGCAAGCGGACAAAGTAGCATGTAGGGCGCGTCCCCGGCTCGGCCACTAAAACGCCGGCATGACCTCCCGGGCGAACAGCTCCATCGAGCGCAGCACCCGCGCCTGCTCGAGGTCGCCGAACCAGAAGCTGCAGTTGAAGTGGTCGATGCCCACCAGCTCGCGGATGCGCGTGATCTGCCGGATGCAGGTCGACGGCGTGCCGATCACCAGGAAGCGGTCGAGCAGATCGTCGGTCGTCGGCTCGTTGGGCACCGGCAGCGCCACCGCCCGCCCCTGCTCCACCCGCTCGTACTGGTTGCGCAGGCTCAGCGTGACTCGCATGTTCCAGCGCGCCTCCTCGGCGGCCGCGCGGGCGTCGGCCTCGCTGTCGGTCACGTAGACCGCGCGCTGCACGCCCACCTCGAGCGGCTTGGGCGGCTTGACCTCGCTCACCAGGCGATCGAAGAGCCGGCGGAACTCGGCCGTGCGCTCGATGGGAATGCCGAAGCCGCCGGTGAGCACGTTGAAGCCGCGCCGCACCGCCGCCTCGATCGAGTCCGGGCTCTGGGCGGTGATCCAGATGGGCGGGTGCGGCTGCTGCAGCGGCTGGGGGAACACCGTCGTCTCCGGGATCTTGAAGAACTTGCCGTCGTAGCTGAACGGCCGGCCCTGGAGCGCCAGCAGGATGACGTCGACCGCCTCCTCCCAGCGCGCGCGGCTGCTCGACAGCTCGAGACCGAAACGCTCGAACTCGTAGTGCTGGTAGCCGCGGCCGAGTCCGATGTCGACGCGCCCACCGGCCAGCAGGTCGAGCGTGGCGATCTCCTCGGCGATGACCAGCGGATGGTGGAGCGGGACCACGATGACGGCGGTGCCGACGCGCAGCCGCGTCGTCTTCGCCGCGATGTAGGTCGCGAGCTGGACCGGGCGCGAGAGATAGCCGTAGGTCGAGAAGTGGTGCTCGGCGAGCCAGATGTTGCCGAAGCCCAGCGTCTCGGCGGCCTGGGCGATCTCGAGCCCGCGCGCGAAGATCTCCTGGGAGGGCCGCGCGGAGGGCGACTGCATGAGCAGGAACGTGCCGAATTTCATGGTCACCTCGAGCGAGTGCGATACCACGGGTGCGGCTGTCCCGGCACCTTCACGCGCAGCGTGTACACCGAGGTGCGCGCGGTGAGGAACAGCGTGCGGAGGTCGGGACCGCCGAAGGCCAGGTTGGCGGGAATCTCCGGCGTGCGGATGATGCCCAGGCGGGTGCCGTCGGGCGCGAACACCCAGGTGCCGCCGGGCCCGGTGCAGTAGATGCGGCCCTCCACGTCCACCTTCATGCCGTCGGGGACGCCGTCGGTCTCGTCGGAGGACATGTCGGCAAAGATCCGCCGGCGTACCACCGCGCCCGCGCCGTCCAGCTCGAAGGCGTGGATGTACTGGCTCCACCTCGTGTTGGCCACGTAGAGCGTCCGCTCGTCCGGCGAGAAGGCCAGGCCGTTGGGATACTCGCAGTCGGCCACCAGCGAGGTCGCGCCGTCGGGCGCGATGCGATACACGCCGGCGTGGTC
>JBGQLG010000210.1:0-9333 GCA_041499965.1 Methylomirabilia bacterium
ATCCCCCAGAGGGGGCTGGGGAGCGGACAAGTTGAATCGTGGGTGGCTCGCGAGCCGGGCCCTGCGCTCGAAACGGCGACGACGGCTCGCCATGAGGGCGCGCCCGCGAGCTCTGCGCCCCGGCGCCGGCGGCACCGCCTTTTACGAGACGCGCTAGGCCATCTTGACGGCGGCGGCCTTTTCGAGACCGAGCATCTTGACGCTCTCTTCTCGCATGAGGAATTTCTGTACCTTCCCGGTCACCGTCATGGGGAAAGCTTCGACGAAGCGGACGTAGCGCGGGACCTTGTAGTGCGCGATCTTGCCGTGGCAGAAGTCGCGGATCGCCTCTTCCGAGGCCGCCTGGCCGTCGCGCAGCTTCACCCAGGCCATGATCTCCTCGCCGTACTTCTCGTCGGGCACGCCGATGACCTGGACGTCCTGCACGGCCGGGTGGCTGTACAGGAACTCCTCGATCTCGCGCGGGTACACGTTCTCGCCGCCGCGGATGATCATGTCCTTGATGCGCCCGACGATGTTCAGGTAGCCCTCGTCGTCCAGCGTCGCCAGGTCGCCGGTGTGCATCCAGCGGGCGGGGTCGATGGCCGTCCGCGTGGCCTCGTCGTTGTCCCAGTAACCCAGCATCACGCTGTAGCCGCGCGTGCACAGCTCGCCGCGCTCGCCCACCGGCACCACCTGCCCCGTCTGCGGATCGACGATCTTGATCTGCACGTGCGGGTGCACCTGGCCCACGGTGCCGACCTGCTTGGCCAGCGGCGCCCCGATGCGCGTCTGCGTGCTCACCGGGCTCGTCTCCGTCATGCCGTAGGCGATGGCGACGTCCCGCATGTGCATCAGCGCCTGCACCTGCTTCATCACCTCGACCGGGCACGGCGAGCCGGCCATGATCCCCGTGCGCAGCGTCGACAGGTCGTACGTCGCAAAGTCGGGATGGTTCAGCTCGGCGATGAACATCGTCGGCACGCCGTAGAGCGCGGTGGCGCGCTCGGCCTGCGCCGCCTCCAGCACGGCCGTCGCGTCGAAGCCGTCGCTGGGATAGATCATGGTGGCGCCGTGGGACACACAGCCGAGGTTGCCCATGACCATGCCGAAGCAGTGGTAGAGCGGCACCGGGATGAGCAGCCGGTCGCGGCCGGTGAGGCGCAGCAGCTCGGTGGTGAAGAAGCCGTTGTTGAGAATGTTGTGGTGGCTGAGCGTCGCGCCCTTGGGATACCCGGTGGTCCCGCTCGTGAACTGGATGTTGATCGGATCGTCGAACTCCTGCTGCCGCTGCCGCCGCGCCAGCTCGTCCGCGCTCACGCGATCGGCCAGCGCGAGCAGCGCGCCCCAGCCGAGCATCCCGGGCGACGGCTCGTCACCCAGCCGCACGACGCCGCGCAGGCTGGGGAAGCCGGCGGATCGCAGCTCGCCGGGCCGGCTGCCGGCCAGCTCGGGCGTCAGCGCGTGGAGCATCCCCGTGTAGTCGGAGGTCTTGAACCGCGGCGCCGTCACCAGCCACGTGCAGCCGGCCTGCGTGAGGGCGTACTGGACCTCGTTGAGCCGGTAGCTCGGGTTGATGTTCACGAGGATCGCGCCGAGCTTGGCGGTGGCGAACTGGGTGATCGCCCACTCCGCGCAGTTCGGCGCCCAGATCCCGACGCGCTGGCCCTTCTCCACGCCGAGCGCGATCAGCGCGCGGGCGGTCCGGTCCACCTCCTGCTTGAGCCGCCGATAGGTGTAGCGGAGGCGCTGGTGACAGGAGACGAGGGCCTCGTTGTCGGCATACCGCTCGGCCGTGCGGTCGAACATGTCGCCGATGGTGAGGCCGAGGAGGGGGACGTCGCTGGTGCCGCTGGTGTAGCTCCAAGGGTCGGTGGCCATGGCGGCTCTCATACTGCGACGCCGCTCACCCGGGGTCAACCCGCGTCGCAGAGGAACGCCTACGCGGGGCGATAGACCGTCAAGTCTGACACGCTGGCGAGGGCGTCGAAATCGCGGTCGTTGTGGTAGATCTCTGCACCGGCCTCCAGGCAGATCGCGGCGATGAGGCAGTCGACGCTTCGTCGAACCGTAAGCCCGCGGCGTCGCGCCGTTCGATAGAGGTTTGCGGCGACCTCGAAGGTTTCGAGACCTGCTGGGCGCAAGACCGGGTGAGCCCGCAGACTTGCTCGCGTTCGCTGGTAGGCGCCGTCGTCACGGATGCCCTGGAGGATCTCGCAGTAGACGATGTCGACGAGAGCCAGCGGGGCGTCGCTCTCCAGGAGCTCGGCGAGGTGTCGGTCGAACGCCGTGCCCCTGGCCCCGAGGAAGTCGATCCAGACCGTCGTGTCGACGACGATCACGGCCGCAGGCGCCGCAGCTCGGCCAGATCCCCTTCCCACTTCACGTGGCCCCGGAGCGACAGTATGTCACGCCGGCGCGCACTCTTCAGCAGCTCGGTGAGGGCCAGGTGAACGAGATCCCGCTTCGAGCGGCACTTGAACCGCCGCAGGCCCTCCCGGACCAGCCGATCATCGAGCACGATGTTCGTCCTGCCCATGGCACCGTCTCCTCGACTCGACTCTATCGTGGGATGGTGTACAGGACAATCATCGTTGGTGTATCCGATCGGCGACGGCGCCGGCGAAGCTCTGAGCGCTTCTAGCCGAGGGTCGAGCCCTGTCCTAGAGCGCGTCGCGCCGCCGTTCGAGCTCCCAGGCCGCGAAGCACCGCGTGTGGACGTGATACTTATCGAGACCCGGATTGGCGCCGTCGTGGGCGAACTCCACCTCGAACTCCAGCTCGTCGCGTTTGACCGGCAGGTCGCAGACGGCACAGGCGGCGCCGACGCCCGGCCCGCCCCACGTGCGGTCGGGCTTCCGGTTGGGAATCTTCTCGGCTCGGAGTGCCGCACGGGCCTTGTCTCGGAGGAGGCTCTCGTCCATCCGGCTGACTCCGCGGGAGCCCATGACGACCACGGTGCGTCCGGCAACGAAGGAGACACCAAGCCAGATGCCGTCGGGGCGCTCACCGCAGACCGAGGGAAGGCACGAGAAGGCTAACACGTATTGACAAGGGCGCGCGTCGGCTGTTAGCGTGCGCGCACTCTCGCGGACCGACCTGCCCGGCCCTCTGAGGAATCCGATGTCGATGCCCTCGATCGGGTCAGTAGACAATTCTCCCGAGCCCGCATCGGTCGCCCGGACCGGTGAGGGCGCTCGTGCATCGCTCAGCCTGGAAGGCCTTCACCTGAATTTCGGCGGCGTGGCCGCCCTGGCCGACGTGAGCCTCACGGTCGGCGCCGGCGAGCTGTTCGCCATCATCGGTCCCAACGGCGCGGGCAAGACCAGCATCTTCAACTGCATCAGCGGCATCTACGCTCCGACCCGCGGGCGCATCCGCTTCGGCGGGCAGGACATCACCCGCTGGAAGCCTCACCGGCGCGCCGAGCTGCGGATCGGGCGCACGTTTCAGAACATCGCCCTCTTCAAGGGCATGAGCGTGCTGGACAACGTGAAGATGGGCCGGCACATCCACCTGCGTTCGGGGGTCCTGGCGTGCGCGCTCTACTACGGCCGGGCCGCCCGCGAGGAGCTGGCCCACCGGGCCACGATCGAGCGCGAGATCATCGACCTGCTGGAATTACAGGACTACCGCAACCGGATCGTCGGCACCCTGCCCTACGGCGTGCAGAAGCGGGTGGAGCTGGCGCGCGCGCTCGCGCTCGATCCCGCCCTGCTGCTGCTCGACGAGCCCACCGCGGGCATGAACGCCGAGGAGACGGAGGACATGGTGCGCTTCATCCTCTACGTCAAGCGGGTGAAGCGCCTCACGGCGGTCATGATCGAGCACGACATGGGCGTCGTGATGGACATCTCCGACCGGGTGGCCGTGCTCGACTTCGGCCGCAAGATCGCGGAGGGCGCTCCCCTCCAGGTCCAGCAGGACCCCGCGGTGATCAAGGCCTATCTCGGCGAGGACTTCGAGGTCACGTAGGGCCTCGAGGCGACCCGCATGGACCAGGCAACGCTGCCACACGTTCTCGCTTCCCAGGCCCGCCGGCTCGGCCGCCACACGGTCGCGCTGCGGGAAAAGAAGTACGGCATCTGGCAGGAGATCACCTGGGAGCAGTACGCCGCCCACGTTCGCGCCGTCGCGCTGGGCCTGGCGCGGCTCGGGCTCGCCCGGGGCGACCGGGTCGCCGTGATCTCCGGGAACCGGCCGGCCTGGCTCTACGTGGAGCTGGGGGCGCAATCGATCGGCGCGATCCCGCTCGGCATCTTCGTGGACAGCCAGCCGGAGCAGCTGCAATTCATCCTCGAGCACAGCGAGGCGCGCTTCGTCCTCGTCGAGGACCAGGAGCAGGCGGACAAGGTCCGCAGCGTGCGGGGCGCGCTGCCGACGCTCGAGCGGATCATCGTGGACGACGTGCGGGGTCTGGAGGACGACGACGATCCGAGCGTGATCGGCCTGGAGGCGGTGGAGACGCTCGGGCGCGAGATCGAGGCCGGCGAGCCGCGGCGCTACGAGGCGCTGCTCGCGCAGGGGCAGCCCGCCGACCTCGCCCTGCTCGCGTACACCTCGGGAACCACCGGGGCGCCAAAGGCCGCGATGATCAGCCACCGGAACCTCCTGGCCATGGCGGCCGGCGTCACCCAGGTCGATCCGGTGCGCGAGCGCGACCAGATCGTCTCGTTCCTGCCGTTCGCCTGGGTGGGCGAGCAGCTCATCAGCGTCGCCATCGCGCTGTACGTGGGGGCGACGGTGAACTTCCCCGAAGCGCGGGCGACGATGCGCGACGACCTGCGGGAGATCGGGCCCCACGTGATGATCGCGCCGCCGCGCGTCTGGGAAACCATGTGCTCGGACTACCAGGTGCGGATCGCCGACGCCGGCGTCCTCAAGCGCGTGGCCACGCGAGTGGCCCTGGCCATCGGCGCCCGCATCGCGGCACGCGAGGGCGGACCGACGCCGCCGGGCCGGGGCTGGCGGCTGCTCCATCGGCTCGCGTATCTCCTGGCGTTCCGGACGATGCTGGACAAGCTCGGTCTCGCGCGCATCCGCTTCGCCTACAGCGGCGGCGCCCCGCTCGGCCCGGAGATCTTCCGGTTCTTCCGGGCCATCGGCCTCAACCTCAAGCAGGTGTACGGCCAGACGGAGACGGCGGGAATCTGCGTGCTGCACCCGGACGCCGAGGTGCGGGCGGAGACGGTGGGCAAGCCGACCCCGGGCACGCAGATCCGCATCGCGGACACCGGCGAGATCCTGATCGCCGGCGAGAGCGTCTTCCCGGGCTACTACCGGAATCCCACGGTCACCGCCAGCGCGCTGGAGGGCGGCTGGCTGCACACGGGCGACGCCGGCTTTCTCGACGCGCGGGGCCACCTGACCGTGATCGACCGGCTCCAGGACGTGCTGCGACTGGCCGACGGCTCGTCCTTCTCGCCGGCCCTCATCGAGAACAAGCTGAAGTTCAGCCCGTACGTCCGCGAGGCCGTGGTCATCGGCGAGCAGCGCCCCCACGTCGTGGCCTTGATCCAGATCGACCTCGGCAACGCCGGGAGCTGGGCGGAGGCCAACCGCCTGCCCTTCACCACCTTCAAGGATCTCTCGCACAAGGCCGAGGTGGTCGCGTTGATCGCCGGCGCGGTGGCGCGCGTCAACCCGGACCTGCCCGCCGCCGCCCGCATCCGCGACTTCGCGCTGTTCGACAAGGAGCTCGACCCCGACGACGGCGAGCTGACGCGGACCCAGAAGGTCCGTCGCGCGACGATTCTCGACAAGTATCAGGACCTGATCGCGGACCTGTACGCGCGCGCGGAGGCGACGGCGGCCCGATGAACGAGCAGCTCGTCTTCATGCTCCAGCTCGTCATCACCGGCATCGCGGTGGGGGGCGTCTACTCCCTCATGGCGCTCGGGTTCGTCCTGATCTTCAAGGCCTCCAGCGTGGTCAACTTCGGGCCGGGCGAGCTGGTGCTCTTCGGCGCGTACATCTCGTGGGCGACGATCCTCCAGATGAAGCTGCCGCTCCCGGTGGCGCTGCTCGTCACGCTGCTGGTCGCCATCGGCCTCGGCCTCGTCATCGAGCGCGGGGTGCTGCGCCCGCTCATCGGGCACCCGATCATTTCCGTCATCATGGTCACCTTCGGCGTCGCCAGCGTGATCCGCGGGGTGCTGAACATGACGTGGGGGAGCGACACCCGTCCGTTCCCCGTGCTCTTCTCCCCCGAGCCCTTCCACCTCGGTCCGGTGCCGGTGTCGCCGGTGCACCTGTGGAGCTTCGTGAGCGTGTTACTGCTGTTGGCGGCGTTCTCCCTCTTCTTTCGATTCTCCAAGACGGGGATGGCGATGCGGGCGACCGCCGACAACCAGCAGGTCGCGCTGTCGCTGGGGATCAGCGTGAAGTGGATCTTCGCCGTGTCCTGGTGCATCGCCACCGTGGTGTCGGCGCTGAGCGGGATCATCCTCGGCAACGTCCGCGGCGGGGTCGACTTCTCGCTCGCCGATCTCGGCCTCAAGGTCTTCCCGGTCGTCATCCTCGGCGGGCTCGACAGCGTCGCCGGCGCCATCATCGGCGGCGTGCTCATCGGCGTGCTGGAAAACCTCTCGGGCGGCTACCTCGACCCGATCTTCGGCGGCGGCGTGAAGGAGGTGGCGCCCTTCGTGGCCCTCGTCGTCATCCTCATGATCCGTCCCCACGGCCTGTTCGGGAAGGCCGAGATCGAGCGCGTGTGATGAAGTGCGGCGGGTTTCGGGTCAGCTACCGGGCGGACGAGCGGATCTTCGACACCGCCCTGCCGATCGTGGGCCTGGTGGCCCTGCTCGCCGTCCTGTGCGTGATCCCGCGGTACGCCACGACGTACTGGCTCGACGTCCTCAACCGGATCGGCATCGCCATCATCGGGGCGCTCGGCCTCAACATCCTGATCGGGTACACCGGCCAGATCTCGATCGGGCACGCCGCGTTCCTGGCGGTGGGGGCGTACTCCACCGCGATCCTCGAGGTGAACGTCGGCCTGCCGTTCTACCTGGCCATTCCGCTGGCCGCGGTCATCACCTCCGTCTTCGGTCTCATCTTCGGCATCCCGTCGCTGCGCCTGCGGGGCCTCTACCTCGCCATCGCCACCCTCGCCGCGCACTTCATCACCACCTTCGTGATCGTGCACTGGGAGAGCACGACCAAGGGCGTGCTGGGGCTCATGGTCCCCCCGGCCACCGTGTTCGGGCTGCCGCTGGACTCGGACGCCCGGGTCTTCTACCTCATCTTCGCGCTGGCGGTGCCGGCAATCTTCTTCACCAAGAACCTCTTCCGCACCAAGGTGGGCCGGGCCTTCATCGCCATCCGCGACCGGGACGTGGCCGCCAGCGTGATGGGCGTCAACCTCCTGCACTACAAGCTCCTGGCGTTCGTCATCAGCTCGTTCTACGCGGGCGTGGCCGGCGGCCTGATGGCCCACCACTCCCGCATCCTGTTCCCCGACTCGTTCACGCTGCTCGTGGCCATCGACTACCTGGCGATGATCATCATCGGCGGCCTCGGCAGCATCCTCGGGTCGATCTTCGGCGCGGTGTTCATGACCGTGCTGCCCGAGGTCCTGAAGCTCACCGCGACGTCCCTCACCGGCGTCTATCCGCAGGCGTTCGGGCTGATCGCCTCGACCCGGGACGTCGTCTTCGGCCTGGCCGTGATCTTCTTTCTGATGTACGAGCCGCAGGGGCTCGCGCGCATCTGGGTGCGCTTCCGCAGCTACTGGCAGCTGTGGCCGTACTCGTACTGAGCCGCGCGCGAGAAGAACGTCAACGTTCCAGCCGTGAGAAGGAGAGCGCTATGAGCCGTGTGTGTGGCCCGCTCGCCCGCTTCGTCATCGTCGGCCTGCTCGCCGTCTGTGTCAGTGCCGCCCCGGCCGCGGCCCAGAACGTCATCAAGCTGGGCAACCTCGTCGACCTCACCGGCCCCACCTCCGACCAGGGCAAGGACATCGCCCAGGGTCGCACCGACGCCGTGCAGTGGGTCAACGAGCACGGAGGCGTCAACGGCAAGAAGCTCGAGCTGGTGAGCGTCGAGTACGGCTTCCAGCCGCCGCGGGCGGTGGCGGCCTACAAGAAGTTCGTGGAGGAGGACAAGGTCCTCCTCGTTCTCGGCTACGGCACGCCGGACACCGAGGCCCTGCGCCCCTACATCACCAAGGACAAGATCCCGTATATCTCGGGGTCGTACTCCGGCCACCTGACCGATCCGCGGCAGACGCCCTACAACTTTCCCGGCGGCATCGACTACACGAGCCAGATCCGCATCTTCTTCAACTACGTGAAGGAGACGTGGAAGGACGGCAGCCGCAACCCGCGCGTGGCCTTCATCTACGCCGACAACGCCTACGGGCGGGCGCCCATCGAGTCCGGCCGGGCTTACGCCAAGGAGATCGGCGTGGACCTGGTGGACGAGGAGATCATCCCCACCGTCCTCACCGACGCGACCTCGCAGCTCCTGACCATGAAGAAGAAGGACCCCGACTTCGCCTACATCAACACGAACACCCAGTGGGTGCCCGTCGTGCTGAAGGACTCCTACAAGCTCGGGTTGAAGACGAAGTACGTCGTCAACAACTACGGCCTGGACGAGCGCACGCCCGGGCTGGCGGGGCCGGCGGCCGAGGGCGTGATCGGCATCCAGGACGTCGCCTATTGGGGCGACAACGTGCCGGGCATGAAGACGCTGATGGAGTTCCACCAGAAGCACCATGGCAGCGACACGCACGCGTCACCCTACATGCGGGGGTGGCTGTGCGTGATCGTGGCCGCGGAAGCGATCAAGCGCGCCGGCAACGCGCCCACCGGCGAGTCCGTCAAGAACGCGCTCGAGAGCCTGAAGGAGTTCGACACCTGGGGGATCACGCCCCCGTTCACCTACACGAACGAGGATCATCGGCCGACCAACCGGGCCCGGCTCGTCATGATCCAGAACAGCAAGATCGTGCCGATGCGCGAGGTCACCGTCGACCGCAGCATGAAGTGGATCGGCAAGTGACGGGACGCCTGACGGCCCGATGCTCCGGCTGAACAACATCCAGGTCATCTACAGCGACGTCATCCTGGTCCTCAAGGGCCTGTCCCTCGAGGTCCCCGAGGGCCAGATCGTGGCGTTGCTGGGGGCCAACGGGGCGGGCAAGACGACGACGCTCAAGGCCGTCTCCGGCCTGCTGAAGACCGAGAACGGCCAGGTGACCGACGGCGGCATCGAGTTCATGGGGCGGCGGATCGACGGCCTCGATCCGGATGCGATCTGCCGCCAGGGCATCGTGCAAGTCATGGAAGGGCGCAAGGTCCTCGAGAGCCTGACCGTGGAGGAGAACCTCCGCATCGGCGGCTACACCCG
>JBGQLG010000211.1:0-9244 GCA_041499965.1 Methylomirabilia bacterium
GTCGCGCCGATGGCTCGCCTGAATGACGCTAGCGGGGTTCGCGCGGGCCCCCCATCCCCCAAAGGGGGCTGGGGTGTCGAACAGTAGGCCGTTGGCGGCGCGCTCACCCCGCCGAGCAGCGACGGTGGGAGGCAGGCTCGCCCTCGGTCGCGACGGCAGCCCCTCCCCGGGCTGAACCCCCGGCGACACCACGGTCCACGAGGGTCGATGGCTCAGCGCCGGCCGGTGTACTCGAAGATCCGGACGGCGGGCGGCGAATTCGACGACTCGTGAATGAAGCGGAGGCGGGTCAGGGGATCGAGCGGCACCGGCGTCTGCTTGGGGTCGAGGCCGACGATGGTGCGGCCGGTGTGGCCGAAGCGGTCCAGGTAGGCCACCGCGGCCTCGTAGGTCTTGAACCGCCTCGACTCGAGAATCTCTTTACCGCGCGTGCCGTCGGGCATCGAGCGCTCGGCGTAGGTCACGACGTACGTCGTGTCCTGCTGTGGGACCGCCGCCGTGCCACCGTACACGTACAGGCGTACGGCCAGCGTGCGGTAGTACTCGGCGTGGAACAGCGTCGTCGGCCCGAGCCGGCCGTCGGTGCCCCGGGTGAGGAACGATTCCCAGTAGCGGTTGATGTCCTTGCCGGCCCACGCCACCAGCGTCTCGAACTTGCCCTGGACGAGGCCGCCGCGCGGCAGGATGGGCACCTCGCCGTGGGCGATCACGTAGCGCGCACCGGTCTCGTCCAGGATCCGCACAGCCTCCGCCTCGTCCGTGGCGGTGAAGAAGCGGCCGGCGATCTCGGCGCCGGCCTGGGTAGGATTGGCGACCGGCACCCGGCGTCCCAGGCGCATGATCTCGTAGCCGTAGTCCCACCACGCCATCACGGTGTACGACGGCGGCAGCGTCTGACCCGGACGATAGCTCGCGTAGTAGTAGTCGGGATCGGCGAACGGCTCCGGCGTGTTGCCGCGCAGCCACGCCAGCGACGCGCGATAGCCGGCGCTGAGTCCGAGGTCGTTGCCCGCCATCGGCCAGGCGAGATACCCGCTCGGCACGAAGACCAGCACGACGACGGCGGTCGCCGCCGCGGTCCGCCGCGCGATCGTCCACCAGCCGCTCGTCTCGGTCGCGCGCGCCCGGGCGCGGCGGGCGTCCGCCCGCGAGTGGGCCGCACGCGGCGGCGCCCAGCCCCACGCCAGCGCCCGGTGGCACACCCAGCCGGTCAGCAGCGCCATGCACAGGTTCAGGTAGTAGCCGAAGCGATTCTGGCCGAGCGTCGCCGCGTACATCAGCGCGCTCCAGACCACCACCAGCACGAGTCCCGGCCGCGCCGTGCGCGCCGCTTGCCAGCCGAGCCAGCCGAGCGCCACCAGGCCGAGGAAGAACGCCGGACCGAACACCGCGAACGGGACCGCCAGCGAGATCGAGCCGGTCATCAGGAGCAGCGGACGCACCTCGCTCACCGTGAAGCCGGTGTGGCCCGGCCGGAAGCGCTGCAGGTCGGCCAGGATCCGGGCCGTGAGGTCGCGCGCCACGACGGAGAAGAGCAGCACGCCGCCGACGGCGACGACGAGTGCTCCGGCCAGCAGCACCCCGCGCGGTGCGGACAGGGCGCGCAGCACGCGGCGGCCGCCCGCCATCGCGGCCACGAAGACCAGACCGGCCACGACCGCCGTCACCTGGATGGCGAAGCGCCAGAGATTGCGGTCCTGCAGCGCCAGGAGCACGACGGCCGCGATGGCCAGCACCGGCAGCAGCAGCGGCGCGACGCGATCTTCCGGCTGGCGCCGGACATCGTCCAGCACGTACTGGGTGGCGCCCCACGCGCAGAGGACGAAGACGAGCAGCGCGCCGCCGCTCCACGCCATGAGATAGGCGCTGAGCGCCACGCCGGTCAGCGCCGCCCCGAGCAGGCGGCGCCGCGGTGTGTCGGCGTCGAGGGCGCGCAGCGCGGCGAGGATGGTGAGCGCCGTCAGGAACGCCTCGGCGACGTGATGGTCAGTGAAGCCGAGCACCGAGCGGGCGAGGAACTGGCCCGGCGCGATGGCCAGCAGCGCGGCGGCCAGCAGCCCGGCCCGGCGCCCGAAGAGCCGCTCGCCGATGAGCGCCACCGGCACCGTGGTCAGCGCGCCGAGGACGGGCGGGACGACGGCGCCCACCACCTCGATCGTTCGCGCCGAGGGCGCGCCCAGCCCGATCAGCCAGGCGAGTCCCCCGACGGCGAGGTCGAAGAGCAGCGGCACCGCGACCGCCGGCGCGTCGGCGGCGAGATAGGGATCGACGCTGGCGCGGTGCGGGTAGTGCCGGACGAGGTTCTCGATCAGGCGCATGTGATACCAGGCGTCGCTGTCCTGGTAGTTCACGCCGGCGGCGGTGAAGACCGCGCCGAAGAGCAGCGCCGTGCGGGCGAGGAAGGCGACGACGACGATCCCGGCCAGCGGCCCCAGCCGGATCAGACGCTCACGCATGCGCGAGCAGGATCTCCCGGGCCTCGGCCTCCCAGCCCTGGCGCCACGTCGGCGTGCGCGCCCTGGCCACGTTGGCGCGCAGGCGGTCGAGGTCCGGCGCGGCGTCGGGGAACGTCGCCAGCAGCGTCACCCACTGGCGGGCCAGCGTCTCGGCATCGGCGAAGCGCAGGCCGGTGTCGTCGTGACGCAGCATCTCGTCCAGGCACGGTCCGTAGTCGAGCGCACACACCGGCAGGCCGGCCCCGTGCATGTCGGCGATCTTCATCGGCAGGTCGAGCTTGGAGGCCGAGCGGTGCAGGCAGAGCCCGAGGTCGGCGGCGGCGAGCACGCGCGGGTAATCGTCGGCCTCCAGCCACGCGGTGCGCACGTGGAAGCGCCGGCCCGGCAGCGCGGCCGCCCGCGCCTCGAAGCCGGCGCGTCGCGCGCCCCGCCCCGTGAGCAGCACGAGCACCTCGGGAAACGCGCGATCGGCCACCAGCGTCTCGCACCGCCGCACGGCCTCGAGCAGCAGGTCGAAGTCCTCGTCGCGGGTCCACGACGTGGGGCTCACGACCACCGCGGGCTCGCGCTCGCCGAGGCCGAGCGAGGCCAGCAGCCCGCGGCGCACGTGGAGCCGCTCGGCGGGATCGAGCGGGGCGAAGCGTTCGGACGGACGATCGCGGACGACGGTGACGGGCGTCATCCCCCAGCGGGCCAGCTCGTCGGCGAGCGCCCTGGAGACACACAGGTGCGCGTCGGCGCGCCGCCCCAGGATGCCCTCGTACCAGCGCGCCAGGGCGACGGCCGGGTGTCGGGCGCCGACGCCGAGGGCCAGCACCGCCCAGGCGAGGTTGTGCCAGTCGATGATCAGCCGCGCGCCCCGCAGCCGGGCGGCCAGCAGAACGATCAGCAGCGTGGGCACGGCCGGCGGATTCTGCACCAGGATCACGTCGGGCTTGCGCAAAACGGCCAGGAACATCCAGACTAGCCGCAGTGTCTGGACGGCGGCCCGCCCCACGGCGGCGGGCAGCAGGAGCGCGCGAGGCAGGGAGCGCTCGCGTGCCGGGGGAAGCAGATGGCAGGTGATCCGCGGATGGATCCGCAACTCCGCGTGAACGGCACTGCCCGCGCAGGCGACGACGTCCACGTCGATCTGATGGGCCGCCAGGGCTTCCGCATGGTACTGCATGCGGGGACTGCGTCCGAAATCGCCGAGCACGACGGTGGTCACGCGCATGGAACGCGGCGAAGCCAGCAGGAGCCTACCATACCCGGTCGAGCGGTCCCGACTCATGCCGTGCGGCGTCGCGTCCTGATCGCCGTCGGCGCCACCGCCGGCCACGTGTATCCGGCGCTGGCGCTCGCCGACGCCTATCGGGCGAGGTTCCCCGACCTCGACGTGCGCTTCGCCGGCCCCGCCGATCGCCTTGCCGCGCGGCTGCTCGCGGCCCGCGGCCACGTGCTGGAGCCGGTGAGCAGCTCGCAGCTCGTCAACGTGGGGCTCGGCGGCAAGCTCGCGGCGTCGGGACGCGTCGTGACGGGCCTGCTGCAGGCCCGACGGCTGTTGCGCGCGCACGGCACCCGGCTGGTCCTCGGCCTCGGCGGCTATGCCTCCGGCGCGATCGTGTTATCCGCCCGTTCCCTCGGCGTCCGCGTCGCCATCCACGAGGCCAACGTGGTGCCCGGGCTCGCCAACCGCCTGCTCGCGCCCTTCGCCCACCGCATCTACCTGGGCTCGGAGGCCGCCGCCCCGGTGTTCGCGCGCCGCCGCGGGCTGGTGACCGGCCACCCGGTGCGCGCCGAGATCGCCGCGCTGCTGGCCACGCACCGCGTGGCGCCCGAGCGGTCGCGTGCCGCCCGCGTGCTGGTGCTCAGCAGCACGCGCGGCGAGCGGTTCTTCGCCGAGCGCGTGCCCGCCCTGCTGGCCGCCGTCGAGCGGCACGGTGTGGCCGTGGAGGCGTTGCATCAGACGGGGCAGCTCGCCCCCGACGACGTGGCCCACGCCTATCGGCTCGCCGGCGTGAAGGCGACGGTGGCGCCCTACCTGGACGAGATCGCCAGCGCGTACCGGTGGGCCGACCTCGTCGTGGCCCGCTCGGGGGCGGGGACGCTGGCCGAGATCGCCGCCGCCGGCGTGCCGGCACTGCTGGTCCCGCTGGCCGACGCCTCGGACGATCACCAGGCCGCCAACGCCGCTGCCGTCGCCGCGACCGGCGCGGCGATCGCCGTGCGCGAGCGGCAGTGGCAGGAGGCGCCGCTGGCCGCGCGCCTCGCCGCCCTGCTCGGCGAGGCCGAGTGGACGCCCGCCGCCGCGGCGGCGCGCCGGCTGGCCCGCCCGGACGCCGCCGAGCGCATCGTCGCCGACTGCGAGGCCCTGATGACGGGCCGCTGGTGAGCCACCTGCCCCTGCTGGGCGGCGCGGCGCTGACGCTCGCGCTCGTCCTCACGCCGGCCGTCCGCGCGCTGGCGCGGCGCTGGAACCTGGTCGACGCGCCGGGCGGCCGCAAGATCCACACGGTCTCGGTCCCGCGCGTGGGCGGCGTCGGCATCACGCTGGCGATGATGCTCGCGCTCGCCGGTGCCGCGCTGACCGGTGAGGCGAGTGCCGCCGATGTCCATGCGTGGCTGCCCGTCCTGCTGGGGGGCGCGCTCGTCTTCGCCGTCGGGCTGTGGGACGACGTGCGGCCGCTGCCGGCGTGGGTGAAGCTCGCCGTGCAGATCGCCGGGGCCGGCGCCGCCGCGGCGCTGGGCGTCCGCATCGAGCACGTCACGCTGGTCGGCTCCACGCTCGGGCTGGGGCTGCTGGCGCTGCCGCTGACGATCCTCTGGATCGTGGGCCTCACCAACGCCTTCAACGTGATGGACGGGCTCGACGGCCTGGCCACTGGCCTGGCCATCATCGCCGCGGCCACTTGCGCCGTCGTCTCGCTGGCGCGCGACGACCTGCAGGGCGGGATGCTGCTGGTGGTGCTGCTCGGCGCGCTGTGCGGCTTCCTGCCCTACAACTTCAACCCGGCGACGATCTTCCTCGGCGACTCGGGCAGCCTGGTGGTCGGCTACGTGCTGGCCGTCACCGCCATCACCAGCTTTCAGAAGGGCGCGACCGCGCTGGTCGTGCTCGGCCCGCTGCTGCTGTTCGCCCTGCCGATCTCCGAGACGCTGCACTCCGTGGTGCGCCGCCTGCGGGGCCAGGGGCTGCGCCACGTGTTCCTGCCCGACCAGCAGCACGTGCATCACCGCCTGCTCGGTCTCGGCCTGTCCCACCGCCAGGTCGTGCTGCTGCTCTACGGCGTCTCGCTCTCGTTCTCGCTGCTCGCGCTGACGACGCTGCGCGCTCGATGACGCGCCGCCCGCGCGTCCTGCTGGTGCAGCGCGCGCTCGCGCCGCCCAGCGGCGCCGCCGGCGTCGCGGCCTGGATGGTGCAAGCGCTCAAGGACGACTACGCGGTCACGCTCCTGGGATGGCGCCGCCCCGACCTGAGCGCGCTGAACCGGTTCTTCGGCACGACCCTCGGCCCCGGTGACCTCGCGGTGACGCTGCCGCCGGCGCCGCTGCGCGCGCTGCTCGCGTCGATCCCGGCCCCGGCCTACCTGCTGCGCACCGCGATCCTGCTCCGCCTGGCCAAGCGCCGGGCCGGCGACTTCGACGTGCTGCTGACCGGCGACAACGAGGCCGACTTCGGGCCGCGCGGCGTGCAGTACATCAATTATCCGTGGGATCTGCTGCCGCGGCCGGCGCTGGAGGCCCGCTGGTACCACGGCCGGGCGCTCGTCGCCGCCTACCGTGAGCTGTGCATCCGGCTCGCCGAGTTCTCCGACGATCGGATGCGCAAGACGCCGGCGCTGGTCAGCTCCGACTACGTCGGGCGCCTGGTCGGCCAGCGCTACGGGGTGGTGCCCCGCACGCTGTACCCGCCGGTGATGGGCGGGTTTCCCGCGGTGCCGTGGGAGGCGCGCGACCCGGCGTTCCTCTGCGTGGGGCGCATCGCGCCCGACAAGCAGCTCGACCGCGTGATCGACGTCCTCGCGCGCGTGCGGGCCGAGATCCCCAGCGTCCGCCTGCGCATCGCCGGCACCCCGGAGGGCGCCTACGCCGAGCGCATCGCCGCCCGCGCGCGCGCCGAGGGCGACTGGGTCACGCTCACCTCGGGCCTCTCACGCGAGGCGCTGGCGGCGCTGATGGCGCGACATCGCTACGGCATCCACGGGCACCTCAACGAGCACTACGGCATGGTGGTGGCCGAGATGATCCACGCCGGGTGCGTGGTGTGGGTGCCCAACGACGGCGGCCAGGTGGAGATCGTCGGTGACCGGCGGCTCTGCTACGACACGGTCGAGGGCGCGGCGGCGGCCATCGTGCGCACGCTGCGCGATCCCCGCGAGGAGGCGGAGCTGCGCGGACATCTCGCGGAGCAGGCGCGGCGCTTCTCCACCGAGACCTTCGTGCGGGAGTTTCGCGAGGTGATCGCCGCGGCGGCGTCAGGACGCTGAGCCGGCCATCGCGCGAAAGCCGGCGTCGCGGGCCAGCAGCTCGTCGTAGGAGCCCACCGCGGCCAGCCGGCCGTCGCGCAGCACGGCCAGCCGGTCGCAGCGGCGCACCGTCGTCAGCCGGTGGGCGATCACGACCAGCGTCTTCACGCCGCGTAGCGCCTCCAGCGCGGCGATCAGCTCGCGCTCGGTCGGCGTGTCGAGCGCCGAGGTGGCCTCGTCGAAGACGAGCACCTCCGGCTCGTGATAGAGCGCGCGGGCGATCGCCACCCGCTGCCGCTGCCCGCCCGACAGCCGCGTGCCCCGCTCACCCAGCATGGTGTCGAGCCCGCCCGGCAGGCCCGCCGCGAACTCGCCGAGCTGGGCCAGCGTGAGGGCCGCGGTCACCCGGCGGTCGTCGATCTCGCCGTCGGCCACGCCGAAGGCGACGTTGCGGCGCAGCGTATCGTCGAGGAGGAACGGCTCCTGGGCGACGTAGCCGATGTGCCGCTGCCAGCCGCGCAGCACGCCGGCGACGTCGCGCCCGTCGACGGTGATCCGCCCGGCCGTCGGCGTCAGCAGCCCCAGCAGCAGGTCGACCAGGGTGCTCTTGCCGGCGCCCGAGGGCCCGACGATGCCGATCGATTCGCCCCGGGCGATCGTGAGGTGGACGTCGGCCAGCACCGGCTCGGCCTCGCCCGCGTACGTGTAGGCCACGTCCTCGAAGACGACGGCGCGCGTGAAGCGGATCGGCTCGCCGGCGGCCGCGGCCGTGTCGGGCGCAGGCTGCGGCAGTGCGGCGAGGTCGGCGCGCAGGTCGTGGATCCAGGCCCGGCTGTAGCGCAGCTCGCTGACGTACAGCATGATGCGATTGGCCGAGGGGATCACGCGGAAGCCGGCGTAGGCGTAGAGGCCGAGCAGCGGCAGCGCGGCGGCGCCGCTCCGGAGCGTCAGCAGCAGGCTCACCGCCAGCAGCCCACAGACGAAGGTGGTTTCCACGCCCATGCGCAGCGTCGCCGCCACCGCGCCGTAGCGCGCGCGCAGGCGCGCGGCGCCGGCCACCCGCTCGTCGAACTGGGCCAGGAAGAAGCGCTCGCGGCCGGTCAGCTTGACCTCCTTCACGCCCCCCAGGCTCTGCTGCAGCGTCTGCAGCGTCTCGCCGTCGAGCCGGGCCACGGCCTGGCCCCAGCGGGCGGTGGCGTGGCGCGAGAGCAGGAGCGGCAGCGTCAGCAGCCCGCCCACCACGACGATGGCCACCAGCGTCACCCCCGGCGCGGTCAGGGCCAGGACGACGACGATGCCCGCCACCACCAGCGCCTCGCAGGCCACGTTGACGAGCGAGCCCAGCACGCCGCGGAAGACGCTGTGCACGGCGTCGGTCACGCGGTGGATGAGCCCGGCGGAGTTGTGGCGGAAGTGGAAGGCGTACGGCGCAGCCAGGTAGGCGGCGAGCAGGCGATGGGAGAGCTGCCGGACCGACAGGCTCAGCGCCTGCTCCTGCACCCACGTCACGACGGCCAGCAAGAGATTGCGGGCGACGTAGAAGCCCATGACCAGCAGCGTGAAGACCAGGATGATCGAGGCGTCGTCGCGCCAGGGCAGCCGGGGGTAGATCCAGGACGCGACGGGCAGCGTCGCGGCGCGGGCGGGATCGCCGAGGATGGTGATCAGCCCGAAGGCGGCGCCGGCCCCGACGGCCTCGGCGCCGGCGGCGGCGAGCGCGAACGGCACGAGCGCGGCCCAGCGCCAGCGCGCCTGGCGCGAGAGCAGACCCAGGCACGCGGAAACATCGCTCAGCATGCTCTATGCTCGCACGACCCGCCGGCCGGACGTTAACCGTCCCGCCCCGCCAAACCTTCACGAACCGCCGCCCGCGGGGTATGCTCCGCCTGACGCGCCCGCGCCGCCGCGGGCCGGGGAGGCGGCCGATGGCCAAGCGCGGGTTCCGGATCATGGACAGCGACCTGCACACGATGGAGCCCGACGACCTCTGGGTGAAGTACCTGGACGAGCCGTTCCGGAAGGCGGCGCCCACCTTCACGCGCGGGGGCGAGCGTGCGCCCAACCAGCCGACGATCCAGGTCGGCGGCCTGACCGTCGGCGAGATGAGCGTGCGCCCGGCGGCCGCCGCCGTCGGCGCCGACCTGCACAAGCGCAGCGTGGCCAAGCATCCGCACAACGCGGTGGCCATGGCCCGCCACTACGACGCCGAGTCGCACCTGGGCGCGATGGACATCGAGGGCATCGACGTCGGCATCCTCTACGGCACCCGGGGCCGCCAGGTGCTGATGCACGACGACCTCGATCTCGGCCTGGCGGCGGCGCTGGCCCGCGCGCACAACA
>JBGQLG010000212.1:0-9218 GCA_041499965.1 Methylomirabilia bacterium
CGTGCTCGTGCTGGGTGGGGTCAGTCGGGGTCTCCGGCTGGCGCTCTTCGCGCCGTTTTTCGGCGCCGCGGTCGGCTTGCTGCAGGGCCGGGATCACACGTGCGTGATGCTCGCCGCCCGCAGCCAGTGCGAGATCGGCAGTGGCTTCGCGTCGGTCACCGACTCCTGGCTCGTCGGCCAGCTCAAGCGTCAGGCGCGCGAGGTGCTCGTCGAGTCGGCGGTGGTCGCGGCATTCCTCACCGGCCTCGTGCTGCTCCTCCCGGGCTGAGGCGCCCCTGACGCCGATATACTGAGCCCCATTCTGTGCGCTGAGATGAAAGGAGCGTTCTCATGTCGGTGAGGCTGTTCGTGGGAGGCTTGGCGTTCACCACCTCGACCGATGGGCTGCGCGATGCGTTCGCCCGCTTCGGCCTGATCCAGTCGGCGGCCGTGATGACCGATCGGGAGACCGGCCGCTCGCGCGGGTTCGGATTCGTCGAGATGGCCAACGATCAGGAAGCCGAGCGCGCGATCAGCGGCTTGAACGGCTCCAGCCTCGACGGGCGGATGATCCGCGTCGATCGCGCGACCCCGCGCGGCGCCGGCGGGCCCCCTCGCCCACGGCCGGCCGGTGCCGGGCCACGACCCGATCGCCCCATGGGCGGTGGCTTCGCACCCCGACCCGGGGGCGGCGGTGGGTACGGCACGCGGCCTGGGGGCGGTGGTGGCGGCTTCGCTCCGCGGCCCGGCGCCGGAGGAGGAGGCGGCGGCGGCTGGACACCGCCGGTCCAGGAGGGTAAAGGCGGTAACCGGCGCGGTGACCGGCGCGCGGGCCCCCCCGGCCCGGCCGGGGACGCCGGGCGTCCGAAGAAGACGGGCGGCCGCAAGAGCGCTACGCCGCAGGATCGACGCGGTGGCCGCGGGCGTCTGGGCTCCGACGGCGACTATCGCTGGGGGCGGTAGCCGGCGCGCTCAGGGCAGGCCGCTCGAGCTGCTGGCGCTGAGCCGGATCAGCATCTCGGACACCAGCGGCGAGAAGAGCATTCCCACGAAGAAGGCGGTCGCGACCCAGATCGCCAGCTTGATGAGGCTCATCACCCCGCCCCCCCCGGCAGTGCCAGCATGAGCTCGCCGAGGCCACGGACGACCTGATCCGGGCGAACCGGGCAGCCGACCGGCAGGCCGACCCCGGCCCGGTCGAGCCAGGCGGCGCGCAAGCCGAGACGCTGCGGGCCGGCCACGTCGAACTCCAGGTGGTCGCCTACCATCCACACGTCGGGGCCGGGCTCTGCCCCCAGCGTGGCCAGCGCCGTTTGGTAGACCCCGGGGTCCGGCTTACCGGCGCCGAACTCGCCTTCGATCACGATCGCGTCGAAGAAACGCGCGAGGTCGTGCCGCTCGATCTTGATCCGCTGCTCGCGCGCATCGCCATTGGTGACGAGCCCCAGCGGCAGCCCGCGCTCGCGCAGCGCCGTCAGGAACTGCAGCGCGTCGGGAAAGAGCGCCATCACCGCTCGGCGGCGGGCCGCGAAGGCCTCGGCAATCGCCGCGCCCAGCCGGGGATCGCCACCGCACTGCTCGAGGGCCAGGGTGGCGATGCGCGTCCACGCCCTCAGCATGTTCACGCGCTCGCGCCGATTGTGCTCGGGATCGCGCCAGAACGAGCGCCGGCTCTCGGCCAGCGCGGCGACCAGGGCGTCGTGCGCCACGTCCGGAGCGGTGCTGGCACACGCCGCCGCCCAGCAGTGGTCGACGCCACCCGAATAGTCGAGCAGCGTGTCGTCGAGGTCGAGCAGCAACGCCTTCACGCCGTCACCTCGCCGGCGGGGCGCGCGACCATGCGCCGCGGATCGTGCACGAGCGCGGCCAGCATCACCAGGCCCACGAGGCCGGCGGCGAGCGCGGTCACGAAGACGGCACGGAATCCGAGCGCGTCGGCCATCAGCCCGCCGAGCAGCGGGGTGGCGAACGCCACCGGCGCCATCAGCGTGGAGCCGAGCCCGATGTAGGTCGGCCGCTCGTCGGCCGCCGGCGCGAACTCGAGCAGGACGTTGAGCGCCGACACGTTCACCGCCGCGGTCTGCACACCGGCGAGCACAAAGACGGCCTCGAAGGCACCGAGGCTGCCGGCCAGCAGGGCGACCACGTTGGCCGCCATGGTGGCGGTGGCGCCCGTCAACAGGACGAGCCGGTGCCCGGCGTGGTCGGCGACCCAGCCCAGGGTCAGCGTGCCAAGCGCGTGGCCGACGACCAGAAGCCCGGTGAAGACGCCGGCCCGCGACGGCGGCGCCGCCCAGGCGCCCAGTGCGTAGACGGTGTAGAAGCCGCCGGACATCATGCCCGCGATGGCGAACGCCCGAGCCGCCAGGAATCGCGAGAGATTGCGATCGCGGCGGAGCAGGCCGGGCACCCGGGCCAGGTAGACACCCAGCGCCACCGGCGCGCGGGTGGCCCGGCCCTCCGGCTCGCGGACGAACGCCAGCGCGATCCACGACAGCGCCAGGCACACCGAGGCGGCCAGGAAGCAGATGCCGTAGCTCGACGGCGCCGGCACCCGGGCCAGCACGTCGGCGACGACAAAGCTGGCCCCGAAGCCCACCAGCCCGGCGGCCAGACTGGCCAGGGCAAAGAAGCGTCCGCGGGTCGCGGTCGGCACGGCGCGGCCGATGAGGTCCATCCACGACGGCATCAGCAGCCCGCCGATGCCGGTGCTCAGCAGCAGCATGGCCAGCAGCACGGCCAGCGTGAGGGCCGGCGCACGATCCGCCACGAAGAACGCGAACACCGCGATGACCAGGTACGGCACGCGCTCCCAGCCCGTCCACCGCATGATGAAGGGCCACTGCCGGGGCAGCGCCTCGGTGTGGCCGGCGGCGAACAGCGACGGCAGGAACCAGCCGAGCGTCATCACCGCGGGGATGGCCCCGATGACCACGTTGGGCGCGCCGAGCCAGGCGGCGAACGCCGGCAGGATCGTGGCCTGCGAGGCGAACGCCAGGCCGACCAGGAAGAGGCCGTAGTCCACCCCGAGCAACAGCACGTTGCGGGCGCGCTCGCTCACGTCGCGGACGTGACGACGACGCCGAGGGCGAGGTCCACCGCGCGCACCATCGACGAGACGTCCATGCTCGGCTGCTCCAGCCCGGACGCCGCCACCATCGACGGCAGGAGCGGCAGGTGGATGAAGCCGGCGCGGGCGGCGTGACGCCGCTCAGCCAGGGCGTGCAGCGTGCCGTACATCGTCTGGTTGCAGAGATAGGTGCCGGCCGTGTTCGACACGTAGGCAGGAATCCCCTCGGCGGTGAGCGCGGCCAGGATCGCGGCCAGCGGCAGCGTGGCGAAGTACGCGGCAGGCCCACCCGGCACGCACGGCTCGCCCTGCGCCTGATAGCCCGCGTTGTCGGGCGTGTCGTAGTCCATCACGTTGACGGCCACGCGCTCCAGGGCGATCCGGGCGCGGCCGCCGGCCAGGCCCAGGTGCACCACGGCCAGCGGATCGGTTTCGTCGAGCCAGCGCGCCACCTGCGACGCCGCCTCGGCGTGGTGGACCGGCAGCACCGCGCTCCGCACGACGACGTCGCCCACCGTCCGGCCGTCGAGCGCCTTGGCGACCTCCAGCGAGGGGTTGGCGGGGAACCCGCCGAAGGGCTCGAAGCCCGTGAGGAGGATCGTGGGCCGGCTCACGAGGGCGGAGACTCCAGGCGCAGTAGGTCGCCGCGGAAGCGCCGGAACATCGGGGCCCAGACCAGGGCGTCGCTCTCGACGTGCAACCGGGTGGCGTCCCTCCCCGCCGCCTCGGCCCGCAGACGGACCAGGGCGGGGCGGGCGAAGCGACGCAGGCGCCCCTCGGCGGTGCCCTCGTCCTGGTCGTAGCGGGTGATGCGTGCGCCGAGGCGGCGCAGCACCGCCACGCCGTGCCGGAGCACCTCGTCGGGCGGGGCCGCGACGACGACGTCGTGGGCGCGTGCGCGGGAGAGCCACGTCATGGGCCCTAGGGTAGCAGGCGAATGCGCGAATGCGCTATCGTGGGCGCCATGATCGAGACCATCGTCGACCACCTCACGCTGGAGCGGGCCGACCGCCTCGCGATCGTCACCGTCAACCGGCCGGACGCGCGCAACGCGATGACGTTCGAGATGTACGAGGGGCTGCACGGGCTGTGCGAGCGGCTCGACGCCGACGACGGCGTGCGCGTCGTCATCCTGCGCGGAGCCGGGGACAAGGCGTTCGTGAGTGGCACCGACATCCGCCAGTTCCAGACGTTCAAGACGAAGGAGGACGCGCTGGGCTACGAGGCGCGGATCAGTCGCGTGCTCAACCGGATCGCCGGCCTGCGCAAGCCGACGATCGCGATGATCCAGGGCGACGCCGTCGGCGGCGGCATGTTCATGTCGCTGGCCTGCGACCTGCGCCTGGCCGCCGAGCACGCGCGCTTCGGCGCCCCCATCGCGCGCACGCTCGGCAACTTCGCGGCGCCGGCCAGCCTCGCCCTGCTGATCGCGACCGTGGGGCCGATCCCCGCGCGCGAGATGATCATCACCGCGCGCCTCATCGGCGCGGCCGAGGCCAAGACCATGGGCCTCGTCGACCAGGTGTATCCGCCGGCCGAGCTGGAGACGCGCGCGCGCGAGCTGGCCGCCCGCGTGGCCGAGCACGCGCCGCTGACCCTGGCCGCGGTCAAGGAGGCCACGCGACGGTACATCGCCGGCGTCGCCCCCAAGGACCTGGAGGACCTGATCCTCTCCTGCTACCTGTCGGAGGACTTCCAGGAGGGTGTGCGCGCCTTTCTCGAGAAGCGCAAGGCGGACTGGAAGGGGCGCTGACCGCTACGCCGGGCGCGACCGGGCGCCGGCGTCGAGCCAGCGCCATACGGTCTCGGGCGTGATCGGCAGGGCGCGGACGACCACGCCGTAGGGCGCCAGCGCGTCGTCGACCGCGTTGGCGACGGCCGCCGGGCCGGGGATCGCGCCGCCCTCTCCCACGCCCTTGGCGTCGAGCGGCGTGAAGGGCGAGGGGTGCTCGAGCCGTCCGACCTCGATGTCCGGAATGTCGAGCGCGGTCGGCTTGAGGTAGTCCATGAAGGTCGAGGTCAGGAGCTGGCCGGCCTCGTCGTAGCGGAACTCCTCCAGCAGCGCCGCGCCGATCCCGGGCGCCGTCGAGCCGTGCACCATGCCCTCCACGATGAAGGGATTCAGCTCGCGGCCACAGTCGTGCACGACCACGTATTTCAGGATGCGCGCGCCGCCGGTGTCGGGATCCACCTCCACCAGGCAGCAGTGGGCCGCGTTGGCGAAGACCAGCTGCGAGGGCAAGCCGCCGCCGATGTCGGGACACTCCGTCCGTTCACGGCCAGCCGGACACGCCTCTGCATGGCGACCTATGATAGCGTCTCCCGCACCGTGGCCCTGCTCGACGTCCGCGGCCTGCACCGCAGCTTCTACGGCATCCGCGCGCTCGACGGCGTCGATCTCGCCGTCGAGGCCGGCACCATCACCGGGCTCATCGGCCCCAACGGCGCCGGCAAGACCACGCTGTTCAACTGCGTCTCCGGGCTCATCCCGCCCGAGGGCGGCCGTGTCGTCTTCGACGGCCGGGACGTCAGCGGCTGGCGGCCCGATCGCGTGACCCAGGCCGGCTGCGTCCGCACCTTCCAGATCGCGCGCGGCTTCCCGCGGCTGTCCGTCCTCGAAAATCTGATGCTCTACGGCGACCGCCAGCCGGGCGAGGGGCTGTGGCGCGCGCTCGTCCGCGGCCGGGCTGTCCGCCGGCGCGAGGCCGCGCTGCGAGAGCGCGCCGTGGCCGTCGCCCGGCGCCTCGGCCTGGCGGGGGTGGCCGACGATCCAGCCTCCGACCTGTCGGGCGGCCAGAAGAAGCTGCTGGAGCTCGGCCGGGCGCTGATGACCGACCCCAAGCTGATCCTGCTCGACGAGCCGATCGCCGGCGTCAACCCGACGCTGGCCCGCGAGATCGGCGATCACCTGCGGTCGCTGCGGGCCGACGGGCTGACGTTCCTGATCATCGAGCACCATCTCGACGTGATTGCGCGGCTGTGCCAGCCGGTGATCGTCATGGCCGAGGGACGCCACCTGGCCGAGGGGTCGTTCGCGCAGGTCGCGGCCGACCCGCGCGTGCAGGAGGCGTACATGGGGCGGCGCCGGTGGGCCTCCTGAGCGTCGAAGGTGTCGTGGCCGGCTACAGCGCCGCCGACGAGGTGCTCAAGGGCGTCGATCTCGAGGTGGAGCGCGGCGAGATCGTCAGCGTCATCGGCCCCAACGGGGCCGGCAAGTCGACGCTGCTGAAGGTCATCGCCGGAGTGCTGGTGCCCAGCCGCGGCCGCGTGCGCCTTCACGACACGCCGATCGCCGGCCGGCCGCCGCGCGAGATCAGCGCGCTCGGGGTGGCGTTCGTGCCGCAGGAGCGCAACGTGTTCCCCACCCTCAGCGTGCGCGAGAACCTCGAGATGGGCGGCTACCTCGACCCCCGCGGCGCGCGCCCGCGCATCGAGGCCATCTTCGCGCGCTTTCCCCTGCTGGCCGAGCGGCGGCGCCACGCCGCCCGCACGCTGTCGGGCGGCCAGCGGCAGATCCTGGCCATGGCGATGGCGCTGATGGTCGAGCCGAGCCTGCTGCTGCTCGACGAGCCGTCCGCCGGGCTGGCGCCGAGAGCGGCCGAGCAGCTCTTCGAGACGATCGGCGCCATCAATCGCGACGGCGTGGCCATCGTCATGGTCGAGCAGAACGCGCTGGAGGCGCTGGCCATCGCCGCTCGCGGCTACATCCTGGTGGACGGGCGCAACAGCCGCAGCGGGGACGCCGCCGCGCTGGCCGCCGATCCCGACGTGCGCCGCATCTTCCTGGGCGGCTGACGCCGCGCTATGATCCCCGCGCACGAGGCGGCCACCATCACCCTCGGCCAAGGAGACCTGCGAATGTCCCATCACGTGCACCTCTCGCGGCGGCGGTTCCTGGGGGCGGCCGGCGCCACCGTGGCCGTCGCCTCGCTGCCCCGGCTCGGCGCCGCGCAGGCGCCGCCGCTCAAGCTCGGCACGCTCACGCCGCTCACCGGCGCCGGCGGCTCCTACGGCCCGTCGATGCGCCGGGCCATGGAGTTCGTCGCCCAGGAGGTCAACACGGCCGGCGGCGTGCTGGGCCGCCAGGTCCAGCTCGTCAGCGAGGACGACCAGACCAACCCGGAGCCGGCGGTACGCGCCGCCCGCAAGCTCATCGACGTCGACGGCGTGGTCGCGATCATGGGCACGTGGGCGTCGGCCGTCACCACGGCGGTGGCACCGCTGTGCTGGGAGAGCAAGACGTTCCTGACGACGGTCTCGGGCTCCGACACCATCACCCAGCTGCCGCACCAGGGCTACCTGATCCGCACGCAGCCCAACACCCACCTGCAGATCGGCAAGCTCGCCGAGTTCCTGCTCACGCTCGAGGTCAAGCGCGTGTTCGTGCTCGGCGCCCAGACGCCATTCGCGGTGCCCTCCCAGAAGCGGCTGCAGGAGTTGCTGCCCAAGGGCGGCGCCGAGATGGTCGGTGCGGTCGTCTACGACAAGGACAAGAGCACGTTCCGCTCGGAGATCGACCAGGCGCTGCGCACGAAGCCCGACATGGTCTATCTCAACGGCTACACCCCCGACTGCACCGTCTTGCTGAAGGAGCTGTTCAAGGCTGGCTACGCGGGCGCCAAGATCGCGCAGGGCTACGCCGTGAACCAGAAGCTCCTCGACTCGCTGCCGCCGGAGGTCACCGACGGGACCTACACCACCTCGCCGTCGCCGGCCGTGGAGTCGGCCGGCTACAAGCGGCTGGCCAAGTTCCTGGGCAGCAGCGACCTCGATCCCTATTCCTGCCAGTGCCACGACCACATCAGCCTGGTCGTGCTGGCCGTCGCCCGGGCCAAGGGCGAGGCGAGCGGCACCGCCATCCGCGACACCGTCCGCAAGATCGCGCAGGGCGGCGGCATCAAGATCGACAGCGCCGTCGAGGGGCTCAAGCTGCTGGCCCAGGGCAAGGAGATCAACTACGAGGGGGCCAGCGGTCCCTGCGACTTCACCGAGATCGGCGACATCCTCGACTGCAAGATCCGCGTGGACCAGGCCCAGGGGGGCAAGCTCAAGCCGGTCACGCTGATCTGACGTGGCCCTCGCCGAGATCCCGCAACTGCTGGTCAACGGCCTGGTGGCCGGTACCGTCCTGGCGGTGCCGGCCATCGGCTTCACCGCGATCTACGCGGTGCTGCGCTTCCCCAACTTCACCGTCGCCTCCCACGCGACCATCGGCGCCTTCGCCGGCTACGTCGTCAACACCGCCTTCGGCTGGCCGGCCACGGCCGCGGTGGCCGTGGCCTTCCTCGTCGCCGGCATCGCCGGCGTCGTCAACGATCACCTCTTCCTGCGCGGGCTGCGGCCGGCCGGGGCGCTCACGACCGCGATCGGCGCGGTGGCGCTCACGATCGTGCTGGAGAACGTGATCCGCTTCGTGTTCGGCAACGACCTGCGCGGCTACGACCTGCCGCTGCAGCGCGACTGGCGCTGGGGCGGCGTGCGGATCGGGCCCCAGCAGGTGGAGAACCTGGCCATCGCCGTCGTGGCCATGCTGGCCGTCTTCCTCTTCCTGGCCTTCACGCGGATGGGCAAGGCCATGCGGGCGGTGGCCGACGACCCCACGCTGGCGAGCCTCAAGGGCATCGACGCCGACCGCGTGGCCCGGCTGACCAATTTCGGGGCGATGGGCCTGGCCGGCGTGGGCGGGATGCTGCTCGGCCTGGACACCAGCATCGACCCGCTCACCGGCTTCCGCGTGATCCTCTCCGTCTTCGCGGCAGCGGTGGTCGGCGGCCTCGGCTCGATCCCCGGCGCCGTGGTGGGCGCGCTGACGATCGGCGTGGCCGAGGAGCTCTCGCTGATCTCGCTGGCCCCGGCCTACCGCACCGCCGTCGGCTTCGTCGCGATCCTGCTCGTCCTCACGCTCCGCCCGCGTGGCCTCCTCGGCGAGCGCGCGTTCTGATGACGCTGACGACTGCGGTGGCGCGCTGTGACGTCGGGGCCTGTGGTGACGTCAGGGGCCGGGGTGACGCCAGGGGCCGGGCGCCCCGACCGCGGGCGCGCCCGCATGGCTCGCCTGTCGCCGTAACTCGCTCCGGGCTCGGCTCGCTCGGGCCCCCCATCCCCCAGAGGGGGCTGGGGCGAGGGCTCTTCGAGTGGTTGGCGGCTCGCGAGCCGAGCCCGGAGCGAC
>JBGQLG010000213.1:0-9119 GCA_041499965.1 Methylomirabilia bacterium
GCAGAGCGCGAGTGCGTGGCGCCGTAGCGCTCGAGCAGTCCCTGGCAGAGTAGCGGGAGCGCGATCGTCACGTCGGCAAAGAGCATGACGTTGAGGCCGTCCACCGCTTCTTTGCCCCACGAGATGCACTCGCTGGCGACGGAGGCGCCGCCGAGTCCGCCGAACACGGCGTTGTCGGTCGTGATCTGGATGGCCGCGAGGTGCGGGCTCGGGCCGGTCTCGCCGCGGATGGTCTTGACGCTCGTCGCGGTGATCTGCAGGAAGTCTTTCGGGACGCCGCCGCCGAGGAAGACCGCCGACGTCCCGGGGCCCGGCGGCATGTACCGGCCCATGATCTCGAGCGCGATCTGGTAGTCGGCGAAGAAGTCGACCACCGGTCCCTTCGCGCGCGCCGTGCGATAGCCCTCGGCCAGCGGGCCGTCGGGCGCGGCCGGCACGAACAGCGGCACCCGGTGGCGGAAGCAGGTGGCGGCGAGCGTCGCGCCGAGCCCCTGGCCGTCGAGCCAGCGACCGAACTCGTGCATGAAGCGCACGCCCGGCAGCGTGGGCCCGGCCCAGCGCTTGGCCAGGTCCTCGAAGAAGTCGCGGGTGAAGTCCTCCATGGCGTCGTAGTCGCCGCGGCCCACGACGTGGTCGTAGAACCGGTAGAAGCCACGGCGCCAGAGATCCTGATCGTCCACGTGCTCGGGCTCGACCTGAAAGAAGCGCGCGCCCCGCGCCTCCAGCAGATCCTCGGTGACGTTGGCCGAGGTCGAGGCGATGACGTCGACGTAGCCGCGCTCGACCAGCCAGGCGATCAGCGGGGCGAGGCCCGCGCTGGCCAGGGAGCCGGCCAGGCCCAGGCAGATCAGGCCGTCGCCGTCGATCATCCGCTGCCACACCTCGAACGCCTCGCCCAGCTTGCGGCCCTGGAACGCCGAGCGCCGCATGCGATCGAGCAGCCGACCGACGGTCGGCCCGGGCGCGCCGTCGGCGACCAGCCCCATCGGCGACCGAGGCGGCCACGCGATCTCGACTCGTCGACCGTCCAGGCGCCCGGCCGAGCTCTCCCGATCGGTCACGAAGGCGCCGCGGGGGTCAGCACGCCGCCGGGGCCATGCTTGCACGTCCCCGCTCGCGCTCCCTGCGCTTCTCGTTCATGAACACAGCGATCGCGACCCCGATGCCGACGATCGTCGCGATCTGAGACAACACGCGTATCGCATCTGCGAGAGTCGTCATGCTCCACCGTAGGCGTTCGCATGTGGGTCACCGGGAGGCGTAAGCATAAGCGCAAGCGGGCCGGTTCGCCAACGGGCCGACCGCTCGGGGGGTACGGTACTCTACGGCCATGCCGTCGACGGTCGCGGATCTGTTCGATGCGATGGCGACTGCGTACGATGAGCTCGAGCCCTGGTACGAACACCTCTACGCGGTCCTTCACGCCATTCTTCGCCGCGAGATTGGGGTGGCCCCGGCGGGTGGCGGCCGGGCCCTCGATGCGGGCTGCGGCACCGGGTTTCAGGCCACCCTGCTGGCGGGGCTGGGATGGCGCTCGCACGGTGTCGATATTTCCGGCGGGCTGCTGACGGTCGCGCGCCGCCGGCTGCCCGACACGGCACTCGTGCGCGGCACCGTCGAGGCTCTTCCCTATGCCGACGCGTGCTTCGACGTCATCGTCTGCTGCGGCAGTACGCTGTCGTTCGTCGACGATCCGGAGCACGCCCTGGCGGAGATCGCTCGAGTGCTGCGTCCGGGCGGGCGCGTGCTCCTCGATTGCGAGCACCGGCCGAGCCTCGACCTCGCGTGGTCGCTCGCCAGCGCCCTGGTCGGCGACCCACTCGGCTATGGCGTGACGGCGGGCGAGGCGTGGCGCGCGATGCTCGCACACGGCGATGTCCGCGTGTTCTACCCCGGCTATGGCCGGCTACGCCTCTTCGGGCGTCGTGAGCTTCACACCAGGCTGGTGGCCACCGGGCTCGTCCCGGTCCGCACGTGGGGTCTGCACACCATCACCAACCTCATCCCGTCCACCGTGTTGCACCGACCGCGACTCTCGCGCGGCCTGGCGAGCCTCTACCGGGCGCTCCGCCGCCTGGACACCGCCCTGGTCGACACCGCACCGGCCCGGGCGCTGGCCAACAGCCTCGTCGTCCTCGCCGAGCGCGCTCAGCCGAGCGCGTAGACCTCGACCTCGGCCGTCCGGCCCTTCACCTTCACGGCCGGCAACGGGGTCAGCGGCACGTCGCCGTCGAGCCGGGCGCGGGTCGCCCCGCTCACCAGCACGTCGGCCTGCAGCTCCTTGGTGAGGCCCTGCAGGCGCGAGGCGAGGTTCACCGAATCGCCCACCAGCGCGTAGGAGAGGCGATCGGCGCTGCCGATGTTGCCAGCCAGCACGGTCCCCGTGTGAATGCCGATGCCGTTGCGCAGCGGCGCCCGGCCCGCCCGGGCCCGCCCGGCGTTCCAGGCGGCCAGCCGCGTGCGCATCTCGAGCGCGGCGCGCACCGCCTGGCCGGCGTGGCCCGGCCGCGCCACCGGCGCCCCGAAGACCGCCTCGATCTCGTCGCCGATGTACTGCACGACCAGGCCGCCGTGGGCGCGGATGGCGGTCTCCATCTCGGTGAAGTACGCGTTGAGGTCGCGCACGACCTCGCGCGGGTCGCTGGCCTCGACCCACGGCGTGAAGTCGCGGATGTCGGCGAACAGGATCGTCACCTCGCGCGGCTCGCCCTCCAGCGCGATGCGGCCGGCCATGATCTCGTCGCGGATCTCATCGCTCACGTACTTGCCGAAGGCCTCGCGCAGGAGCTGGCGCTCGGCCAGGCCGCGCACCATGCGATTGAAGCCCTCGGTCAGCGCGCCGATCTCGTCGTTGGACACGACCGGGCAGCGGGTGTCCAGGCGCCCGCGCTCGACCTCGACCATCGCGGTCTGCAGCCGGCCGAGCGGCTCGGCCACGCTGCGCGCGACCGACAGGGCCAGCCCGACCGACGCCGCCATGGCGGCGAACACGAGGAACCCGACGACGGCCATCATCCGGGTGATCACGTCGCCGGCCTCGGGCCCGGCGGCCAGCGCCGCGGTCGCGCCGCGGACCGAGGCCATGCCGAGCACGGTGACCGGGATCACCGCCATCAGGAGCAGCACGACCAGCAGCCGGGCCCGCACCGGCAGGCGCGGCGCGCCGGGCACCGTCGTCAGCCCCCCGTCGGGGAAGTAGTCGGGCAGGACGCGGCGCCATTCGCGCTCGAAGATGAGGAAGGCCAGCGTGGTCGCGACGCTGCCGCTGATCACGGTGATGCCGAACAGCATGCGCGCCGAATGCCTGGGACTGAACGTGCCGGCGATCACCTGCCAGCCGATGCCCCAGATGACACCGGCCGCCACCCAGCCCATCAGCGTGATCAACGCGATGCAGAACGGCATCTGGATGGCCCGCCGGCGGGCCAGGTCTCCGGCCGGGCCCGGTGGCGGCGGCATCGGCCCGTCGAGCGGCCGGTTCCAGATCGCCCCCGCCAACTGGCCGACCGCGATGATGGCGCCGAAGCCGCCCACGAAGAAGAGGAGCTCGCCGGCGCTCGGCACCCGCTGGATGGCGACCGCCGCGTAGTCGATGAACCGGAAGTAGGCAAAGGTCCCCAGGGCTCCGACCAGGTTGGCCGGCCAGGCCGTTCGCATCATGTAGGACCGCGCGCTCCCCGCCATCCCGTCCCCCCCTCGGCCGCCGGCGCGACCCTGCACGATTCTACGCGTCGGGTTTAGAATGTCGGCCATGCCCGTCCGGACCCGCGACCTCCGCGTCGAGAGCATCCGCCCGCTGCTGCCCCCCGCGATCCTGCTGGAGGAGCTGCCGCTGCGCGAGAGTGCGGCGGTCACGGTGAGCCGGGGCCGCGACGAGGTCGCCCGGATCCTCCGGGGCGAGGACGACCGGCTCGTCGTCATCGTCGGTCCCTGCTCGATCCACGATCCCGGCGCCGCCGTGGACTACGCCCAGCGGCTGCGCCGCCTGGCCGACGAGCTGGCCGGCGAGCTGCGCCTCGTCATGCGGGTGTATTTCGAAAAGCCCCGGACGACCGTGGGCTGGAAGGGCCTCATCAACGATCCCAACCTCGACGGCTCGTTCGCGATCAACGAGGGGCTGCGGGTGGGCCGCCGCCTGCTGCTCGACCTGGCCGAGCTGGGGCTGCCCGCCGGTTGCGAGTTCCTCGATCCGATCACGCCGCAGTTCACCTCCGACCTGGTCACGTGGGGGGCGATCGGCGCCCGGACCACCGAGAGCCAGGTGCACCGCGAGCTGGCCTCCGCGTGCTCGATGCCGGTCGGCTTCAAGAACGGCACCGACGGCGGCGTGCAGATCGCCATCGACGCCATCCGGGCCGCCGCCCATCCGCACCGCTTCATCGGCGTCACCGAGCAGGGGCTGGCCGGCATCGTCTCCACCACCGGCAACGCCGACTGCCACGTCATCCTGCGCGGCGGCGCCACCGGCCCCAACTACGACGCCATCCACGTGCAGAAGACGCTGGCCGCGCTGCGCGACGCCGGGCTGCCGGCCCGCCTCATGATCGACGCCAGCCACGGCAACAGCGAGAAGGACTACCAGCGCCAGCCGCTGGTGGTGCGCGACGTCGCCGCCCAGATCGCCCAGGGCGAGGTCGGCATCATCGGCATGATGATGGAGAGCTTCCTGATCGACGGCCGGCAGGACCTCGACGACCCCTCGCGCCTGGTGTACGGCCAGAGCATCACGGACGCCTGCATGGGCTGGGACGTGTCGGTGCCGGTGCTGCACGAGCTGGCGGCGGCCGTGCGGTCCCGCCGCCAGGCCCGGAGGTAGCGGGCGGGCGGCGCGCTACGGGCTAGTATCCCGAGTCAGAGATTCGCCGACCTGGACGGGTGCGTCGCCCGGCCGGGGGGCGGGGGCGAGGCGAGCCGGCTGAGAGCCCGGCCATCACGCCGATGGCTCGCCTGAATGACGCGAGCGGGGTTCGCGCGGGCCCCCCATCCCCCAAGGGGGGTTGGGTTGTTGGCCAGCAGATCGTTGGCGGCGCGCTCACCCCGCCGAGTTGCGGCGGTGGGAGGCAGGCGCGCCCTCGGTCGTGATGGCCGCGCTCTCAGCCGACTCGCCTCGCCCCCGCCCCCCGGCCGGGGGACGCACCCGTCCAGGTCGGCAAATCTCTGACTCGGGACGCTAGCCCGTCACGCTCTCCAGCACGAGGGCCAGGAAGCCGTCGAGGCTGGCCTTGTCGATCCAGCGGACGACGACGACGAGGTCGTGCTCGGGATCGATCCAGATGACGTTGCTGCCGGCCCCGCGCGCCGCGTGGCACGAGGCGGGCGCGCTCGGCGCCTGGGCGCGTCCCGTGTTGAGCCACCAGAGCAGGCCGTACTGCGGATTGAGCGGGCCCGGCCGCAGCATCTCGTCGATCCAGGCCGCCTCGATCACGCGACGCTCGCCCCACTGTCCGCGCCGATGGATCAGCAGCCCCAGACGCGCGTGGTCGCGGCTCGACATCCACAACCCCCCGCCCCAGTGCGAGCCGCCCGGCACCGAGGCCAGCCGCCTCCCCTCGAGGTCGATCCACGAGGTGCGGTACGCGTGCCACTGCCAGTCGGTGGCGGCACCGATCGGATCCATGATCGCCTCGCGGAGCACCTCCGGCAGCTCGCGCCGGAAGCGCTGCATGAGCGAGAGGCTCAGCCGGTTGACGCGGACGTCGTTGTACTCCCACAGCGTGCCGGGCGGACGCAGCGGGCGCGGCTGGCCCTTGGTGGCGTGGCCCAGCTCGCTCTTGCCCACGTCGCGGTTGTGGTCGATCGAGTCGGGCTTGCCCCACAGCGTGCCCTGCCACTCGCTGGTCTGGGTGAGCAGGTGCCGCCAGGTGATCGCGGCGTTGTGCGGTGAGGCGAAGCCGTCGTCGATCGCGGTGACGGCGACCGGCTCGTCGAGACCACCGATCAGCCCGCGCTGCACGGCCAGGCCGGCCAGCACCGCCAGGTAGCTCTTGGCGATGCTGAACGACATGTCGACGCGCCGGGTGTCGCCCCACTCGGCGGCGATGTAGCCGCGCCGCACGACGAGCCCGTTGGGATCCGCCCGCGGGCGCACCGGCCCCAGCACCTCGGAGTCCTCCGGCTCGTCGGCCACGCCGATGAACCGGCCGTCGGGCGTGATGAAGTTGCGCGGCCACGCGCTCTCGTGGCCGCGATGGAAGCCGATGGCGGCCTGCAGCATGTCGGCGCGCATGCCGAGCGCGGCGGGGGGCCGCACCTCCCAGTGCGCGGCGGGGGGGACGTAGGTCATGGGCGCCATCTTACTCACAAGGAGGGTAGTATAGTCGGCGCCATGAGTCTGGATACCCAGCGCACGCGGGCCTACGTTCAGCGGGCCTGGGACGGCGACGTCATCCCGGCCCTCACCGACTACATCCGCATCCCGGCGAAGTCCCCCATGTACGACGACAAGTGGGCGGAGCACGGTCACATCGACCGGGCCGTGACGCTCATCACGGACTGGGCCCGCACGCGCCGGCTCGAAGGCCTGGCGATCGACGTCGTGCGGCTGCCGGGCCGGACGCCGGTGATCCTCATGGAGGTGCCGGGTACCGGGGGTGACACGGTCCTGCTCTACGGACACTGCGACAAGCAGCCGGAGATGGTCGGCTGGTCCGAGGACGCCGGCCCCTGGGTGCCGGTCCGCCGGGGCGATCGGCTGTTCGGTCGCGGCGCCGGCGACGACGGCTACGCCGCGTTCTCCGCGCTGACGGCCATCGAGGCGCTGCAGGCGCAGGGCGTGCCGCACAACCGGTGCGTGGTGCTGATCGAGGCCTCCGAGGAGAGCGGCAGCCCCGACCTGCCGGCCTACGTCGAGAAGTTGGCCGATCGTATCCGTCCCGGCCTGGTCGTCTGCCTCGACTCCGGCTGCGGCGACTACGAGCACCTGTGGGCGACGACCTCGCTGCGCGGTGTGACGAGCGGCACGCTCACCGTCGAGGTGCTGAGCGAGGGCGTGCACTCCGGCGCCGCCAGCGGCATCGTGCCCTCGAGCTTCCGCATCCTGCGCCAGGTGCTCGGCCGGCTGGAGGACGAGCGCACCGGCGAGATCCTGGTGCGCGAGTGTCACGTCGAGATCCCGGCAGCCCGGCTGGCCGAGGTGAAGGCGGTGGCCTCGGTGCTCGGCGACGAGATCACGACGCGCTGGCCGTTCATGCCGGGCATGCGCCCGGTGACGAACGATCCCGTCGAGGCGCTGCTGAACAACACGTGGCGTCCGGCGCTCGCCGTCACCGGCGTGGAGGGCATCCCGGCCCTGGCCGATGCCGGCAACGTGCTGCGGCCCCAGACCTCGGTGAAGCTCTCGCTGCGCCTGCCGCCGACGGCCGACGCCGCGCGCGCCATGAAGCGCGTGAAGGAAACGCTGGAGGCCGATCCACCCTACGGCGCCCGCGTGTCGTTCACGACCGGCGAGCGGCCGGGCAGCGGCTGGAATGCGCCGGCCACGGCCGACTGGCTGCTCGACTCGGTCAAGCGCGCGTCGAGCGCGTACTTCGGCGCGCCGCCCATGTTCAGCGGGCTGGGCGGCTCCATCCCGTTCATGCAGATGCTGGGCGACCGCTTCCCCGAGGCGCAGTTCCTCGTCACCGGCGTGATGGGCCCCGGCTCCAACGCGCACGGCCCCAACGAGTTCATCGACCTGCCGACCGGCATGAAGGTGACGTCGTGCGTGGCCCAGGTGCTGGCCGACCACGCCAAGGTCGCCGCGCGATGAGAGGCATCGCCGCCTACGGCGCCTACCTGCCCTACTGGCGCCTGGAGCGCAAGGCGATCGCCGAGGCGCTCGGCACGCCGGGCGGCGCCGGCACGCGGGCGGTCGCATCCTACGACGAGGACACGACGTCGCTCGGCGTCGAGGCCGGGCGCGCCGCGCTGCGCGGCGCCACGGTGGTGCCGCAGGCGCTGTACTTCGCGACGTCCGCTCCCGCGTATGTCGACAAGACCAACGCCACGGCCATTCACGCCGCGCTGGACCTGCCCACCTCCGCGTTCGCGGTCGACGTGGCGGGCTCGGTCCGCGGCATGGTCGGCGCGATGCGGGCGGCCCGCGACACACGCGTCCCCGCGCTCGCCGTGCTCAGCGACATCCGCACCGGGCGGCCGGGCGGCGCCGACGAGCGCGAGGGCGGCGACGGCGCCGCCGCCTTCCTCTTCGCCGACGACGGGCCCGACGCGCGCGTGGTCGCCGAGCCGCTCGGCGCCGCCTCGGCCACCGCCGAGTTCCTCGACCGCTGGCGGCTGCCCGGCGAGCCGGCCTCGCGCCAGTGGGAGGAGCGCTTCGGCGAGCATGCCTACGTGCCGCTCGGCGAGGCCGCGCTGACGGAGGCGCTCAAGCACGCGGGCGTGACGGCGCCGGCCATCACGCGGCTCATCGTGGCCGGCCCGCACGGGCGCGCGGTGAAGCGCGTCGCCGCGTCCGCCGGCGTGAAGAAGGAGGCGCTCGCCGACGACCTGCTGGCCAGCATCGGCAACGCCGGCGCCGCGCACGCCGGGCTCATGTTCGCCGCCGCGCTCGACGGCGCCCAGGCCGACGACCTGATCGCCGTCGTCTCGCTGGCCGACGGCGCCGACGCCAGCGTCTGGCGCGTGACCGGCGCGCCTCGCCGCGCCGCCGGCGTGGCCGCCCAGCTGGCCGGCGGCGGGCGCGTGGCGTATCCGACCTTCCTGTCGTGGCGCGGCTTCCTCGACCGCGAGCCGCCGCGCCGGCCCGATCCGCAGGCGCCGGAGGCCCCGCCCGCGCGCCGGGCCGAGGCGTGGAAGTTCGCGTTCATCGGCAGCCGCTGCCAGGCCTGCGGCGTCCGCCACCTGCCGCCGCAGCGCGTGTGCGTGAAGTGCCACGCCGTCGACCACATGGCCCCCGAGCGCATGGCCGACGTGCCCGCCACGATCGCCACCTTCACCGTCGATCGCCTGGCCTTCTCGCCGTCGCCGCCCATGGTGGTGGCCGTCCTCGACTTCGAGGGCGGCGGCCGCTTCCAGTCCGAGATGACCGACGTCGACCCCAAAACCGTGAAGCTCGGCGACCGCGTGGCCATGACGTTCAGGCGATTGATCACCGCCGGCGGCGTGCACAACTACTTCTGGAA
>JBGQLG010000214.1:0-9106 GCA_041499965.1 Methylomirabilia bacterium
CGGCCAGCAGGAAGGCGACGGACTTCGAGACCATCGCCTGGCCGCGGTCGGCGTGAATCGTGAGGTGATCGCGGCCGATGCCCTGGCGGGCACAGGTTTCCCGAATGAACTGCTCGGCCAGCGTGGCACTCTCGCCGTGCGCCACCATCCAGCCGACCACGTAGCGGCTGAAGACGTCGAGCATCACGTACAGGGAGAAGTAGGTCCACTTGGCCGGCCCGAGCAGCTTGGTGATGTCCCAACTCCACAGCTCGTTGGGGCGGCGGGCCAGCAACTCCGGGGCCGTGTAGACGGGATGGCGGAGCTGATCGCGCCGCTCCCGCACCTCGGCGTGCGCGGCCAAGAGGCGATACATGGTGCGTTCGGAACAGAGATACTGGCCGGCGTCGAGCAGCGAGGCATAGACCTCCGCCGGCGCGTAGCATAGAGCCGCGTCGTTGCGGTCACAATGCGTCCAATTGGATACAGGCTCGCTGACGGGTAGCGGCTCACCGCCGCCGGCAGCGGGCGGCCACACAGACCGCCCACCGCCGTTGCCGATCGCGACCGCTCAGCCGCGCGGCGGCGCGATGAACCCGTAGCGCAGGTTGCTGCGCGCGGCGCCGGCGGCCTCGTACTCCTCCTTCAGCGCGGCGATGCGGTCGGTCGCCAGTGCCGCGCGCCGCTCGTACTTGTACAGGTGCGCATTGGTCTCGCCGAGGATCGTGTTCTTCACCGCGCCGTCGGCGGGGCCCAGCGGCTTGAAGCCGTATTGCTTCTGCATGTCCTCGGGGATCTCCAGCCGCCGCAGCGCCTCGATCTGCCACTGCGGGGAGCCGGTCCAGATGGCGTCGGTGCCCCACACCACGTGGTCGGCACCGAGGCCGCGGATGAGCTGGCCCATCATGGCGGCCGACACGCGCGGGTCGGCGATGGTGCTCTGCGCGAAGAGCTGGCCGACGTCGGCGTAGACATTGCTCACACCGAACTTCGACGGGATCTCGGCGAGGTCCGTCACCCACTCGATGCGGCCGGTCTTCTCGAACTGCGCCCAGGCGTCCTCCACCTTGCCGCCGCCGGCGAAGCGATAGCCGCCGTGGTAGATGACGAACGTCAGCTTGGGCCAGTCCTTGGCGGCCTTGCCGACGTCGCGCACGTCGGAGTGGGCGAGCAGGTGGGGGAACTGCTGCTCGACCGACGGCGGGAACAGGCCCTTGTGGACGCAGACCTTGTCGTAGCCGGCCTTGAGCAGCTTCTCGTAGAACGGGTAGAGCAGCTTCTCGTCGTCCAGTTTCCAGGGGTGCTTGCTGAGGTTCTTGTTGGTGTTGTCGCCGATCGTGTAGCCCTTGAACGAGTCGGGCTTGAGGTCCTTGATGGCGTGGTCGACCTGCTCCATCCAGCCCGGGTAGCCGGGCGTGAAGATGGCGTGGCTCAGCATCCGGCGCGAGCCGGCGTCCTTGTTCACCCGGGCCCGCGCGTCCGCCTTCATCTCGTTGGTCAGGAACCAGTCCTCGAGCAGCTCGGATGGCGCGCCGGAGATGAGCGCCACCTTGGTGTCGCTGTCGAGGAAGATCTCCTTGTAGTAGTTCGCGAACTTCAGCTCCTCGATCGTCTGTTCCTTGCCGGCCAGCGCCGGGTTCCAGCCCGCCTTGCCCACCGCCGCGCGCTGGCGCACGAAGCCCATGAGGCGCGTGTCGTCGCGCAGGAAGTGGGTGTGGCAGTCCATCACGAACTGCTTGGCGAGCGCGGCCGCGCGCTCCTTGGCCATCTCCGGCGTCTGGGCCTCGGCGCGCGTCACGTCGTAGAGGGCGCCGTACACCTCGTTCATGGCCAGGAACGCCGCCGCCATGCCGGAGGCGGTGCGGAAGAACTGCCGGCGCGACATCCCGTGCCGGCGGGCCAGCGTGCTCCCGACGTCCTTCAGGCGCGCCTCCACCCGGCGCTGCTGCGGCGTCTGCGGCACCGGCAGGAACTCGTCGCTGGACACGCACTGCGTCGGGATCGGCCCGGCGAAGGCGTGCGTCTCGGCGGGCAGCAGGCTGGCCAGCTCCCGGTCACTCAGCAGGCCCATGGCGTTCCTCCTAGGCGATCTTGACGATGCCCGGCTCGATCTGCTTGAAGCGCTCGGCCACCTGCGGGTCGTGGCCGGCCACGATCAGCTTCTGGGCGCCGGCCAGCTCGTGGATGGTCTCGAACGCCGCGACCATCTCCGGCAGGTTGGTGATGATCTGCACCGGCTGGCGCGTCTCCACGTTGTGATAGAAGTGCGAGGCATCGGACGTGAGCACGACCGGCCCGCGCGCGGTGTTCACGGTGACGATCTGCAGCCCCGCGGTGTGGCCGCCCACCCGGTGCACGCGCAGCCCCGGCAGCACCTCGCGCTCGCCCTCCACGATGCGGATGCGGTTGGCGTAGTTCAGCGTCACCAGCCCGGCCAGCGCGTTCACGTTGGCCGATCCGCGGAAGGCCGGCGTGGCGCCGAACGGGCCCGTCCAGAACGCGACCTCGTCCTTCTGGATCCAGAACTCGGCCTTGGGAAACAGGCTGTGGCCGGCCCAGTGGTCGTAGTGCAGGTGACTGATGAGCGCGATCGGGATGTCGGACGGCTTCACGCCGACGCGCTCCACGACCGTCGCCGGGCTGACGTAGTCGCGGATGTGGCGGGCCTGGGCGTCGTCCTCGAGGAAGCCGGTGTCGACCAGCACGGGGTGCGGGCCGCCCAGGATGAGCCAGACGAAGTAGTGCAGCGTCAGCTTGTCGTGCGAGCCCTCGCGGTAGAAGAACTGGCACTTGGTGGTGTCGCGCTCGCCGTACTTCAGCGCGTAGACCTCGTAGACGGGCTCAGTGGCCATGGCCGACCGCCGTGTGCAGGTCCGCGATCGGCACCAGCCGCCCGTGCAGCGGCAGCAGGCGATCGACGGCCAGGTTGAGACGCTTGAGGTTGTCGGTCAGGTTCAGGGTGAACGGGCTGGGCGGCACGGCCGGCGGTGTGTTGGCCGGCGGCGGCGTGAAGACGTCGGCTTCGCTCAAGAGCTTCTCCTTGGGTAGATGGACCATCAAGAGTCCGTCGGCATGCGCGTTGCCGGCGATGTGGTGGACCTCCACCGAGCGCGTGCCGTCGGTCAGCACGCGCCGGTCGCGCACGCCCTCGACCACCGGCTTGCGCGGCGACTTCGCCATGTGATCGGGCGCCAGCATGGCGGGCGCGGCCAGCGTCCCCTCGAGGAACGCCCGGGTGCTCTCGTGGGCCACGACCGTCGCGCCCTCGGCGGCGAACGCCCGCAGCCCGCCGGTGTGATCGAAGTGATGGTGACTGGCGATGACGAACCGGATGGGCTTGCCCGGCGCCAGGCTGCGGGCCTCGGCGATCACCGCCAGGGCGCGCTCGTCGTTGAGCGGTGCCTCGACGACGATCAGGTGGTCCTTCATCTCGATGACCACGCTGTGGTGCGAGCCGCCGGTCAGGTACCAGACGCCGTCGGCCACCATCTGCGTGGCGACCCGGCTGTACACGTTGGTCGCCCCGCGGACGCTGTCGGGCGTCTGGACGTCGACGGCCGCGTTGGGCTTCACGTCGGTGACGCTGAGGTCGAGGATGGGGAAGCCGCCGGCCGACTGCCGGATGCGCGTCGGGAACTTCACGCCGCCGAAGTCCTTGTAGTCGGCGTACGTCACCTCGACCAGCATGTCGCCCAGCACCGCGTTGGGGATGGCGCCCTCGACGCGCTCGACCAGGTTCTGGTCGTTGAGGATGGCGCGCACGGTGATGCGGCCGGGCAGCGTGAAGGCGATGACGCGCCCCTGCACGGTGGCGTTGTTGGCCAGCGCGGCCTTCACGAGGCCGTGCGGCGTGGTCCACAGCTGCCAGCGCCGCTCGACCAGGGCGATGGGCGCCGGCACCGGCGCGTCGGCCACCAGGTTCCAGGCGTGATCACCGCTCAGCAGGAAGAGCTGGCGCTGCTCGCCGCGCACCGGCTGCACGCCGCCGCCGCGCGGCGGGTTCTCACCCTGGGTGCGGACGACGTCGTCGCGCAGCGAGGCGGTCTCGTAGTTCACCGCGCGCGTGTAGCTCTTGGCGTTGAAGCGGGGCCACGACTGGCCGGGTGACGCGCTCTGCCCGGCCTGGAACAGCGTGCCGCTGCCGCTGTACTCGAGAGACTTGAGGCCCGCGGCGCCGAGCGCGGCACTGGCGTCGGCGAGCGTGTTCTGGGCGGCGGCGGACAGCGGCAGGGCGAGGAGCAGAGCGGCCGTCAACGCGAGCGCGGTGCGCATGCCGGGCCTCCTTGCGCGGGTTGCGGAAACGGATGCTAGCATACAGTCCCTTCAACCGTCGAAAGGAGCCAGACCGTGAGCATACCGAAAGCCGCAACATCCGCGCGTGACGAGGTCCGGACCGTCGCACCGAAGCTGATCGAGATGACGGAGAAGGTCGTGTACGGCGACGTCTGGGAGCGCCCCCAGCTCTCCAAGCGGGACCGCAGCCTCATCACCGTCGCGGCGCTGATCGCCATGTATCGGGGCGACCAGCTCACCGGGCACATCGAGCGAGCCCTCGCCAACGGTGTCACGCGCGAGGAAATCGGCGAGATCATCCCCCACATGGCCCTGTACGCGGGGTGGCCCACGGCCATGAGCGCCGGGCGCATCGCCAAGAAGGTCTTCGAGGGGGCGAAGTCATGAAGATCGGATTCATCGGGCTTGGCACCATGGGCCGCCACATGGCGGCCAATCTCCAGAAGGCGGGCCACGAGCTGACCGTGCACGACGTGCGCCGTGAGGCGGCTGAATCGCACGTGAAGGCCGGCGCCAGGTGGGCCGACTCGCCCCGGGCCGTGGCCGAGGCCAGCGAGGTCGTGTTCACCTCGCTGCCCGAGCCGAAGGACGTCGAGGCGGTGGCGATGGACGAGAAGACCGGGCTGCTCTCCGGCCTCACCGCCGGCAAGGCCTTCTTCGATCTGTCGACGAACTCGCCGACGGTCGTCCGCAAGATCCACGCCGTGTTCAAGGCGCGGGGTATCCACATGTTCGACGCGCCGGTCAGCGGCGGCCCGCGGGGCGCGGAGTCCGGACGGCTGGCGCTGTGGATCGGCGGCGACGAGGAGGCGTTCAAGAAGTACAAGCCGGTGGTCGACGCCATCGGCGACCAGGCGTACTACGTCGGCCCGATCGGCGCCGGCTCGGTCGCCAAGCTCGTGCACAACTGCGCGGGCTACGTCGTCCAGACGGCGCTGGCTGAGGTCTTCACGATGGGCGTGAAGGCCGGCGTCGATCCGCTCACCATCTGGAAGGCGGTGCGCCAGGGCGCCGGCGGTCGCCGCCGCACGTTCGACGGGCTCGCCGACCAGTTCCTGCCCGGCACCTTCGATCCGCCGTGGTTCGCGCTGCGTCTGGCCCACAAGGACGTCTCGCTGGCCGTGCAGCTCGGCCGGGAGAACAAGGTGCCGATGCGCCTGGCCAACATGACGCTGGAGGAGATGACGGAGGCGATGAATCGCGGCTGGGCCGACCGCGACTCGCGCGTGGCCATGCTGCTGCAGGAGGAGCGCGCCGGTGTGGAGATCAAGGTGCCGGCGGCGGCGCTCAAGGAGGTTCTCGACAAGGACAAGAAATGACGGATCACGTCGCGCTGAACCGCACGGCCTGGGACCGGCTCAGCGTGGAATACGCCGAGGGGGGCCGTCGCGGCTGGTCCGAGACCGAGATGACGTGGGGCATCTGGGGGCTTCCGGAACGGGAGGTGCGCGCCCTGCCGGAGGTGGCGGGCCGCGACGTCGTCGAGCTTGGCTGCGGCACCGCGTACTGGTCGGCGTGGCTCGCGCGGCGGGGCGCGCGGATGGTCGGGCTCGACAACTCCTCGCGCCAGCTCGCGACGGCGCGCGCGCTCCAGCGCGAGCACGGCCTCGTCTTCCCGCTCATCCACGCCGACGCCGAGCGGGTGCCGCTCGCCGACGCCCGCTTCGACCTCGCCCTGTCGGAGTACGGCGCCAGCATCTGGTGCGATCCCTACCGCTGGATCCCCGAGGCCGCGCGGGTCCTGCGGCCGGGCGGCGAGCTGGTCTTCCTCAAGCACGGCACCCTGCTCATGCTGTGCGCCCCGGACGGGGAGGGCGCGGCCGACGCGCACCTGAAGCGTGACTATTTTGGTCTGCACCGTCTCGAGTGGTCGGACGTCGAGTCGATCGAGTTCTCCTTGCCCATCGGCGAGTGGATCCGCCTCTTTCGCGCGAACGGCCTCGAGGTCCTCGACCTGATCGAGCTGCGAGCGCCCGCCGACGGCGTCACGCGCTACCCGTACGTGACGGCGGCCTGGGCCCATCGCTGGCCGTCGGAGGAGATCTGGCGGCTGCGCAAGCGTTGACATCCCACGCGCCCGCGCGCTAGAAGGACGCTCACCGTGGCCCAGCTCTCCGCCGCCCGCCGCCTCGCCCGCTTCGTCCTCGGCCTGTCCCTCGACGCCGTGCCGACGCCGGTCCGTACACAGGCCTCGTTGCTCGCGCTCGACACGCTGGGCAACGCGCTGGCGGCGGCCCGCGAGGACTTCGGCGTCGCCGTGCTCGACGTCGCCGAGAGCCTGGGCGGCGCGGCCGAGAGCTCGCTGCTCGGCCGCCGCACCCGCGTGGCCGCCGCCAACGCCGTCCTTGCCAACGCCACGCTCGCCCACGGTCTCGACTTCGACGACACGCGCGAGGACGCCATCGTCCACACCGGCTGCGTCGCCGTCACGACCGCCCTGGTGGTGGGGGAGGCCACGGGCGCCAGCGGCCGCGCGGTGCTGGAGGCGCTGATCGCCGCGGTGGAGGTGATGTGCCGCGTCGGGCTCGCGGTGCCCGGCGCCCTGCACGCGCGCCACTTCCATCCGACGTCGATCACGTCGAGCTTCGCCGCCGCCGCGGCCGCCGGGCGGATGTACGGGCTCACCGAGGACCAGCTCGTGCACGCGTTCGGGATTTGCGGCAGCCAGTCGGCCGGGATCATCGAGTACCTCACCGACGGCTCGTGGACGAAGCGGCTGCACCCCGGATGGGGCGCGCACGCCGGCGTCGTGGCCACGCGGCTGGCGCGCGCGGGGTTCACCGGCCCGGAGACCGTGCTGGAGGGCGGCCACGGACTCTATGCGGCGTTCGCCGGTGGTCACGACGCCACGCGGCTCGACACACTGCTCGACAGCCTCGGAACCACGTGGGAGCTGGCGGAGCTGACCCTCAAGCCGTATCCGTGCGGGTCGATCGCCCAGCCGTACATGGACTGCGCGATGCGGCTACGCGCGCGCGTGCGCCCCGACGAGATCGCCGCGATCCGTTGCCGCACCGCCGCCGGCCCGGTGCCGCGACTGTGGGAGCCGCTGGCCGCCAAGCACGCGCCGCCCAACGGCTACGCCGCGAAGTTCAGCCTGCCGTACCTGCTGGCGAGCATCCTCGTCCGCGGCAGGGCCGGTCTCGCCGAGTTCGACGACGCCGCGGTGCGCGAGTCATCCGTGCTCACGACCGCGCGGAAGGTCACCTATGAGCTCGACGCGACGATCGACTATCCGCGGCAGTTCGTCGGCGACGTCGAGATCACACTGACCGACGGCCGCGCGCTGCGCGAGCGCCAGGACCGTCCGCGTGGCGGCCCCGACGCGCCGCTCACCCGCGCCGAGATCGAGGCGAAGTTCCGGGGCAACGCCGGCCTCGCGCTCCCCGCCGGCCAGGTCGAGCGCGTCATCGCGGCCGTGGTCGGGCTGGCCTCCGGCGCTTCGCTCGCCGAGCTCCTGGCGTCGCTGACGCCATAGCCACGAGCGGGCCGCAGAGCGAGCCTCCGGCCGGCGCCACTCGAACACGGGTCCGAATCCCGTTGAGGCCACCATTTCTATTTCGGTAACGTTTTTCGCTCCAGGTTCTAGGAACATCGGAATGTTCCTAGAACACGAAACGCGTGCTCATCCTCACTCGCTCAACATCCGCACGGCTTGTTCCTCGTAAAACGCCACCGCGCGCTTGAGCTGCGGCGGCCTGATACTCGTATAGACTTGCGTGGTGTCGATGCGCGCGTGGCCGAGCAACGCGCGTACTTCTTCGAGGTCGTGGTGCTGCTCGAGCACCTCCATGGCGACGCCGTGGCGCAGGTCGTGCGGCTTCAGCTCGGGGTAGCCGATGATCCGGCCGTAGACCTTGCAGAGCCGCCAGATGTTCTTGCCGGTCATGGGCGCCCGCGTCTTGCCGACGCCGCGACGCCCCCAGGTGGACCAGAACAGCGGCGTCTCCGGGTCGACCCGCTCGACGACGGTGCCGAGCACCCGCTCGACGTACACCTGCAGGAACTGCATGACCGCCGCCGGCAACGGAATGTCCCGCGTCTTGCCGCCCTTCACACGGACGCCCCGTAGACCCCAGACCCCATCAAGGTGCTGGACGCGCAGCGTCGCGACCGACTCGCGCCGCATGCCGGTGTAGCGCAGGATCAGGAAGACGGCCACGTCACGCGGGCGGCGGCGCGCCTTGGCAGCCTCGACCAGGGCGTCCATGATCGCCGGCCCGGGCACCTGCTTGGGCGGCTCGGTGTGGTGCGGGGGACGCTCGAGCTGGGCCACGGGGTTGGCGGCCAGCACCTGCCGTTTGACCAGCCAGGCGCAGAAGCTGGACACGGTCGACTGGCGCACGCGCATCGTACTGAGCGCGAGGTCGGCGGCGGCCATGTCATCCATCCACGCCTGGATGTTGGCGGGGGTGAGGTCGCTCACCCGCGCCAGCCGCCCGTGGCGGTGACGCAGGAACACCAAGCACCGCTCCAGAGTCCATCGGTACGTCCTGACCCCTCCTTCCGTCTTGCCGCGCTGTTTCCGCTGAAAGTTGCAGAACTGCTCGACCAGCTCGGGGAGCTGCTGGGCCATGGTCTCGGTCCTTCACCCCGAGCCACGACCACGTTTTCGCTGAGCCGCAGTATCGGGAGGGACGATCCAGCCGTCAAGGCGGGCCGGGCGGCCCTCAAGCGGCTGTGGCCCACGACCGCCGATCTGAGAATCGCCGGGGTCTGATCGATCATGACGATCCGTCAAAGGCGGAGCCCCTGAACGACGCGCGCCAGTTCTCGACAATGGAAGAAGCGCTGCTGATGGCCCCGATCTGAGCGCTCGCACGCGACGAGACCC
>JBGQLG010000215.1:0-9086 GCA_041499965.1 Methylomirabilia bacterium
CAGAGCGGGCCGGGGCTCGACGTCTACACCACGCTGGGCGAGGTGCGCCGGGCGCTGGGCCAGCGCCCGGCGGATGCGCTGGCGCTCACCGCGCTGGGCCTCGTCTGCCTGCTGGCCACACCCGTGGCCGGCGTCGCGCTGGCGATCGCCGGCTTCTGGCGGCAGGGTGATCGCGAGTACACCGCGATCGCCGCCACCATCCTCGCCATGCTGCTCGTGAGCTTCGTGCTGGCCGCCGCCGGCTGAGCCCCGCCGAAGCGCGGCGCCGCTGCTAGAATCCGCCGCATGCGCGCGCGACGCCGGCGGCACAGGCTACGATCGCTCGTGCTCGTCCTGCTCCTGGCGGCCGCCGGCTGGCTCGGCTGGGAAGCGTGGACGTGGCCCGACGTGGCGGGGCTGGCCCGCCGGCCGCCGGCCACGACCGCCTTCATCGAGCGCTGGCGGGCCCGCCAGCGCTCGGCGGGACGCGACGACCGGGTGGACCGCCGCTGGGTGTCGTACGCGGCGATCGGCCCCGCCCTCAAGGTCGCCGTGCTCGTCGCCGAGGACGTCAACTTCTTCTCGCACCACGGCTTCGACGCGGGCGAGATCCGCAACGCGCTCAGCCAGGCGCTGGAGGAGCGCGACCTGCCGCGCGGCGCCTCCACGATCAGCCAGCAGCTGGCCAAGAACCTCTGGCTCTCGCCCTCGCGCGATCCCCTCCGCAAGGCCCGCGAGGCGATCCTCACCTGGCAGCTCGAGCGTGCGCTCGACAAGCGGCGCATCCTCGAGCTCTACCTCAACCTCGTGGAATTCGGGCCGGGCGTGTGGGGCGTCGAGAGCGCCAGTCGCCGGTACTTCGGCCGGGCGGCCGCCGACCTCGGCGACGACGACGCCGCCTGGCTGGCGGCCGCCCTGCCGAGCCCGACGACGTGGCATCCCGGCTCGAGCAGCGCGGCGTACGTGCGGCACGCCGCCACCGTGCGCCGGCGGATGGACAAGGCCCAGTTCCTCAGGAGGCTGATCTGATGGCGACGCCGGTGTTCCGCGACTACGATCAACAGGCCCTCGACGCCGAGTACGACAACCGCGCCAAGGTCAAGGACGCGCTGCAGTGGGTGGCGCGCTACGGCGCCGAGAGCGGCCGGGCACGGGCGGAGCTGCCGCTGCGCTTCGACGTGCCGTACGGCGCCCACTACGCCGAGCGCCTGGACATCTTCCCGGCCGACGGCCCCGGTCCGGCGCCCATCCATGTCTTCATCCACGGTGGCTATTGGCACCGGATGGACAAGGCCGATTTCAGCTACGTCGCCCGCGGACTGAGGCCGGCCGGCGCCGCCACCGTGGTCCTCGACTACGGCCTCGTCCCGGCGATCGACCTCGACGAGCTGGTGCGGCAGTGCCGGGCGGGGATCGCGTGGGTCCATCGCCACGCCCGGCAGTGGGGCGGCGATCCCGACCGCATCAGCATCTCCGGTCACTCGGCCGGCGGCCACCTGGTCGCAATGCTGCTGGCGACCGACTGGGCGACCGTCGGCGTGCCGGCGGACGTGGTCAAGGCGGGCTGCGCGATCAGCGGCCTCTACGACCTGGAGCCGATCCGCCTCTGTTATCTCAACCGGGCGCTCGCGCTCACACCGGAGGTGGCCCGCCGCAACAGCCCGGTGCACCTGGCGCCCGCGCGCCCGACGCCGCTCATCCTGGCCCTCGGTGGCACCGAGGGGCCCGAGTACCACCGCCAGACCGACGAGCTGGCCGCGGCCTGGCGCGCGCTCGGCGTGCCGGTCGAGGTGATGGACATGACTGGCCACGACCATTTCTCGATCGTGGCCGAGCTGCAGTCGCCGTCGAGCGAGCTGGCGCGAGCCATCCACCGCCAGATGGGCCTCGCCTGAGCCACCGGGCGGCAGGCTCGCTTGGCCTGCCGACGACCGCGTGGTAGTGTTAGCGGGCTTTCCCAGCACCCAACGGAGGGGACCCCCATGCCGTTCGTCAACATCACGATCTACGAGGGCCACGGCAAGGACCGCAAGGACGAGATCGCCCGCCGCGTCACCGACACCATCACCGAGGTCTGCAAGCTGCCGCGCGAGGCGGTGTGGGTGGTGTTCAACGAGGTGACGCCGCCGGACTGGTACGTGGCGGGGGCGCCCGGCAAGAAGTGAGCGCCGCGTTCGAGCAGCTCGGCACCGGCTTCCTCTTCACCGAGGGGCCGCTGTGGCATCCGACCGGCAAGTTCCTGCTCTTCAGCGACATGCCGGGCGATCACCTGCGGCGCTGGTCGGCCACGGACGGTGTCACCACCTTCCGCAAGCCCTGCCACATGTCCAATGGGCTCACCTACGACCGGCAGGGCCGGCTGGTGGCCTGCGAGCACGCGAGCAGCCAGGTCACGCGCACCGAGGCCGACGGCCGGATCGTCTCGCTGGCCACGCACTACCAGGGCCGGCAGCTCAACAGCCCCAACGACATCGTGTGCCGCTCGGACGGTGGCATCTACTTCAGCGACCCCCCCTACGGCCGTGCCAAGTTCTACGGTGTGGAGCGCCCCCAGGAGCTGGCCTTCCAGGGCGTGTACCGGGTCGGCGCCGACCCCAAGTCGGCGGTGCTGCTCGTGGACGACTTCGACCGCCCCAACGGGCTCTGCTTTTCGCTGGACGAATCGCGGCTGTTCGTCAACGACACGGCTCGCAAGCACATCCGTGTCTTCGACGTGACCCGAGAGGGCGGCCTGCGCAACGGCCGGCTGTGGGCGGAGACCACGGGCGACCAGCCCGGCGCTCCGGACGGCATGAAGCTCGACTCGGCCGGCCACGTGTACTGCTGCGGGCCGGGTGGCATCCACGTCTTCGATCCGGACGCGAACCTGCTCGAGGTCCTGGCCGTTCCTGAACACACGGCGAACTTCGCGTGGGGGGACGACGACTACCGCTCGCTGTTCATCACCGCCTCGACGTCGCTCTACCGGGTGCGTCGCACCGTCCCCGGCCTGCCGGCGTTCTGAGCGCCCGACCGACAAGGAGGTCGTCATGCACCGTCGCACACTGCTGATCCTGCTCGCGGCCCTGATCCTGGCCGTGCCCATGGCCGCCGACGCCCAGAAGCCGATCAAGGTCGGCATGCCCATCCCGCTCTCCGGCCCGCCCGCCCTCTTCGGCGACCCCGCCTCCAAGGGCGCCATGATGTTCGTCGAGGAGATCAACGCCAAGGGCGGCGTGCTCGGGCGCAAGATCGAGCTGCTCGTGCGCGACTCCAAGGCCGACGCCAACGAGGCGGTGCGGCAGGCGCGCGAGCTGATCCTCAAGGACAACGTCGACTTCCTGGTCGGCACCCTGACCTCCGCCGAGGGCCCGGCCGTCTCGGTGGTGGCCAAGGAGAACAAGATCGTCTTCATCGCCCCGATCCCCAAGACCGACCAGCTCACCGCCCCCGACAAGCTGCATCCCTACGTGTTCCGCGTCGCCGCCAACACCACGATGGAGGGCCGCAGCGCGGCCGAGATCGTGGCCAAGTGGCCGGTCACCAGGATCGCCACGATGAGCTTCGACTACGCGTACGGCCAGGACGTCACCCGGTCGTTCGTGGAGCACCTCAAGAAGATCAAGCCGAGCGTGCAGATCGTCGACCAGCAGTGGCCCAAGCTCGGCGAGCAGGACTACAACCCGTTCATCAACGCCCAGATGGCCAAGAAGCCCGAGGCGATCTTCTCCTCGATCTGGGGCGGCTTCTTCGTGACCTACTCCAAGCAGGCCAAGGCGCTCGGCGTCTTCGACGCAGTGAAGTACAACTTCATCGGGGTCGGCGAGGCCGCCACGCCGGAGACGACGAAGTCGATGGGCGCCGACTACCCGGTGGGCATCTGGGGCAACTCCTACGACGCCTTCTACTGGGGCGAGACGCAGGCCCACAAGGACTACACCGCGCGGCTGTCGAAGTACCTGAAGGACGAGTACCCCTCGTCGTGGGCCGTGCAGGGCTACATCGGCATGCAGTTCCTGGTCGAGGCGATCAAGAAGGCCAACAGCACGGACTCCGACAAGGTGTCCCAGGCGCTGCTCGGCCTCACGGTCGAGACGCCGATCGGGTCGCAGACCATTCGTGAGAAGGATCACCAGGCCAACCGCGGCCAGCTGTACGGCAAGACCGTGATGGATCCGAAGTACCCGTTCGCCATCATGAAGCCCGTGACGTACGTCGATCCGACCAAGTTCATGGATTAGAGCTGGGAGCTTCCACTCTGCCCTTGCGTATGAACATCGGGGGGGGCGAGACGGCCCCCCCGATCGCCCCCCCGGATCGCGTAGTGTCACGGCACCGTTCCGAAGGAGCGACCCGGACGGGCCCGATGTCCGACGACCGTTCGGGCCTCTCGCGCCTTGCCTGATCCCTCGTTCGTCTTCGCGCAGTCACTCAGCGGTCTCACCGCGGCGATGTTCCTCTTTCTCATCGCGTCGGGGTTGTCGCTGATCTTCGGCGTGCTGCGGGTGCTGAACTTCGCGCACGGGACGTTTTACATGCTGGGGGCGTACTGTGCCTTCCAGTTCGTGCAGTGGCTGGGCGTGGGGGGCGGCCGGTTCTACATCGCGGCGCTGGGCGCGGCCGTGGCCATCGCGCTGCTGGGCGGGCTGGTCGAGCGGTTGCTGTTCCGCCACCTGTACGGCAAGGAGGAGCTGTACCAGCTCCTGTTCACCTACGCGCTGGTGCTGATCCTCAGCGACGGCGCCAAGATGATCTGGGGCACCCAGCAGAAGTCGGTGAGCCGGCCGCCCGGGCTGACCGGGGCGTCCTCGCTCTTCGGCGCCACCATCCCCCACTACAACCTGCTCATCCTGCTGCTGGGCCCGACCATCGCGCTGACGTTCTGGTTCGTGTTGCAGCGCACGCGGGCGGGGCGGTTCATCCGGGCGGCGGCGCTGGACCGGGAGACGCTGGGCGCGCTCGGCGTCAACGTCAGCGCGCTCTACACGTGGGTGTTCGTCATCGCCTCGTTCCTGGGCGGGCTCGGCGGCGCGCTGATCAGCCCGATGCGGGCCACCACGCCCGGCATGGACACCGAGATCATCGTCGACGCGTTCGTGGTCGTCGTCATCGGCGGCCTCGGCTCGTTCTGGGGGACCTTCCTGGGCGCCGTCATCTACGGCCAGGTGCTGTCGTTCGGCATCCTGTTCTTCCCGCGCTTCTCCATCTTCGCCACGTTTGCGCTCATGGCCGCCGTGCTGATCATCCGACCCTGGGGCCTGCTCGGCCGGCCGCTCAAGTGATGGCCCGCCTCGGCCGGCTGCCCTGGGGGCTCGTCGTGCTCGCCGCGGCCTTCTGCGTGCCGGGGGTGGGCTCGCGCTTCTACACGTTTTTGGCCAACGACATCGTCATCTGGGCGCTCTTCGCCACCAGCCTGAACCTGCTCGTCGGCGTCACCGGGCTGGTGTCGTTCGGCCACGCCGCCTACTTCGGCATCGGCGCCTACACGACCGGCCTGCTGATGAAGAAGCTCGGCGTGTCCTTCCTGCTGGCCTTCCCGGCCGCCGGCGTGCTGGCCGGCGCCCTGGCCCTGGTCTTCGGCTTCTTCTGCGTGCGGCTCACCCGGATCTACTTCGCGATGCTCACGCTGGCCTTCGCCCAGATCGTGTGGGCGATCTGCTTCAAGTGGAACGAGGTGACGGGCGGCGAGCAGGGCATGCCGGAGATCCCCTACCCGAGCTTCGACTGGATCAGCGGGCTGCCGCTCGTGGGCGGCTGGCGCACGGCCGAGTACTTCTACTTCCTGACGCTCGTGCTGGTGGCGCTCTGCCTGTGGCTCTTGCGGCGCATCGTCGGCTCGCCGTTCGGGCGGATGCTGACGACCATCCGCGAGAATGCCGAGCGGGCCGAGTTCATCGGCGTGAACGTCCGCCGCTACGAGCTGGCCGCGTTCGTCCTGGCCGGCGCCTTCGCCGGGCTGGCCGGCGGCCTGTTCGGCATCTTCAATCGCGGCGTCTTCCCGGACTTCGCCTACTGGACCAAGTCGTCCGAGGTCCTGATCATGACCCTGCTGGGCGGCATGGGGGTGTTCTACGGCCCCGCGCTCGGCGCCCTGGTGCTCATCCTGCTCAACCAGCAGATCACCTCGTACACCGAGTACTGGCCGTTCGTGCTGGGCGTCATCCTGGTCGTCCTGCTGTTCGTGTTCCCCGGGGGGCTGGCCGGGGCGGCCCAGGCGGCGGCGCGTCGCCTCGGGGGTGTCCGGCGTGCTTGAGGTGCGCGACGTCCGCAAGAGCTTCGACGGCTTCATGGCCGTGGGCGGCGTGAGCCTGCGCGTCGAGCGGGGCCAGATCGCCGCCATCATCGGGCCCAACGGTGCCGGCAAGACGACCTTCTTCAATCTCGTCACCGGCCACCTGCGGCCCGACACCGGCACCGTCGCCCTGGACGGGCGCGACGTCACCGGGCTGGCGCCGCACGACATCTGCCGCCTCGGCATGGGCCGCTCGTTCCAGCGCACCAACATCTTCCCGAGGCTCACGGTCTACCAGAACGTGCAGGCCGGGTTCCTGTCGCACCGCGGCCGGGGCCGCAATCTCTGGAGCCGCGTCGAGCGCCTGTATCGGGAGGAGACCGAGGCGCTGCTGGCCTCGCTCGGCCTCCTGGACCGCGCCGGCGAGGTCAGCGGGTTCCTGTCGCACGGCGCCCAGAAGCAGCTCGAGCTGGGCATCGCGCTGGCCAGCGAGCCCTCTCTGCTCCTGCTCGACGAGCCCACGGCGGGCATGTCGGCCGCCGAGACGCGAGACACGATCCAGCTGGTCGAGCGCATCGCCCGCGAGCGCGGCCTCACGCTGCTCTTCACCGAGCACGACATGGACGTGGTCTTCTCGATCGCCCAGCGCATCACGGTACTCCACCAGGGCCGCGTCATCGCTCACGGCACGGCCGCCGAGGTGCGGGCCGACCCCGAGGTGCGACGGGTCTACCTCGGAGAGCGCCGGTGAGCACGGGCGGGCCGCTGCTCGACGTCCACGAGATCCACACCGCCTACGGGCTGTCGCGCGTGCTGTTCGGCGTGTCGGTCGAGGTGCGCCCGGGCGAGTGCGTCTGCCTGCTCGGCCGCAACGGCGTGGGCAAGTCCACCACCATGCGCTCGATCATGGGTCTCACGCCCCCCCAGGCTGGCCGCGTGACGTGGAAGGGTACCGACATCACCGGCTGGGAGCCCTACCGCGTCGCCCGCGCCGGCATCGGCTTCGTCCCCGAGGACCGCCGGATTTTCGCCGATCTCACCGTGTGGGAAAACCTGGATGTCGCTTCAAGAGCAAGCCGGCAGGCCGGGCGCTCGCCGCTCCGTTTCACTCCCGATCGAGTCTTCGATCTCTTCCCCACGCTGCGTGAGCTATCTGGGCGGAATGGCGGCTTTCTATCAGGTGGTGAGCAGCAGATGCTGACCATTGCCCGCACCCTGATGGGCAATCCCGAGATGCTCCTGCTCGACGAGCCGTCGGAGGGGCTGGCGCCGCTGGTCGTGGACCACCTGCACGAGCAGATCGCCCGGCTCAAGGCCGAGGGGCTCACGATCCTGCTGGCCGAGCAGAACGTCGACTTCTCGCTCACCCTGGCCGATCGGGTCTACGTCCTCGAGAAGGGCTCGATCCGGTTCAGCGGGCCCGCCGCCCGCCTGCGCGAGGACGAGGCACTCCGCCACGAGCTCCTCGCCCTGTAGCCGACCGGGGGGCCGTGCAAACCCTTCAAGTGCGCCAGCGGCGTGTCATACCATAGGCGTCATCTTCCCGTAACCGACCGAGCCAGCGGAGGGGTCATTGCGGATTCGCTTCTGGGGTACCCGCGGCTCCATCCCCAAGCCGGGCCCGGCCACGGTCCGCTACGGCGGCAACACGTCCTGCGTCGAGGTCCGGGCCGACGGCACGCTCATCGTGCTCGACTGCGGCACCGGCGCCCACGAGCTCGGCCAGCAGCTCGTGGCCGCCCGGTCGAGCCCCAAGCGCGGCCACCTGCTGATCAGCCACACGCACTGGGATCACATCCAGGGCTTCCCGTTCTTCGCGCCGCTGTTCGTGCCCGGTGGCGAGTGGGACGTGTACGCGCCCCGCCAGCTCGGCCGCACGCTCGAGGAGATCCTGGGCGGCCAGATGCACCGCACGTACTTCCCGGTGCCGCTCGGCGAGCTGAGCGCGACCATCCGCTACCACGAGCTGACCGAGGGCGTGTTCGAGCTCGACGCCGTGCGCGTGACGACCCGCTACCTCAACCATCCGGCGCCGGCGCTCGGGTACCGGCTGGAGGCCAACGGTGTCACGGTGGTCTACGCCACCGACCACGAGCCGCACTCGCGTCATCACCCGGAGATCCAGGGTGAGGCGGCCCGGGTGCACCGCGAGGACGAGCGGCACATCGAGTTCCTGACCGGCGCCGACCTGGTGATCCACGACGCGACGTACACCCTCGAGGAATACCCGAGCAAGATCTCGTGGGGGCACACGCCGGCCGAGTGGGCGGTCGACTTCGCCGTCGCCGCCCGCGTCCGCCGCCTGGCCCTGTTCCACCACGATCCCTCTCGCACCGACCGCGCGGTGGACGATCTGGTCGAGCGGTGCCGCACGCGCCTGCCCGCGACCGGCGGGCCCGAGGTCTTCGCGGCCGCCGAGGGCCAGTATCTCGTGGTCGTCCGGCCGGCGGCGCCAGCGGCACCCACGGTCCCGGGGATCGCCGCCACCGCCGAGCGCGGCTCGCTGCCGGACAAGACGACGATCCTCGTCGCCGACGACGACGCCGACGTGATGGCGGTGATCGTGGAGACCCTCGAACCCGAGGGGTATCGCGTCCTCACGGCCAGCGACGGCGAGGTGGCGCTGCAGATGGTCCGGGTCGAGCGGCCGGACATCGTCGTGCTCGACTGGATGATGCCGGGACGCGACGGGCTGTCGGTGTGCCGGGAGATCCGCCGCGATTCCGACCCCAAGGTGGCCGCGCTGCCCGTCGTGCTCATCACCGGGCGCGCCGACGCCCAGGACACCGCGGCCGGCTTCGACGCCGGCGTGACCGACTACCTCACCAAGCCCTTCAAGCCGACCCACCTGCTCGCCCGCCTGCAGTCCTGGCTCCTCCGCTCCCAGCGCCCCTGA
>JBGQLG010000216.1:0-9063 GCA_041499965.1 Methylomirabilia bacterium
CGCCGGTCGGCACGCTGCAGGATCCGGCCATGCGCTCCGCCGCCGCCCCCGCGACCGACGCGTGATCCCGACGCTGCCGCTACGGCTGCGCAACCGGCTGGCCGCGACGATCCTGGCGGCGCTGCACGACACCGGCGCCCGACGCGAGCTGGCCGCGCTGGCGCGGGAGGACGCGGGCGACTGGCTGGAGGCCGGCGAGAGCCGCTGGGCGGAGCCGTTGACCGAGCGGGCGCGGGCCGCCTCGACCGCGCTGGCCGATCGGCCGCTGCTCTCACCGGCGGCCGACCTGCGTGAGGCGCTGCGCGCGGCGGCGCTGCTCTTCGACGTCGGGCTCTACTTCGAGGTCCACGAGGCGCTCGAGCCGTACTGGATCCGCGCCAGTGACGAGACACGTGACGCGTTGCAGGGGTTGATCCAGGTCGCGGTCGCCTGGCAGCACTTCGCCAACGGCAACCTGATTGGCGCGCGCTCGCTGTTCGCCGAGGGGGGTGGGCGGCTGCACGGTGCGCGGCTCCTCGGCGTCGATCTCGATCCGTTCGCTCGTGGCGCTGTCGAGGCCGGCGCCCGGATCGCCGCCGGCCTGCCCATCACACCGCTGCGGTTTCCAACCGACCAAACCTGAGAGGAGGCTCCATGGATCTCGAGCTGAAGGACAAGGTCGCGCTCGTCACCGGCGCCAGCAAGGGCATCGGCAAGGCCGTCGCCCTCGCGCTGGCCGCGGAGGGCGCGCGAGTCGCGGTGGTCGCTCGCGACGGCGGGCTGCTCGATAAAGTCGCAGCCGATTGCCGTGACCGATCGCGCCGGGACGCGGCCGCCGTGACGGCCGATCTGTCGCGGCTGGAGGAGATCGAGCGCACGGCCCGCGAGGTCAAGGAGCGCCTGGGCCGTGTGGATATTCTCGTCAACAATGCCGGTGCCATCCGAGGGGGTGCGTTTTTGAGCATCCCGGATGCCCAGTGGACCGACGACTGGAGCCTTAAGCTGATGGGCTACATCCGCATGGCGCGCGCCGTCTTTCCGCTGATGCAGGCGCAGGGCGGCGGGCGGATCTGCAACGTCGTCGGCGCCGCCGCGCGCAACCCGACGGCCGGCTACCTCACGGGCGGAGCCGCCAACGCCGCCCTCATCAATTTCACCAAGGGCCTCGCGGATCTCGGTGCGCCGTCACACATTCTGGTTACCGCGGTGTCGCCGGCCGCGACCCGGACGGAGCGGTGGGACTCGCTCATGGCGCAGCAGGCCGTGAGCACGGGACGCTCCGTGCAAGAGCTCCAGGCCGAAGCCGAGGCTCCCTACAAGCTGGGTCGCATCGCGACGCCCGAGGACATTGCCGACATGGTGTGCTTCCTGGTCTCGGCCCGGGCCTCGTTCGTCACGGGCATCTGCATCACCGTGGATGGGGGCTCCACGAGGGGCGTCTATCCCTAGCGGGAAACGGAATTTACCGCCTTGACATGCGTTACCTCCTGTCATTAGTCTCTGTGCCCATAGCGCAGGCTCGGCAGAGTCCTAATCGCCCCTTGCACGAGGGCAGGAGGTCCCGCGATGTCCGCTAAGCTCTTTGTCGGCAACCTTTCCTTCCAGGCCACCGAGGAGGATCTCCGCGAACTCTTCGCCCAGGCCGGCAACGTGGAGACCGTGCGCATCATCACGGACCAGTTCACGGGCCGCCCGCGCGGGTTCGGATTCGTGGAGATGGCGACGAAAGAAGAAGCCGTGAAGGCGGTCGAGATGCTGAACGGCCGTCTCTTCCGCGACCGCAACCTCGTCGTCGACGAGGCGCGGCCTCAGCCGCAGCGCAGCGGCAGCGGCGGAGGCGGTGCTCCACGGGGTGATCGCGGCCCGCGCTCGAGTGGTGGTGGCGGGGGCGGCGGGGGCTGGCGTCGGTAGTCTCGACGGCCATCTCAGCCGTACAGCCGTAAGTCGCTAAAAAAGCGTTAACTGGGCCTCGTCCTCCGCGCTCTCGTCGCGATAGGGGACGAGGCCCTCCATTTCCGTGAACCGCCGGAAGCGGTCCCAGATCTCCAGCACCTTGCCCTGGTAGTACTCGACGTTCTCGTCGGGCCGAGCGGGATCGAACTCCGCCGCCAGCCTCGCGTGCTCGTTGACCACGACATTCCGGCTGCGCCCCACCACGTAGTAGGACACCTGGTCGCCGGGCTGATACCCCCGGTCCGCGGCGATCATCAGCTCGTACGCCGCGGAGGTCGGCCGCTGGTTCGCCGCGACGCGCTGGCGGTACACATCGACGGCCTCCTGTAAGGTCTCGGTGCGCGCGAACTTGCGGAGCGGAACCTGATGACTGGCAAACGCTGTCAGCCAGCGATCCACGACGGCGCGCACCTCGCCACGCCGGCCCTCCAGCAACAGCCGGACGATCTCCTCGATGACCTGGCGCTGGAACGGCTCGAGGCCCCGCGAGCGGAAGCCCGAACCCTTGAGCTGCACGCGGCCGCGCTCGTCGAGCAGCGCGTACGTCTTCATCTTGTACGAGAGCATCGCGGCGTGGCGGCCGTCGAGCTCGAGCGCGATGCCCGCCGGCAGCCCCTGGGCGATGGCCTCCAGCAGCGCGGCGTCGTCCTTGGCGTCGTGGCCCGGGGGGGCCAGGAAGTAGACGCCGTCGGTGTCGCCCTCGATCGGCGTGGCCCCGAGCGCGGCGAGCCGATCCACGATCGCGGTGACGATGCGCCGGCCCTCGGCGGTGACGCGATCGGCCGCGGCGAAGTCGTTGAAGTGGCCGCTGCCGAAGGCCAGGTAGCCGTAGAAGGCGTTGATCAGGATCTTGAAGGTCTGCTGCAGCGCGTGCTGGTGCGCACGCTCGGCGGGCTCCGGCGCGCTCCGGGCCAGGTGCTTGGCGCGCACCCGCACGTCGCGCAGGTGATCGAGCAGCGACAGGAACACGCCGAGGTCGTCGGAGGCCGGCGCCACCCGCTCGGCCAGCATCAGCGAGGGATAGAGCGACGTCACGTCGACGTGCAGCACGGGGCCGCCCACGCCCTGGCGCCAGATCGCGGTGAGTCCGCCGCCCACGGACTGGCCCGGCCCCGGCGCCGGGATGGCGTGGCCGCGGCGCAGGTACTCGCGCACGAGCAGCGCGTCGATCTTGGCGGCGGCGCCGCGCAGCGCGGCCGCCTGGTAGTCGAAGGGCAGGAGCTGGGCCTGCGCGAAGTAGGGCGGCGCCAGGATGGCGCCGACGCTCAGCGTCTCCACCGCGTCGTCGGCGGCGTAGGCCATCAGGCGATCGGGCGATTCGGCCAGCTGGCGGGCGATGGTGGAGGCGTCGATGTAGGTCCGGTCGGGCGCGGCCACGCCGAGGTGGCGCGCGATGTCCTTGAGCCCGAACGAGGGCAGGTCGCGGGCGCCCACGTCGTGCAGCTGGGCCAGCATCCAGGTGTCGGCGATGTGGCGGCCGGCGATCTCGTAGCGGCGATAGCCGATCGACCGCTCGGCCACCTGCAGCCGCGCCGGGCGGCCGCGCAGCTCGCTGCCGTCACGTCCCCAGGCCAGCCGCACGCGATGCCGTCGCGCGCGCGCCTCGAGGTATTCGAGGTCGAAGCGGAAGATGTTGTGGCCCTCGATGACGTCGGGATCCTGCTCGAGGATGAGCCGCGTCGTCTCCTCCAGCAGCGCGCGCTCGTCGAGCAGGTCGCCGCGCACGACGTGGCGGAAGCCCGTGGTGTCGGCAAGCGCGACGGCGACGATCCGGTCTGCTTCGCGCTGCGCGCTGGGGAACTCGTGACCCTCGCCCGTCACGACCTCGATGTCGAGGGCCATGCGGCGCAGATCGCCGAAGCGCAGGCCGCCGAAGGACGTCCGCCCGCTCGCCAGCAGGTACTGCTGGACCGGATCCGGCATGAAGCGGTACGGGGCGGACGGCAGGTCGGGTGCCTGGCCGCTGCGCTGCCGGGCGAGGTCGCGGGCGCCGAGCGCGTCGGCCCAAACGCCGAAGCGCGCGCGCCAGCGCAGCGGGCCGGGGCCGGTGAGCGGCTCGACCGCGAGCACGCCGATGGCATCGGCCACGAGCGCCGGGTCGGCCAGCAGCAGGAAGGGCGTGAACGGAACGACCTCGGTCTCGGTGCGCTCGCCCTGCCGGCGCCAGACGCGGATGCCGCGTCCCTCGTCGGCCAGCGCGAAGGCGACGAGTCCCGGAGTCGGATCGGCGCCGAAGAGCAGGGACGCCGTGTCGCTCAGCCGGCCGCTTCCTCGATGGCGGTGCCGACGATCGCGCGGACGGGGCGTGGCATGGACGGATTCTATACCCGGCGTCCGGTGTATGCTCGACGGCATGCCTCGCCACGCTTGGGCAGCGTGTGCCGCCGCGCTCTGCCTCGCGGCCTGCGCCGGACCCGCCGTGTCCTTTCCCAACGCCACGCCGGCGTCGCCGCTCGCCATTCCGGCGGCCGAGGTACGTCCCGAGGGCCTGGGGCCGTTCCCGGCCGTGGTGCTCATGCACGGCTGTCACGGCGTGTCGGCGTCCACGCGACAGTGGGCGGGCTGGTTCCGTGCGCGGGGCTACGTGGCGCTGATCGTCGACTCCTGGATGCCGCGCGGGATCCGCGACGGCTGCGTGCCGGGCCCCGACATCTCGAGCACCGAGCGCTTTGACGACGCGATGGGCGCCCTGCGCTGGCTGCAGGCCCGGCCGTACGTCGACGGCCGGCACGTGGGGATCATCGGCTGGTCCAACGGCGGCGTGTTCGCGCTGGCCGCCGTCAACGGCCCGAGCCTGGAGCGCGCCCGCGCGCGCGGTGTGGCGCTGCCCGAGCCGGGCTTCGCCGCCTCGGTGGCGATGTACCCCGGCGGCTGCTACTCGCTCGTCAACGAGCGGGTGGTGCGGCCGCTGCTGCTGCTCATCGGGGCGGCTGACGACTGGACGCTGCCGTCCGAGTGCGCGCGCATGGTCGAGGCCATGCAAGGCCGGGGCGCGGACGCGACGATCGTGCGCTATCCGGGCGCCGTCCACTACTTCGACGTGATCGGCCAGCCGCGGGTCGTCCTGCCCGAGGTCGAGAACCGCAACAAGCCCGGTGGCTGCTGCGGCGCCACCGTCGGGTACGATCCGGACGCCGACGCCGACGCCCGCCGGCGTGTCGAGGCGTTCTTCGGCCGCCACCTGGGTGCCCGCTAGCCATGGACACGCCCCCCGAGTTCGTCAAGCAGCTGCTGCCCAGCGTCGTGAACATCCACGCCACGGTCCCGCGCCAGCACCCATCCACGCGCATCCTGGGCGACGAGCGGATGGGCAGCGGGCTGATCGTCGACCCCGCCGGTCTCATCCTCACGATGAACTACGTCGTGATGGGCGCCAGCACGGTCGACGTGGCCCCGCTCAAGGGCCGGCGCATGCGCGGGGAGGTGGTGGCGCAGGACTTCGAGGTGGGCCTGGCGCTGGTGCGCGTGAAGCGCCAGGGGCTGCCGGCGGCGACGCTGGCCACCGGTCCCGGCCCCGAGCGCGGCGAGTCCGTGGTGGCCGTGGCGTCCTCCGGCGTGCAGGAAGTGCGGGTGAGCGGCGGCATCGTGACCTACCTCGGCGAGTTCGAGGCGTACTGGGAGTACCTGCTCGACCGCGGCATCGTGTCGACCGCGTCCAATCCCGGGCTCGGCGGCGGCGGGCTCTTCACGCTCTCCGGCCGGGCGGTCGGCGTGCTCTCGCTCAATCTCAACGAGGTGGCGCGCAGCTCGCTGGCCATTCCCGTGGACTGCTATCGCGATCACGCCGAGGAGCTCCTGCGCCACGGCCGCGTGGTGAGCCGGCCGCGGCGCGCCTGGCTGGGCGTGTTCGCCCACGCGCTGGAGGACGGCGTGATCATCGCGGGCCTCGTTCCCGGGGGGCCGGGCGACAAGGGCGGCTTGCGCGAGGGCGACATGATCGTGTCGCTCAACGCGCAGGAAGTCTCCACGCGGCGTGAGCTCTACATGAGCTTGTGGCGCCACGAACCGGGTGAGCGCCTCACCTTCGAGATCATGCGCGACAACGCGGTCCGGCGGCTCGATCTCGCCGGCGGGGACCGCGCGGAGTTCTTCAAGCAGATCTAATTTAGTGTCCCGAGTCCGAGATTCGTCGGCCTGACCGCGCGCGGCGACGGCTCGCGGCGTGGGCGGCGGGGCGACAGGGTCCCCTTCGGTTCCGCGTGAGACGACCGGGTACGCGTGGGGATGGTCGGAGCCTGGTCCTACGTGTGGCTATACACGATCGAAGCCAACGGAACCTCTGGAGACCCTGTCACCCCGCCACCCACGCCGCGAGCCGTCGCCGCGCGCGGTCAGGCCGACGAATCTCTCGGTCGGGGCATTCGCGCGCGTCGTACGATGCCGGGCGGGCCGCTGCCAGGCTGGAGTGGGGTCTCGGGTACGGCGGGCTGGAGGTCGTGTCGGGGGCGGCCTTGGCTAGGCTCCACCCTGCTGGGGGTGCACGGGCTCCGGATGGAGGGAACGGGGTCGGGGGACCCCACCCAGCCCTGCGGCGGCCCGCCCGGCATCGGGCGTGTCGGTGTATTCGGCCTGAATCATGGCATCTCGGCCTTCGGCCGGGCGAGGAGGAGCGGGATGGATCTCGGGCTCAAGGGTAAGGTGGCGCTGGTGACGGCGGCGAGCAAGGGGATGGGGAAGGCGTGCGCGCTGGGGCTGGCGGCGGAGGGCGCGCGGGTGGCGATGTGCGCCCGCAACGAGGGCGATCTCAAGACGGCGGTGGACGAGGTGAAGGCGGCGACGAAGGCCGAGGTGCTGGGTGTGGCGGCGGACGTGACCAAGGCGGATCAGGTCCGGGCGCTGGTGGGCCGGGTGACGAGCACGTTCGGGGCGCCCGACGTCCTGATCGCCAACTGCGGGGGGCCGCCGCGCGGCTACTTCGACGAGTTCGGGGACGAGGCCTGGTACGGCGCCGTCGAGGTCTCGCTCATGTCCACGGTGCGGCTGATCCGCGAGGTGCTGCCGGGCATGCGGGCCAAGCGCTGGGGGCGCATCCTCACCATCCAGTCGGTCTCGGTGAAGCAGCCGCTGCCCGAGCTCCTGCTATCCAACGCGGTGCGGCCCGGCGTGGCCGGCATGATGAAGACGCTGGCGCTGCAGCTCGGCAAGGACAACATCCTGGTGAACACCCTGTGCCCCGGGCGCATCCTCACCGACCGGCTGCTGGGCGGCCTGAAGGACTCCGGCCTCTCGCGGGAGGAGTACCTGGCCCGGCAGGGGGCGGAGATCCCGATGGGGCGCGTGGGGACGGCCGAGGAGTTCGCCAACGTCGCCGTGTTCCTGGCCTCGGAGCGGGCCTCCTACGTGACGGGCGTGGCGCTCCAGGTGGACGGCGGCCTGATCCGCGGCCTGCTCTAGGAGCCTGTCGGCGTAATGATTGAACGACGCAACCCGTTGCAGCCGATTCGGCATCGGCGCGGCGCTCGGCAGCGTCGTTGCGCGACCCCCCCGCCGCATTCTGTCTGGCGTGGCCCTTCTACGGGCCGCGGGCAACGGGCCAGCTTTAGCACATCACGCCGGCTGCGTGGCGCACCGGGCGCCAAACAGCTTGAGCAGGTTGTGCGTGAGACAGATCAGGGGCCACTCGGCTGCCACGCGGGGGAAGCCGCGGAACGAGAAGCGCCGGAAGCCGCGGATCTCCTTGATCTGGCCGAAGACGGGTTCGACGATCGTCTTGCGCAGCGCGTAGATAGCCCGCCCAGCCGGCGTCGCGAGCTTCGCGCGCATGTGGGCCGCGACCTCACTCTGGATCCGCGGTGGGGGCTGGGGCCCCGCGCCCGCCGCGCGATGCTTCAGCCGGTCCGGCGGCACATACGCGTCCAGCCCCGCCACCATGGGCGCGCCGAGATTCGCCTCACTGAAGTACCCGGCATCCGCCAGCAGCGCCGTCGGCGCCTGCCCCGTGGCCTGCACCACGCGCTCCACCATCGGCACCAACTGCTCGACGTCCGTGGCCTCTTGCGTCACCCCGCACGCCACGATGACTTGGGCGTGGCCGTCGACGGCCGCTTGCGCGTTGTACGCTTGCGTGAAGCTCTTGGTGGCGCCGTCCAGCATGATGCGCGAGTCGGGATCGGTGAAGTTGTATTGCGCGCGGGGGGCCGGCGGCGCCTGCTCGGGGTCTGGCACCTTCGGCACGCCGCCCTTTGCCGAGCCGACGCGTTGCCCGCGCGCGGCCACCTTCGCCCGCGCCACCTCCGCGGCCTGCTCCGCCGCGGCTTTCGCGGCCTGCTCCAAGGCGGCCTTGGCCGCCCGGATCTTCCCCAGGCGGCTCTCCCGCCGCGCCAGCTCCGCCGGCAGCTCGTCGCCCCGGCGCCCCCGCCCGTACTCGGCGTCCTCAGCGGCGTCAACGCGCGCGGCCTGCTCAAGCAGCGCCCGGATTTCTGCCTCCAACTGCTGCTCGGTCGCGGTCATGCGGTCGTAGCTCATCGCTTTGTGCTTGGAGGCGTTGGCCTTGATCTTCGTGCCATCGAGCGCCACATGGCCCAGCTTCACCAAGCCCGCCGCCTGGCACAGTTGCAGGACCTGCACGAACAACCCCGCGAGGGCATTCAGATGCCGCTTACGGAACTCGGCGACGCTGTCGTGATCCGGATGCTGATCGGCCGCCAGGACCCGGAAGGCCACCTCCTCGTAGGTGGCCCGCTCGATCTTCCGCGACGACGGCTTGCCGGTGCAGTACGCGTAGAGCAGCAGCTTCACCATCATGGCGGGGTGGTACGGGGGCTGCCCCCGACCATCCCCGTGCTCGTAGGCCACGACAATGGCTGACAGATCGAGTTCATCGACCACGTCACTGACGAACAGCGCCAGGTGGCCCTCGGGCAGCCAGTCGCGTAGATCCGGCGGCAACAGCAGGCGCTGGTCCAAGCTGTATGGCCGAAACGGTTTCGTCATGGGCCGCACGTTAGCCGGTGGCCGCTGCTGGACAAACCACTTTTCTCCGACAGGCTCCTAGCGGATTACTGGAGAGCATCAATGCGATTGAGTGGAAGAGCCGCGCTCATCACGGGGGCGAGCCGCAATATCGGACGGGCCATTGCGCTGGCGTATGCGGCAGAGGGCGCCGACCTGGTGCTCAATACGCGGGCCAAC
>JBGQLG010000217.1:0-9042 GCA_041499965.1 Methylomirabilia bacterium
CATGGTGAGCCGTCGTCGCCGTTCGAGCGCAGGGCCCGGCTCGCGAGCCGCCCACGATCCAATTTGTCCGCGCGCCAGCCCCCTCTGGGGGATGGGGGGCCCGAGCGAGCCGAGCCCGGCGCGAGTTACGGCGACAGGCGAGCCATGCTGGCGCGCCCGGGGCTCCCGCGCCCGATCCCCGGCGTCACCGCGGTCCACGAGATCCACTAGCGGTAGCGGATACGCGGATCGAACCACGCGTAGGTGAGATCGACGAGCAGGTTGACGATCACGAAGCTGAAGGCGATGAGGAAGACGAGCGCCTGGACGACCGGATAGTCGCGGTGGGCCACGGCGTCGACGACGAAGCGCCCCACGCCGTTCAGCGTGAACACGGTCTCGGTGACGACGAGGCCCCCGATCAGGAACGCGAACTCGGTGCCGATGAGCGTGATCACCGGCAGCATGGCGTTCTTGAGCGCGTGGCGGACGACGACGACGCCCTCCCGCAGCCCCTTGGCCCAGGCCGTGCGGATGTAGTCCTCGCGCAGCACCTCCAGCACGGTGGAGCGCGTCATGCGCGTGGTGACGGCGGCGTAGCGGTAGCCCACCGTCACCACCGGCCAGACCATCTGCTGGAAGTTCGCCCACGGATCGACCCAGGGCGGCGTGAACTCCAGGGGCGGCCCCCAGCCGAAGTAGATCACGAGCAGGAGGATGCAGAGGATGCCGATCCAGAACGAGGGGATGGCCAGGCCGCCGATGCTGACGACGCGCACGACGTAGTCGACCCAGCTGTCCTGCCGCACGGCGGCCAGCATGCCGAGCGGGATGGCGATCACCACCGAGACCATCGAGGCCAGGAGGGCCAGCTCCAGCGACAGGGGGAGCCGGATCAGGAGCTCCTGGACGACCGGTTGCCCCGTCCACAGCGAGGTGCCGAAGTCGAAGCGCACCACGCCCCACAGCCACGACCCGAACTGCACGAGCAGCGGCTGGTCGAGCCCGAGCTGGTGCTTCAGCGCGGCGATCTGGGCCGGGTCGATCCGGCCGGCCTGGTCGCCGCCCAGGATCAGCAGCGTCACGTCGCCGGGAATGACGCGCATGATGAAGAACACCAGCGCGGCCACGCCGAGCAGCGTGGGGACGATCAGCAGCAGGCGCTTGGTGATGTAGGTGCGCACCGCGCGCTCACCCCAAGCGGGCTCAATCCTCCGACAGCCAGACGTCTTGCAGCTTCTGGTTCGTGTAGTGATTGGGAGGGGCCACGTAGTTCTTCACCTTGGTCCAGTGCACGAGGTTGCGCGTCCACCACAGCCCCGGCATGAAGTAGGCCTTCTCCAGCACGAGCTTCTCGAGCTGGTTGATGAGCTTCTTGCGCTCGACCGGGTCGAGCGAACGGGCCTGCCGCGAGAACAGGTCGTCGATCTGCGGGTCGGAGAAGCGGCCCCAGTTCTGGGTGCTGCCGGTGGCGTAGCGGCCGAGGAACTGGTCGGGGTCGTCCATGAACTCGACCGTCGGCGCGACGATCAGCTCGAAGTTGCCGGTGTTCTGCCCGTCGTTGAACCAGGCCGCCGTCTCCAGCGGACGGTTCTCGGCCTCGATGCCGATCTTGCGCCACTCCTGGATCAGGAACACCGCGAAGTCCTGGTAGGGCAGCTTCACGTTGCGGTTTTTCAGAATCACCTTGAACCCGTTGGGATAGCCGGCCTCGGCCAGCAGGCGCTTGGCCTCGGCCCGGCTCTTGTCGGCGTCGTGCCAGAAGCCGGGCAGCTTCTCCAGCTCGGCCGGCGCCATGCCCCACTCGGAGTCCGGACGGATCAGGGCGCCCACGTTCTTGAGGCCGGTGAGCGGATACAGCACCTTGCCCATCGTGTAGCGGTCGATGCCGAGCGTGAGCGCCTTGCGGACGCGCACGTCGTTGAACGGCTTCACCGTGTTGTTGATGGCGATGCCCCACTGGCCGGTCATCGGCGTCTCCTGCACGGTGACCTTGTCGCCGAGCTGCTTCTTGATGGCCTCCACCTCGGCGGCCGGCAGGTGACGGAACTCGACGTAGGCCCGGCCGGAGCGGATGGCCGCGGCCCGCACGGAGGTCTCCGGGCTGATGAAGAACTTGTAGCCGTCGAGGTAGGGGCGGTCCTTCACGAAGTAGTCCGGGTTGCGCTCGCCCTCGAAGGTGGAGCCTCGCGTGTAGTTCTTGAACTTGAACGGCCCCGAGCCGACCACGTGCGTCTTGAAGTAGTTCGGGTCCTGGTCGAGGTACTTCTTGGGGTAGACGACATTCCACGGGGAGGCCAGGTTCGCCAGCAGCGAGCCCGACGGGAACTTGAGCTTGAACACGACGGTGCCCGGGTCGGGGGCCTCCACTGCGGCGATCTCCGTGTAGGCGTTCTGCCGGATGCTGCGGACACCTGGCGGCGGGTTGATGATCTTGTCGTAGGTGGCCTTGACGTCGGCCGAGGTGAGCAGCGAGCCGTCGTGGAACTTCACCCCCTGGTGGAGCTTGAAGGTGTAGGTGAGGCCATCGGGCGCGATCTTCCACTCCGTCGCCAGGTCGCCGATGATCTTCGGGTAGTGGTAGGGATCGAGCTGCAGCAGCGTGCTGTACAGCGGCGCGACCAGCTCCACGTTGGCGAATGTGCTCTCCTGGTGCGCGTCGAGGCTCGGCGGATCGGCGCCGATGACCGCGAGGAGCACGCCGCCCCGCCGCGGCGTTTCCGCCCGGGCCGCGCCGGGCAGGACCGCAACGAGCGAGACGGCAAGCAGGGCGACCGACAGGATCGACAGGAGCAATCGACGCGGCATCGCTGGCGACATCTGACACCTCCGGAAACGTGGGTAGCGCGAACGCTACCAAGCCCGGGCAGACCTGTCAACCGGCGATACCTGTCAAGACCACCGGTGGCGCTCGGCGTCCCCTCCGTGACAGGGGTGCTCACGTACGGTAACGTTCCGCGGGTGGCGGCTCGTCCGGTCAGCGGCGAGATCTGGGAGCGTCGCGGCGACGGGCGCCGCGTCCAGATTGCGCGGGCGGGGCGGGCCGGCGTGCAGGGCCGCTGGCTCGACACCTCGGACAGGTACGCGGGGCCGGCGGTCGCCTTCACCAGACGGTTCCGGCCCGCGCTCGACAACGCGGACTATCGCGCCGCGCTGCCCGAGCGGCGCCGGCGCCTCGTCGACGATCAGCGCGATCTCCTCATCGGCCGCACCGTCCTCGAGCTCGGCCCTCACACCGGCGGCCTCACGACCGGCATCGTGCGCTACGCGACGCGGACGACGGTCGTCGAGGCTAACCGTCGCGCGATCGAGGTCCTGGCCCGGCGACTGGGCGATCGCATCCAGATCGTGACCGGCGACCTGCACCGGGAGCTGTGGCGCCGGCGGCCCGGTTCGTACGACGTGATCGTGTGCGCCGGCGTGCTCTATCACTCCGCGCATCCCTTCTGGATCCTCGAGGGCATGGCCGCGCTGGCGCCGCGCCTGATCCTGATCGACACGCTGAATCCCGGACGGCGGACGGGGCTGGGCGTGGCGCCCGAGCCGGGGCGGCTGAATCATCGACACGGGCGCGGGCCCGACAGCGGCGTGACACTGAACCTCGGCGACGACGCCATCGACTACGCGCTCGACCGCCTGGGCTATCAGCGGCTGCGGACGATCGCCAAGACGGCGCCGCGCGGCACCCGCCGCGGCGAGAGCGGGTACCTGCGAGCCTGGCGGCGGAGCCTGTCCGCCTGGTACGCGCGAGCCTGAGGCTCGCAGGCTGCGGAAAAAGGCCCATCGGCTTCGTTGGCGCCCTCGGCCGCACCGCGGCCTCGGATCTGGACCTTTTTGCGCAGCCTGCGTGGTCGATCCCGCCTCGATCATCCACCCCTGGTGACCGAGGAACGTCGCCCCGAACATCGCCTCTCGGGGCCGCTGGCGCCTAGAACGAGGGTCTGTTCAGCAACGGCGCCTTGTTCAGCGCGCTCACGTTGGTGATGGCCGCGGGCTTTAAATCGTAGGCGGCGCGGAACACGTAGCCGGCCTTGACACTCTTGGCGGTCTTGTCGCCCGCGGTGAGGTCGGTCTGGACCTTCTTCTTCAGGGTGAGCTTGCGGCTTTTCTTGGTGACCGTCTTCTTCTTGGCCTTCCGTGCCGGCTTTTCGCCAGGTCGCCTGGCCCCCGTCGGAAAGTTGGACGCGGTCGCCCGGGCGCTGGCCGCGGCTCGCCCGTCCTGACGGCGCCCAAAGGTCGCAAGGTGAGACAGGGGCGTCAAACACGCCCACTCGATGGCAGGCTCATCGGGGTACGATGCCGAGCGGCGCGGGCGCGCCGGCGAAAGGAGCCGCGATGGGAGCCGTCGGTCTCATGGGGATGCACGTGCCGGGAATGTCGTGGCGGCAGATGCGCGAGGCGGCCGTCCTGGCCGAGGAGCTGGGCTACCGCTGCATCTCGATGGGGGAGTCGTGGGGCGAGGACGCGCTGACCTCGCTGGCTCAGCTCGCGGCCGTGACCTCGCGCATCCGCATCGGCTCCAGCATCGTGCCGGTCTTCGCGCGCTCGCCGGCCAACCTGGCGATGACGGCGCTCAATCTCGACCGCATGTCCGAGGGACGGTTCTTCCTCGGCCTGGGCACCAGCGGCCGGCTCGTCATCGAGGACTTCCACGGCGAGAGGTTCGCCAAGCCGCTCACGCGCATGCGCGAATACATCGACATCGTCCGCAAGGCCGCGCGCGGCGAGCGGCTGGACCACGACGGCGAGTTCTTCCACACCAAGCGCTTTCAGCTCCGCTTCACGCCCTATCGGGCGCAGTTGCCCATCTACATCGCCGCGCTCAGCCCGCCGAGCCTGCGGCTCACGGGCGAGCTGGCCGACGGGTGGCTGCCGATCTTCCTGGCGCCCTCGCGGATGGCGGCGGCGGTGGTCGAGCTGAAGGCGGGGGCGGAGGCGGCCGGCCGGACGCTGGGCGACATCGCCATCTCGCCCCAGGTGTCGATCTACGTGACGGACGACGTCGGCGCCGCCCGTGACCGCGAGCGCCCGCACATCGCCTTCTACATCGGCGGCATGGGCGTGTTCTACCACCAGTACATGCATCGCATCGGCTTCGGCGCCGAGGCCGACCGCGTGCGCGCGGCCTTCCTGGCCAAGGACCGCGCGAAGGCGGCGACCCTGGTGACCGACGAGATGGTCGACGCCATGACCATTCTCGGCACGCCGTCGCAGTGCCGGCAGCAGCTGGACCGCTTCTTCGACGCCGGCGTGCAGGAGGTACGGCTGGTGTTCAACGAGCCGGACCGGGAGTCGTACCTGCGCGCGCTCCGCGCCGTCGCGCCCGGCTAGTCCGGGCTCTTCACGAACGCCGGCTCCGCGAGGCGAACGGGGCCCGGCGGGAGGTTGGGGGAACGCCTGGGATCGCGCGTGGGGCGGCGGCGCGTGGGGCCGCGGGCGGTGGGGCTCTTCGGGCGCGCCCCTGGCTCGCCTCTATCACGCGGGCGGGGCTCGCTCGACCCCCCATCCCCCACAGGGGGCTGGGGCGTGGGCTGTCGGGCGTTGGCGGCTCGCTCACCCCGCCGGCAATCGATCGCTCTCGGTTCGGCTCGCCATGGTTCGCACCCGAAAAGCCCCACCGCCCGCGGCCCCACGCGCCGCCGCCCCACGCGCGATCCCAGGCGTCCCCCGCCTCCCGCCGGGCCCCGTTCGCCTCGCGGAGCCGGCGCTCGTGAATGGTCCGGGCCAGCATCCCGAGTCAGATATCCCGAGTCAGAGATTCGCCGACCTGGACGGGCGCGTCCGCGGCTCGTGGCCGGGGCGGCGGGGCAAGCCCGCTGAGAGGGCTGCGGTCACGACCGAGGGCGAGCCTGCCTCCCACCGCCGCTTCTCGGCGGGGTGAGCGCGTCGCCAACTGTCTACCGGCCAACAACCCACCCCCTCTGGGGGATGGGGGGCCGCGCGAACCCCGCTCGCGCCATTCAGGCGAGCCATTGGCGTGACCGCAGCCCTCTCAGCGGGCTTGCCCTGCCGCCCCGGCCACGAGCCGTGGACGCGCCCGTCCAGGTCGGCGAATCTCTGACTCGGGATACGAGGACTACACCAGCTTCGGGAGCACCTGCTCGGTGAAGAGCGTGAAGCTGCGGTGGCTGAGCGGCGCGCACATGAGGTACTCGAGGCCGATCGTCTCGCGCAGCTCGAGGATCTTGTCGAGGACCCGCTCGGGCGTGCCGCGGATCACCACGTCGTTCATGTAGCGCTCCACCGGATCGGCGCCGGGGACCCAGTGCGCGGGCGGGGGGCCGGAGCGCTTGGAGGGATTGGAGTAGGACGTCACCGTCCACGAGGCGCCGGCGCGCGCGACCTCGTCGGCCTCCTGGTCGGTGGCCCCGACGGCCAGCAGCCGCGCCGTCGGGATCACGCGGCCGGCCGTCGGGAAGCCGTGCTCGCGCAGCACCGCGTAGTAGTGCTCGCGCTTGCGGCCGATGTCGGCGTGGGCGGCGTGGGGATCCTGCAGGATGTCGTGGCCCTTCTCGGCGGCCCGGCGGATGGAATCGGGCGACGTCGCCGCCAGCCACACCGGCGGGTGGGGCGTCTGCAGCGGCTTGGGCAGGACCTCGATGCCCTCGTAGCGCCAGAAGCGTCCCTCGTAGGCCAGCCGCTCGTTCCGCCAGGCGGCCAGCACGATCTCCACGCATTCGCGGAAGCGGTCGGAGCTCTCTTCGGCCGGCACGCCGAACGCCTCGAACTCCGAGCGATCGAAGCCGCGGCCGGCGCCCCAGTTCACCCGCCCGCCCGACAGCACGTCGATCATGGCGACCTCTTCGGCCAGGCGGAGCGGATTGTAGAACGCGGCCAGCGACACGGCCATACCGATGCGCAGGCGCCGCGTCCGCGCCGCGACGTGCGCCGCCATGACGTTGATCGACGGGCAGACGCTGTAGGTGTTGAAGTGGTGCTCGGCGAGCCAGACGCAGTCGTAACCGGTCTGGTCCATGATCTCGATCCGCGAGAACGCCCGCTCGTAGACGGCGGTCAGCGGGACCCGCCGCGACCACGAGAAGAACTGCAGCACGCCGACCTTCATCGCCATGAGGCCCCCTGGCCCTGCGGGAGGGTAGCACGGCGGGGCTCACCGGCCGCGTCGCCGCGCTTGACGGCGGCCGGCTCCGACGCCATGCTCTGGGCCACTCTCGGACCGCCTCTACAGGAGGGGACGTCATGCGTCGTCCGGCCACCCTGTCGCTGCTGGCCGCTGCTCTCGTGCTCGGCGCGCTGTCGCCGGGCGCCGCGCCCGCGGCACCGTCGAGCCAGGCCGTCATGGCGTGGCACGTCACCATCGCGCCGAGCTGGTTCGATCCCTCGACGGCGCCGCCCCAGATCACGCCGTTCGGCATCCTCTACGCGCTGCACGACGCGCTCGTGCGTCCCTATCCCGGTCAGAAGATGGGTCCGAGCCTGGCCGAGTCGTGGAAGGAGAGCCCCGATGGCAAGGTCTACGAGTTCAAGCTGCGCCCGGGGTTGAAGTTCCACAATGGCGATGCGCTCACCACCGAGGACGTGAAGTTCAGCTTCGAGCGCTACCGGGGCGCCGGCGCGAAGACCCTGCAAGAGCACGTCGTGCGCGTGGAGGTCGTCGATCCGCTCGTGGTCCGCTTCCACCTCCGGGAGCCGTGGCCGGACTTCATGACGTTCGTCGGCACCACCGCCACCGCCGCCGGGATCGTCGTGCCCAAGAAATACCTGACCCAAGTGGGCGACGACGGGTTCAGGAAGCAGCCGATCGGCGCCGGCCCCTACAAGTTCGTCAGCCACAAGCCCGGCGTGGAGGTGGTGCTGGAGGCCTTCCCCGGGTACTGGCGCCGGGTGCCCAACGTGAAGACGCTCGTGATGAAGAGCGTGCCCGAGGCCACCACGCGAGCCGTGATGCTCAAGAGCGGCGAGGCCGACATCTCCTACGTCCTCGACGGCCCCGAGGCCGAGAGCATCAAGCGCGACCCGCGCTTTCAGGTGGTCGCCTCCAAGCACGCCTCGATCTTCTGGGTCGAGTTCACCGAGCAGTGGGACCCCAAGTCTCCGTGGGCGGACAAGCGACTGCGGCTCGCGGTGAATTACGCGCTGAACCGCCAGCAGATCAACCTGGCCGCCTGCCTGGGCTTCTGCCCGCCGGCCGGCGTCATCGTGCCGCGCGTGATGGACTTCGCGCTGCAGGTCGAGGCGCTGCCCTACGATCTGCCCAGGGCCAAGCAGCTGCTCGCCGAGGCCGGCTATCCGGGCGGCCTCGACGCCGGCGAGTTCGTCGGGATCCCCGGGTTCCCGACGGTGGCGGAGTCGGTGGTGAACGACCTGACCGCGGCGGGGATCCGCGTGAGGATGCGGGCCATGGAGCGCGCGGCGTTCTACTCCGACTGGAAGGACAAGAAGCTGCGCGGCCTGTTCATGACCGCGGTCGGCAATTCCGGCAACGCCGCGAGCCGGGTGGAGTCGTTCATCCAGTCCAAGGGGGCCTACGCCTACGGCGGCTACCCGGACATCGACGACCTGTTCGTGCAGCAGGCGCGCGAGCGCGACGTCAAGCGGCGGGAGGCGCTGCTGTACCGGATCCAGCAGCTCACGATCGACCGCGTGATGTTCGCGCCGGTCATGGACCTGCGCGCCCTGATGGGGATCGGCCCCCGGGTCACCAAGCACACGATCACCGACGTCTGGATGAGCCCGTTCCCGTCCTACGAGGACATGGAGATCAAGGAATAAGATGAAGTTCGGCCTCTACAGCTCCATCGCCAACCCGCCCCGCGGCGAGCATCTGGATCGTTGCATCGACGAGGCGATCGCCGAGGCCCAGCTGGCCGAGTCGTGCGGCTTCGACTCCTGCTTCTTCGGCGAGCACCACCAGGACCACGACGGGTTCCTGCCCTCGCCGCTCATCGTTGCCACCGCGGGGGCCGCCCGCACGCAGCGGCTGCGCGTGGGCACCTCGGTCATCCTGCTGCCGCTGCACCATCCCGTGCGCGTGGCCGAGGACGTGATCACGCTGGACCTGGTGTCCAAGGGGCGCGTGGTCCTCGGCGTCGGCATCGGCTA
>JBGQLG010000218.1:0-9023 GCA_041499965.1 Methylomirabilia bacterium
CCGTACTTGAGCATCGCAATCCGCTCGATGCCCATCCCAAACGCCCAGCCCGTGACCTCCTCCGGGTCGTAGCCGCCGTTGCGCAGCACCGTGGGATGGACCATGCCGGAGCCGAGGATCTCCAGCCAGCCGTCCTTGCACGCACGGCAGCCGGCGCCGCCGCACATGAAGCACAGCACGTCGACCTCGGCCGACGGCTCCGTGAACGGAAAGAACGACGGCCGGAAGCGGATGCGCGACTTCGGCCCGAACATCTCGCGGGCGAAGAGCTCGAGCGTGCCCTTGAGGTCGCCCATCGTGATGGCGCGATCGACCGCCAGCCCCTCGACCTGGTGGAACACCGGCGAGTGCGAGGCGTCGGGCACGTCGCGGCGGAACACCCGGCCGGGGACGATGATCTTCACCGGTGTCCGTCCGCCCGCCGCCCGCATCGTGCGGATCTGCACGGGCGAGGTGTGCGTGCGCAGCAGCGTCTCCTCCGTGAGGTAGAACGTGTCCTGCATGTCGCGCGCGGGATGGTCCTTGGGGATGTTCAACGCCTCGAAGTTGTAGAAATCGGACTCGATCTCCGGCCCCTCGGCCACCGAGAAGCCGAGCCCGCCGAAGATCGCGACGATCTCGTCGTGCACGCGCGTGAGCGGGTGCACGGCGCCCCGCGGTGGGCGCCGGCCCGGCAGCGTCAGGTCGAGCCGGTCTCGCTCGCGCCGGGCGCGGGTCTCCCGCGCCTGGGCCTCGGCCAGCCGCGCGTCGAGCAGCGCCTCCAGCTCGCGCTTGGCCGCGTTGGCGGCGGCGCCCACCACCGGCCGCTCGGCGGCCGGCAGCGTGCCGAGCGAGCGGAGCAACTGGGTGAGCAGCGCGCCGTCGTGACGGCCGAGGTAGCGGACGCGGAGCGCCTCGAGGTCAGCCGACGAGGCCGCGGCCTCGATCGCCGCGCGGGCCTCGCCGGCGATGGCGTCGACGCGCGGATGCCCCACGAGCGCTACCGGGCCTGGGCTTTGGCCGTCTCGGCGAGCTTGGCGAAGCCGCCCGGATCGCGGACGGCCATCTCGGCGAGGATCTTGCGATCGAGCCCGATGCCGGCCTTCTTCAGCGCGGCGATGAAGATCGAGTACGTCAACCCCGCCGCGCGGCAGGCGGCGTTGATGCGCGCGATCCACAGACGGCGCGCCGTCCGCTTCTTCGCCTTGCGGTCGCGGTACGCGAACGCGCCCGCCCGCAGGACGGTCTCGGCGGCGGTGCGGTACAGCCGCGACCGCCCACCGACGTAACCCTTGGCCTTCTTGAGGATCTTCTTCCGGCGGTGGCGCGTCTTGGCGCCGCCTTTGGCCCGTGGCATGCCCCTGACCTCCTCGGCTTTACAGGTACGGGACGAGCTTCTTGAGACGCGGCTCGTCCGCTTTGTGAATGAGCCCCGCCTTGCGCAGACGATGGCGGCGCTTCGGTTCCTTGCCTTCCAGCAGGTGGCGCTTCCAGCCGCGGTGGCGCTTGAGATGGCCCTTGGCCGTCTTGCGCAGCCGCTTGGCCGCCGCCCTTCTGGTTTTCATTTTCGGCATGACTGCCTCCCATGGGGGCCCCGAGATGGCCCCCAAACCCCCAACGTTCGGAGCGCCCCGGCGGAGCCGTGGCACTCCTCTTCACTGCGCTACCGCGTGATCGCCATCGATGCACTGCCCTGTCTCAATGCGACGCCTTGGGGCTCAGCATGATGTGGAGCATGCGGCCTTCCATGCGCGGGTTGTTGTCGGCCACCGCGATGTCCTGGACCGCCTCCACCATCTTCTGGAGCATCTTCCAGCCGAGCTCGGTGTGGGCCATCTCGCGGCCCTTGAAGCGGACCGTGACCTTGGCCTTGTGGCCCTCTTCCAGGAACCGGCGCACGTGCTTGAGCTTGAAGTCGAAGTCGTGGCGCTCGGTCTTGGGGCCCATCTTCACTTCCTTCACCGAGATCGTCGTCTGCTTCTTGCGCGCCTCCTTGAGCCGCCGGGCCTGCGTGTACTTGTACTTGCCGAAATCCATGATGCGGCAGACGGGCGGACTCGCCTCCGGCGCCACCTCGACGAGGTCGAGCTCCTGGGTGCGGGCGGTCTCCAGCGCCGTCTGGGTCGGCATGATGCCGAGCTGCTCACCGTCCGCGCTGACCACGCGGACCTCGCGGACCCGAATGCCCTCGTTGATGCGGATTTCCTGTGCTTTGCTCAGAGGCGTGGCTCCTCGTGCGTCCCCGCCGTGCGGGGGGTAACGATGTGAAGGGCGCGGCCGGTCACGACCGGCCCACGGAGAGGTCGGCGCCGCGCGAGGCGATCTCGGCGGTGAGCTCGGTCACGACGCGGTCGAGCGCCACGGCGCCCCGGTCCTCGCCGGTGCGGGGTCGCAGGCTGACCGTGCCCTGCTCGGCCTCGCGACCGCCCACCACGAGCATGTAGGGCACCTTCCGCACCTGGGCGTCGCGGATGCGGTAGCCCAACTTCTCGTTGCGGTCGTCGAGCTCGGCGCGGACCCTGGCCACCCGCAACCGCTGGTGCACGACGCGGGCGTAGTCGATGAACTTCTCCGAGATCGGCAGCACGCGCGCCTGCACCGGCGCCAGCCAGACCGGGAAGGCCCCGGCAAAGTGCTCGGTGAGGATGCCGATGAAGCGCTCGAACGAGCCGAAGATCGCCCGGTGGATCGCCACCGGCCGCTTGGCGTGGCCGTCGGCGTCGACGTAGGTGAGGTCGAAGCGCTCGGGCAGCATCGCGAAGTCGAGCTGGGCGGTGGCGATCTGCCAGTCGCGGCCGAGCACGTCCTCGATGTGGATGTCGATCTTCGGCCCGTAGAAGGCCCCGTCGCCCGGTTTGACCTCGTAGGCCAGGCCGTTGGCCTTGAGCACCTCGTGCAGCGCGCGCTCGGCCGCGTCCCACTGCTCGGCGGTGCCCAGGTAGCCCTCCGGGCGCGTGGCCAGCTTGAACGACGGCTCCAGGTCAAACAGCTTGTAGAACTGCCGCACGAGCCCCAGCACGCTGGTGATCTCGTCCTGGACCTGGTCGGGCCGGCAGTAGATGTGCGCGTCGTCCATCGTGATCTGCCGCACGCGGAACAGCCCGGTCAGCGTCCCCGAGCGCTCGTTGCGGTGCAGCCGGCCGATCTCGGCCACGCGCAGCGGCAGGTCGCGATACGACCGCAGGGCGTGCCGGTAGATGTAGGTCGACTCCGGGCAGTTCATCGGCTTGAGGCTGAAGGTCTGCTCCTCCACCTCGAACTTGAACATGTTCTCGCTGTAGTGCTCCCAGTGGCCGGACTGCTCCCACAGCTTCTTGTTGACGAGGATCGGCGTCGACGTCTCGAGGTAGCCGTTGGCGTCGTGCACCTCGCGCCAGAAGCGCTCGAGCTCGCGGAAGATGACCATGCCGGCCGGCAGCCAGAACGGCGCGCCCGGCGACACGTCGTGGAAGACGAACAGGTCGAGCTCGCGGCCCAGCTTGCGGTGGTCGCGCTTCTTGGCCTCCTCCAGCCGCCAGAGATACGTGTCCAGCTCCTCCTGGGTGAGCCAGGCGGTGCCGTAGATGCGCTGCAGCATCGCGTTCTTCTCGTCGCCGCGCCAGTAGGCGCCCGACGAGGACAGTAGCTTGAAGACCGTGATCTCCCCCGTCGAGCGCACGTGCGGGCCGCGGCAGAGGTCGACGAAGTCGCCCTGCGTGTAGAGCGACACCCGGTCGGCGGCGAGGCCCTCCAGGATCTCGACCTTGTAGGGCTCGCCGCGCTCGCGGAAGTACGCGATGGCCTCGGTGCGCGGCATCTCGCGGCGCTCGAAGGCGTCGTCGGCCTTGACGATCTCCCGCATGGCCTTCTCGATGCGCGCGAGATCCTCGGGCGTGAACGGCTCGGCCTTGGCGAAGTCGTAGTAGAAGCCGTCGTCGATCGACGGGCCGATGGCCACCTTCACGTCGGGGAACAGGCGCTTCACCGCCTGGGCCATCACGTGCGAGGTCGAGTGGCGCAGCGTCGACAGCGGCGTCGGGTCGCAGTCGAACTCGCCCGTCAGCGTGAGATGTCGCTCTTCTTCAGACTCGGCCATACACGTTCGGGGTGAGGGGGGATGGTAGGCTCGGGCGGTTTCGAACCGCCGACCTCCTCTGCGTCAGAGAGGCGCTCTCCCACTGAGCTACGAGCCTATCCAGAGTAACGCACATGCTACCTACGGCAGCGAGGGGTGTCAAGACAACGTCCCGGACTTGCAGGCGTTTCGTGGCGCTCAGTGGAGGAGGTTCGTGAGCGACGATTCCACGACGTAGCTGAAGCGCGCGCTGATCGCCAGCCCGGTGCTGCCCTGGCGCATCGCGGCCATCATGGCCGGCGGCACTGGCGGGAACGGCTGGGCCAGCCGGATGGCGTTCACGGCGTACTCGTCGTAGATGTCGTGGCCCGAGTTCCGCACCACGTCGACGTACTGGATCCGGCCGTCCTTGAGGATGCCGAAGTGGATGTCGAGCGAGGTCGTGTAGTGGTCGCACTCCCGCGTCGAGGGGTTCCGCACGCAGGGGAAGCCCCACTTCTCCTTGATACGCCGACGAATCTGCTCGAGATAGTCGTTGTAGCGCTCGTCGGCGGAGTCGAGCCGGATCGGGTCGCCCTCGATACCGCCGTGACCTGCGGCCTGCCCACCCGACCCGACCCGCAGCGCGTCCCGCACCTCCCTTTGGCTGGCCGGACCCGACGGGCGAGACGGCGGCAGGCTGGCCACCTGGCGCTCGCCCTCCCGGCGCGGCTCGACGGCCACCGGCGCGCGCGCCGCGGGCTCGGCTGCCCTCGGGCTGGGCACCGGCGGCGCCGGTGTGCTCGGCTCCGGCTCGGTGGCGCGGGGGGCCGGCTCCGGGCCGCGCGGAGCGGGTTCCGGGCGTAGAGCGGGCTCGGGAGCCCGAGGCGCCGGCCGCGGAGCGCTCGCCACGCGGCGCTCCTCGCGCGGGGGCGCGGGGGCCTCCCGCGGCGGGGGCGACGGGCGGGACATCGGTGGCGAGGGGGGCCGCGCAGGGGCCGGTGGCGTCGGCGAGGCCGCGGTCGGGCTGCCGGCGTTGGCCGGCTCCTCCGGCTTCGCCAGGTCGACGATGAGCGTGTCGCCCCGCTTGGGGACGTCCTTCGCCATCAGCTCGCTCTTGAGGGCCCACAGCACCCCCAGGGCGAGGAGGACATGCACGAGCAGCGACGCCATGACGCCGGTGAAGAGACGTCCGCGCGGCCACTGCCTGAGGAACTCCCACAGCCCCATCCCTCACGAGTATAAGTTATATGTCGCGATCGACGGCCTGCGCGACCTTCCGCAGCCGGACCATCAGTGCCGCGAAGCGCTCGGGCTTGAGCGACTGCGGCCCGTCGGACAGCGCCTCCTCGGGCTTGGGATGCACCTCGATGAGCAGGCCGTCAGCCCCGGCCGCCACCGCCGCCATGGCCATCGGCTCGACGTACTCCCAGTGGCCGGTGCCGTGGCTCGGGTCCACCACCACCGGCAGGTGCGTGAGCTTCTTGAGGACGGGCACCGCGTTGAGGTCGAGCGTGAAGCGGGTGGCCGTCTCGAAGGTGCGGATGCCGCGCTCGCACAGGATGACATTGGGGTTGCCGCCCGACAGCACGTACTCGGCCGAGAGCAGCCACTCCTGGATCGTCGTGGACATGCCGCGCTTGAGCAGCACCGGCTTGCCCGCCTCGGCCACCCGGCGCAGCAGCGAGAAGTTCTGCACGTTGCGGGCGCCGATCTGCAGGATGTCGGAGTGCTCGGCGACGATGTCCACGCGCTCCGGCTCCATCACCTCGGTGATGACCGGCAGCCCCGTCTCGCGCCGGGCCTCGGCCAGGAGCTTGAGCCCCTCCGTCTCCAGCCCCTGGAAGGCGTAGGGCGAGGTGCGCGGCTTGAAGGCGCCGCCGCGCAGCACGCGGGCGCCGGCCGCCTTCACCCGGGCGGCCACGTCGAGCACCTGCAGGCGCGACTCCACCGAGCAGGGCCCGGCCATCACCACGATCGTGCGGCCGCCGATCACGGTGTCGCCCACCCGCACCTGCGAGTTGGCGCTGCGGACCTCGCGGCTGGCCAGCTTGAAGGGCTGCAGGATGGGCGTGACCGCCTCCACGCACTCGAGCGACTCCAGCGCGCGCAGCCGCTCCTTGCCGCGGTCGTCGCCGATGGCGCCGATGACGTTGCGCAGCTCGCCGCGGATGGTGTGGGGCGTGTAGCCCATGGCGCGAATCCGTCGCTCGACGTCCGCCACGTCGGTGTCCGAGGTCCCCGACCTCAGCACGATGATCATCGCTGTCTCCTTCGCAAAAAAAAGAGGCCGCGGGAGCCCGCGGCCTCGCATCGGTCAGGCGCCGCGGGCTCCGTCCGCCCGCGGCTCTCTGTTCAGGTGAGAGCCGGTAGGCGGACTCCGGCGAAGAAGTAAAAGTACTGAACGCCTCGGGTGCGCGTCTGGCCGTTCATGACGTGCCGGGTAATGTACGGGGCGGGCCGGGGCAGTGTCAAGGGCTTTGCCGCCGGCTCACCGCGCCCTCCCCACCGTTGCGCGGTCGCGGCTTGCGGTGGAAGCGGCGCAGGATCGACTCGCGATAGTAGTAGAGCGGCAGGCAGGCGCCCATGACGAGCGCGATGAACACCGCGGCATAGAGGTACTGTTGCTCGCCCACGTGGGCGCCGAAGTAGGAGCTGATCCAGGTGCCGGGCACCCGCCCGATCGTGGAGACGACCGCGAAGAGCCAGAAGGGCATCGGGCTGATCCCGAACAGGTACGAGATGGCGTCCTTGGGAAAGCCCGGGATCAGGTAGAGGATGAAACAGATGATCGCGCCCTCGGCCTCGACGATGAAGCTCATCCGGTTCCAGTGGTGCTCGCTGAGCCAGGGCCGGATGAGCGGCTCGCCCCACAGCCGGCCCAGCCCGAAGCAGACGACGGTGCCGATCGTCAGCCCGATCGTCGAGTAGATCACCCCCCACAGCGTGCCGAACAGCGCGCCGCCGACGGGCCCGGTGATCTCGCCGGGGATGGGCGCGATGATGACCTGCATCGCCTGGATCCCGATGAACACCAGCGGCGCCATCCAGCCCCAGGCGGCCACCGAGTCACGCAGGAAGTACTTGTCGTGGTAGAGGCGCACGATCATGCGCACGATCGGGGAGTCGGTGACGACGAGCCAGATGATGAGACCGAGCGCCAGCGCGAGCACGGCCGACGCCACGACCCAGCGGGCGGGCCCGCTCCACGCTGCCGGGCCGCGCTTGGCCCGATCGGTCACTGCACCGGCCGGCGGTCCCGCCACGGACACGCCGCCTCGAACGCGGCGGCCGCGGCCAGCACCGTGCGGTCGGCGTGGCGGCGGCCCACGATCTGCAGGCCGACGGGCAGGCCGTCGTCAGTCCAGCCGGCCGGCACGGAGGCGGCGGGCTGCCCGGTCAGGTTGAACGGGTAGGTGAACGGCATCCAGCCCAGGCGCGAGACTTCCTGACCGGCGATCTCGCGCGGCACGCCGCCACCCAGCGCGAACGGCGGGACCGCGGCCGTCGGCGTCAGCAGCAGGTCGAAGCGGGCCAGGAAGACGTGGACCTCCTGCCAGTACGCGGCGACCTTGGCCATGGCGGTCAGGTAGTCGCGGGCGGTCACGGCGCCGCCGCGGCGGATGAAGCGCACGAGCGAGGCATCCATGTCGGCCTCGCGGGCGGGCAGCGCGTCGGCCCAGGCCGCGTAGAACTGCGCGGCCACGATCGTCGCGAACGCCTCCTCCGGGCTCTCCCAGCCGGGGTTCACGACCTCCACGTGACAGCCGAGCGTCTCGAACTCCGCGGCGGCGTTGCCGCACAGGTCCAGCACGCGCTCGTCCACCGCCGCGTAGCCGAGGTCCGGCGTCCACGCCACGTGCAGCCCGCGGACGCCCTGCTCGCACGCCTCCAGATAGGAGCCCGGCTCGCGCGGCAGCGAGGTGCGATCGCGATCGTCACCGCCGGCGATCACGTCGAGGACGAGGGCGGCGTCGCGCACGGTGCGGGCCAGCGGGCCGGTGGTCCCGATGTGGTCCCAGCCCGGGAACCCCGGCGTCTGCGGCACGCGACCGAACGAGGGCTTCATGCCGACCAGGCCGCAGAAGCCGGCCGGGATGCGCACCGAGCCGCCGCCGTCGGTGCCGAGCGCCACCGGGCCCAGGCCGCTGGCCACCGCCGCGGCGGCCCCGCCGCTGGAACCGCCGGGCGTGCGCGTCACGTCCCAGGGATTGTGGGTGACGCCGAAGAGCGGGCTGTCGGTGAGCGCCTTGTGGCCGAGCTCGGAGGTGTTGGTCTTGCCGAGGATGATGGCGCCGGCCGCCTTGAGACGACCCACCGCCACGTTGTCTTCCTCGGGCACCAGGTCGGCGAAGAGCCGGGAGCCGCCCGTCGTTCGGACGCCGCGCGTGTAGAGCACGTCCTTGAGCGACAGCGGCACGCCGTGCAGCAGGCCGATCGGCTCGCGCTTCATGACGGCAATCTCCGCCTCGCGGGCCGCCGCCCGCGCGGCGTCGGCCGTCACCAGGCAGAACGCGTTCAGGCGCGGGTCGAGCGCCTCGATGCGGGCGAGCAGTGCTGCGGTGAGCTCGACGGGCGAGAGCTGCTTGTCACGAACGAGCGCGGCGATCTCGAGCGCCGACCGCCAGGCGAGATCCTCGTGGATCACGGGTTGCTCCTCTGCACCCGGGAGATTGTATCATCCGGCGCGTGAGCGGCCGCGCCGGCGCCGAGGTCATCCGCGACGCCCACGGTCGCCGCATCCGCGAGGACGACCGCTACGGCGCCCCCGTCGCCACGCTGGCCTGGGCCGACGACGGGCGACTGGCCGGCGCCAGCGTGCGACTGCCCGACGGCGACTGGCTCGCGATCGAGCCGCGCGCCACCGAGGACGCGCGCTGGGGCGTGTCCGACGTCCTGCGGCGGGGCGCCGCTTCGCTCACGCACTGCGCGGCGATCGACTGGGCCCGCGTTGACGCCATCCCCCCGCTGGCCGAGCCCGCGCGGCTGCCGCCCGGCGGCGGCACCGCCG
>JBGQLG010000219.1:0-8987 GCA_041499965.1 Methylomirabilia bacterium
CCACTGGGTGGAGTTCCGGATCGAGCGCGGCCAGTTCCAGTACATCAACAACCGGCAGTTCGCGCACAGCCGCACGGCCTTCCAGGACGCGCCGGACGGCTCGCAGCGCCGCCACATGATCCGGCTGTGGAACCGCAGCGAAGGAACGTTGAACCTGGAAGGCGATGCCTAGGATGCGCGACGTGACGGGTCTCGCTTTCGTCGGCTGCTCCCTGCTGACTGCGTCGCCCGACTACGCGCCGGCGCCAGCGGGCGCACAGCCGCGAGGCCGCCGCCGCGAGGTCGTGGTGAATGGCCGTCGCGTGAAGACGGTCGACGTGCACGCGCACTGCGGTGTGCCCGAGGCGATGGCGCTGCTGGGCATGAAGGTCGGGACGCCGAGCCTGCTGATGACGCAGCCGGCCGACCGCCTGCGCGCGATGGACGAGCAGGGCATCGACGTCGAGGCGCTCAGCATCAACCCGTACTGGTACAAGGCCGACCGCGACGTGGCGCGCGAGCTGATCCGCATCCAGAACGAGAAGCTGGCCGAGTTCTGTGCCACATATCCCGACCGCTTCGTGGCGTTCGCGTCGGTGGCCCTGCAGCACCCGGACCTCGCCGCCGAGCAACTGGAGGAAGGCGTGCGGAAGTACGGGCTGCGCGGCGCCGGATTGGGTGGCAGCGTCAACGGGCTCGAGCTGGCCGATCCCACGTTCCACCCGTTCTGGGCCAAGGCCGAGCAGCTCGGCGTGCTGGTTTTCATCCACCCGCAGGCGACGGGAGCGCCGACCGAGCTGGGCGCGCGGCTGAAGGGCAACGGCGGCCTGGACAACGTCATCGGCAACCCGCTGGAAACCACGATCGCGCTCTCGCACCTGATCTTCGAGGGCACGCTCGACCGGTTCCCCGGCCTGAAGATCTGCGCCGCCCACGGCGGCGGCTACCTCCCGTCGTACGCCGCCCGCTCCGACGCCGGCTGCGTCACCTTCCCCGACCGCTGCACCAAACCCCTGCGCAAGAAGCCAACGGAGTATCTCCGCCAGCTCTACTTCGACTCCCTCGTCTTCACCCCCGAAGCGCTACGCCACCTCGTCGCCGAGACCGGATCGAGCCAGATCGTCATGGGCACCGACTACCCGTTCCCGTGGACGCACACCTCGGTGGACCACATCCTGGCGACGCCCGGCCTCACCGACAACGAACGCATCGCCATGCTCGGCGGCACCGCCGCAACCCTGCTCGGCATCAAGACGTAGCGCCGTCGTCTGACGTTGCCGCGCGGTCTACGTTCCCGCGGGGCTACATCACCGCGCGGTCTGGCGATGCTCGTGGACTCCGGCGACGCCGCGGGGCGGGCGCCGGGGGCGCGGGCGCGCCTCCGTGGCGAGCCGTCGTCGCCGTTGTCGCTCCGGGCTCGGCTCGCGAGCCGCCGACGATCCAACTTGTCCGTGCCCCAGCCCCCTCTGGGCCTCTAGGGGATGGGGGGCCCGAGCGAGCCGATCCCGGAGCGAGTTACGGCGACAGGCGAGCCACGCAGGCGCGCCCGCGCCCCCGGCGTCCGCCCCGCGGCGTCACCGGAGTCCACGCGCTTCGCTAGCCGACGGCGCTCAACGTTTTCCCGCCAGCTTCGACCGATTTGGCGGCGATCAGGATGACGGCGAGCACGCAGGGCGCAGTGCCGCGGTTGACCCAGTTGTGGATCGTCCCGCGCTGGACCATGACGTCGCCCGCCTTGAGGTGGACGGTGGTCTCGTCCAGCTCCATGTCGATCTCGCCCGACAGCACGACGATGTAGTCGATCGAGTCGGTCCGATGGTTGCGCGCCGCCAGGCCAGGCGAGAACTCCAGGATGCGGAAGATCGTCCCGTTCGGCACCGTGGTCCCAACCTTGCGCAGGCCGGCGTCCTCCGCCCCGTCGTTGTTGGCCGGAAAGCCCTCGGTGGTCCACACGTTGATGCCCTGCGCCCCCGGCCTGCCCGCGAACACGTGCTGGGCGACCTCGTCGATCTTCACGATCGCCTTGCCGTGGCCGTCGTGGCCGGTGATCACTCTCCGCACCTGGAATGCCATGGAGCCTCCCCGCGTCACACCGTGGGCTTGATGTTCTGGTTCATTCGCCAGAAGTTGGTCGGGTCGTAGGTGTTCTTCAGCGTCACCAGCCGCGCGTAGTTCTCCGCGTTGTACGCGGCCCGGATGCGCTCGTCGCCCTCGCTTCCCATCTCGTTCACGTACACGCCGCGCGAGAACGGCTGCAGCGCCGCGCCGAATCCCCGGCCCCACGCCAGGTGACGGTCGGACTCGCGGGGGTCGGTCCAGATCGCGAAGATGTCGATGTCGAAGGGCGTGGTGCGGTGGCTGAAGGCGGTGTCGTGCTCGCCGACCCGGGCCACCGCGCCGCCGAGCGGGACGATGACCGCCACGGACAGCGGCGACGTCATCGTCCCCGCGTGCTCCACGCAGGTCGCGATCACGTCGTCGCCGAGGCCCACCAGGTGGTCGGAGCGCAGGTAGACGTGGCGGCCGAACGGCAGCGCCTCGTCCATCATGCGCTGCACCGCCGTGTAGGGCATCGGCCCCAGCAAATCGACGAACGGCGGGCCGAACGCCCGCAGCCGCTCGATGGCCCGCCGCCCTTCGTCGAGCGGGCCGACGTGACAGAGCGCGAAGCCGACCACTGGCGCGCCGTGCAGCGGCGCCGGCACGAACGGCGCGGGCGGCGCCGACTGGAACGCGAACGCCACCATCTCGTCGTCGGAGGCGCGCGCCATGTGATCGAGATAGAAGGCCAGGGCCTCGGCCGCCCGCGCGGCCGGGTAGAGCACGAGCCCGCCCGTCACCACCGGCCCGATGGCATGCAGGCGGTACTCGAACGACGTCACCAGGCCCAGGTTGCCGCCGCCGCCGCGCAGGCCCCAGAACAGGTCGGCGTGCTCGGTGGCGCTGCAGGTCAGGAAGCGGCCGTCGGCGGTGACGACGTCGGCCGACAGGAGGTTGTCGACGACGAGGCCGCACTTGCGCATGAGCCAGCCCAGGCCGCCGCCCAGCGTGAGGCCGGCGATGCCGGTCGTCGAGATCTGGCCGCCGGTCGTGGCCAGGCCGAAGGCCTGCGTCTCGTGATCGAGATCGCCCCACGTCACCCCGGCCTGGGCCCGCACGGTGCGCCGGGCCGGATCGACCCGGACGCCCTTCATGGGCGAGAGATCGAGCATCAGCCCGCCGTCGCACACGGCGTTGCCGGTGACGTTGTGGCCGCCCCCGCGGACGGAGACGAGCAGATCGTTGGCGCGCGCGAGCCGCACGGCCTGGAGCACGTCACCGGCGCCGGTGCAGCGCGCGATCAGCGCCGGCTTGCGGTCGATCGCACCGTTCCAGACCCGCCGGGCGGCGTCGTAGCCGGGATCGCCCGGCTGCAGCAGCGCCCCCCGCAGCCCGGCTCGCAACTCATCGACGTTCACGGTCACACGGTCCGCTGCAGAAAATCGGTGACCAGCGGCCAGGCCAGGTCGGCGTAGTGCGGCTGGAAGCCGGCGTTGTCCGGATGGCGGAAGCCGTGGTTGGCCTCGGACAAGAAGTGCCACTCGACGAGCTGGCCGTTGGTGATGAAGCTCTGCCACAGCGGGCCCTGGATGGCCGGCGTGGCGATGTAGTCCTTGCCGGCGGCGAACACGAGCGTGGCGCAGCGCAGCGTCTTCGCCAGGGTGAACGCGTGGCGGGGTCGGTGCGACGTCTCCGGCTCGTCGCGCACGGACGGATAGTAGAGGACGATCGCGCGGACGGAGGGATGATCGGCCGCGAACGGGATGAGCAGCCGGCCGCCCATACAGTGGCCGATGCACCCGGTGCGGGCGGGATCAGACCCCATGCGGTCGATGAGGTAGCGCCAGGCCTCGTCCATCTTGCCGAGGAATTCGGCATCCGAGTGCTTGGACTGCAGCTCGGCGCCCTGGCCGATGTGGTTCGTGCCCAGCACGCCGAACATGTTGAACAGGCTCGGCGCCAGCACGTTGAAGCCGAGCTGGGCCAGCCGGTAGGCGTCGACCTTGTAGTCGGCGGTCACGCCGTGGGCATGGTGCACCATCAGCACTCCGGGCCGCTGGCCGGGCCCCTCGGGATGCGCCATGTAACCGCCGATACCGTCCTGCTCCTGCGTGAGCATGCGCGCCGCGATCGTCATCACCGGTCTCCCTTCCTGGACGAATCGGCGCTATTCTACGTCCACGCCGCCCCTCTGGAACACGCCCTTCGCGCTCTTCTGGTCCTCACGCGTGCTGTCTACGCTCGCGCTGAACATGCAGACCGTCGCGGTGGGCTGGCAGCTCTACACCCTCACCGGCAGCGCCTTCGATCTCGGCCTGGTCGGTCTCGCGCAGTTCGCGCCCACCGTCGTCCTCACGCTCGTCGTCGGCCAGGTGGCGGACCGCTACGATCGCCGCGTCGTGGTGGTCATCTGCCACGTGGCCGAGGCCGGCGCCACCGGCGTGCTCGCGCTGGGCAGCCTCGAGGGCTGGCTGAGCCGCGACGGCATCCTCGCCGTCCTGGTAGTCATCGGCGCTGCCCGCGCGTTCGAGAATCCCGCCCGGGCGGCGCTGGTGCCGCGGCTGGTGCCGCTCGCGCTGCTGTCGCGAGCGATCGCCAGCGTGACGTCGGCCGGCCAGATGGCCCGCATCGCCGGCCCGGCACTCGGCGGCGCACTCTACGCGCTGGGCGCACCCACCGTCTACGTCACGGTCGCCGGGCTCTACGTCGTGGGCGGCGGGCTGATCGTGCTGGTGCGCGACGGGCAACCCGCGCGGCCCCGCACGCCGGTGACGCCCGCCTCGCTCTTCGAGGGCGTCATCTTCATCCTGCGCCAGCGGCTGCTCCTCGGGCTGATGTCGCTGGACCTCTTCGCCGTCCTGCTCGGCGGCGCCACCGCGCTGCTGCCGATCTACGCGCGCGACATCCTCGACACCGGGCCGGTGGGGCTGGGACTGCTGCGGGCGGCCCCCGCGATCGGGGCGCTCGTGATGTCCGTGCTGCTGGCACGGCGCCCGATGGAGCACAACGCGGGGCCGGCGCTGTTCGGCAGCATCCTGGTGTTCGGCGTCACCACGATCGTGTTCGGGCTCTCCACGAATCTCTCGCTGTCGCTGGCCGCGCTCGCCGTGCTCGGCGGCGCCGACCTGCTCAGCATGATCATCCGCCAGTCGCTGGTGCAGATCCGCACGCCCGACGGCATGCGCGGCCGGGTGAGCGCGGTGCACTCGCTGTTCACCGGCACCTCGAACCAGCTCGGCGAGTTCGAGTCGGGTCTGCTGGCGGCGCTGTTCGGCGCCGTCCCGGCCGTCCTCGTCGGCGGCGTGGGGACGATCGTCGTGGTCGCCCTCTGGATGTATCGCTTCCCCGAGCTTCGCCGGTTCCACTTGGCGTAGAATCCGGTCGACAGGCTGAGCAGCAGTTCCCTCGTACCCGGGAGACAGGCGATGGCCCGACCAGTCACGTACCCCGCGCACATCGAGCCCCTCGTGCAGTTCGTGGAGGAGACCGCCCCCGAGCACATCGTGGCCCGCACCCACGACAAGCTGGCCGGCGGCACCCCGGTGAGGGACATGCTGCTGGCCGGAGCACTGGCTGTGGTGCGCTCCTCGGACCTGCCCCCCGGCCATCACGGCGGCCCCCTCCATCCGCTGGCGGGCCTGCACGCCGTCCGGAACATCGCGGCGCGGCTGCCCGGCGAGTACGCGCCGCTGCCCGTGATCCAGAACGTGGCGGTGGCCAACAAGCACATCCACTCGCCGGCCATGGGCCCCTACATCCTGGCCGACGCGCAGCCGGTGTCCGAGCGCGACGACGTCGAGGCCACGCTGGAGGCCTTCCGGACCGCGGCGGGACGCGGCGTCTACAACGCCTGCGATCACTACTTCCTCTATCTGCTGGGACGGCTCTCGCCCATGCAGGTCCTGGAACACCTGCTCCAGGTGGCCATCCCGAAGAACCAGCTCGACGACCACTACTTCCTGTTCCCGGTCTTCACGTGGCGGGCGCTGGAGTACTTGGGCTGGGAGTACGCGAAGTACATCGGCCGGGCGCCGGTGCGCTACGTCACGCGCCCCACGATGCCGGCCTCGCTGGAGGACGTCGATACGCTGATCGCCAAGTTCGGCCTGCTGGAGCGTGATCTGCGCTTCGCGACCGGCGAGGACGAGACCGCCGCCATCACGGCGCTGGCCGAGGAGATCGGCCGTGTCAGCCGGTTCAGCGCGATCCCCGAGATGCTGGCCCGCGCGCTGGCCGACGGGCTCTCGCTGGAGGGCACCGGCGAGGCGCTCTCCGTGGGCGGCTCGACGCTCTTCCTGCGCTCGCAGACCGGCAACCCGATGGACGTGCACATCAATACCGGCGTCAACACACGCCGCTACCTGCTGCGCCAGCCGGAGCTGTCGCTCCGCACCAAGCTGCGGGCGCTGCTGATGTGGCACACGGGACCGGAAGTGATGATGGCCCAGCGCATGCTGGCTCCCGACATCCAGCCCGAGCCCGACCGCGTGGCCGCGCTGCCGTGGCACGCGCAGGACGATCTCCTCACCGAGATCGAGGAGCTGATCTCGAGCCTGCCGGTCGGCGAGCGGCTGCCCAAGGCGGGCCTGGCCACCTGGCGCTCGACCGACGAGGTCAAGCAGGCGGCGGCGCTGGCCCAGCAGTACGCCAGCTCCGGCTACGCCCCCGAGGCGCTGATCACCCTGCTCGGCAAGATCGCCTGCCGCGACAACTTCACCGAGATGCACGCGCTCAAGCACCACCAGGCGACCTACGAGGAATTCCACGCCACCCGTCCCTCGCTGCGGTGGCGCCACCTGGTGGCGGCAGTGCAAGCGGCCGCCATCTCCCACGGGCGCATCCAGGACGTGTACGAGCACGCCGCCGAGGTGATGCACTTCTAGTTCAATCTCGCCAGCTCCCGTAAATCTCGTGCCCCGTGGTGACGCCGGGGGGCGGGTGGCGGGCCGTGTCGCGCGGGGCCGGAGCGCGGAAGCCTGAGGCGCGCCAGCATGGCTCGCCTGTCGCCGTAACTCGCTCCGGGCTCGGCGCGCTCGGGCCCCCCATCCCCCAGAGGGGGCTGGCGCGCGGACAAGTTGGATCTTGGGCGGCTCGCGAGCCGAGCCCTGCGCTCGAACGGCGACGACGGCTCGCCATGGTGGCGCGCCTCAGGCTTCCGCGCTCCGGCCCCGCGCGACACGACCCGCCACCCGCCCCCCGGCGTCACCACGGGGCACGAGAGTCCGCGGCCGGGTCAGGCTGCGATTCGCTCTTTGATGGAGACGCGCCAGTGGATGCGGTCCTGCTCGGGCGGGTAGTCGCCGGCGGCTTTGTGGTAGGAGCAGCGGTTGTCCCAGATGACGATGTCGCCCTTGCGCCAGCGGTGGCGATACTCGCCCTCGGGCTGGATCATGCGCTCGGTCAGCTCGTCGATCAGCGCGTCGCTCTCGGCGGCCTCGAGCCCCTCGATCCGGAGGATCTTGCCGGGATCGAAGTAGAGGCCCCTGCGCTTGGTCTCCGGATGCGTGCGGACGATCGGGTGGAAGACCGGCGTCCACTCGCGATCTTCCGGGTTGAGCAGCGCCGTCGCCTTGCGGCGGCCCCCGTAGGTGAAGGCGCCCAGCCGACCCTCCAGACGGTCCTTCAACCGCGACGGTAGTGCGTCATACGCGGCGTACATGCTGGCGAAGCACGTGTCGCCACCCGTGTTCGGCACCGCCAGCGCGTAGAGCTGGGTGGCCTTGAACGGCTCGGCATCGTAGGCGCCGTCGGTGTGCCAGCCCTCGGCGCCGCGCCGGTAGATGGCCATGTCGAGCTGACCGTCGGCGCCGAACTTGTTGACGCCGAGCACGGTGATCTCCGGGACCTCCGGATGGCGCGTCGACTTCGACGGGTGCGGGACGACGGCGCCGAAGCGACGGCTGTAGCGCAGGAAGTCGTCGATCGCCAGCTCCTGGCCGGGGACGATGACCACGTTGTGGTCGAGCCACGCGCGATAGATCGCGGCGAACCCTTGGTCGTCCAGCGTCTTGACGTCGACGCCCCGGATCTCGGCGCCGATCTGTGGGCCCAGCCGTTGCACCTCGATCATGCGCGGCCTCCTTGTCGTCCCCGGTCCGCCGCCGTCCCCGACATCATGAGCCGTATCGTGCGCCCTCCGAGGCGACGGGGCAAGACCGCCCCCGCGGCGATCCACCCGCCCGCGTGCTATCGTGAGCCCCTCGGAGGCCACAATGACCGGCACGCTGATCGCCAATACGACGGTGTTCGATGGCAGCGGGGCGGCGCCCTTCGGCGGCGACGTGCTGGTCGAGGGCCAGCGCATCGTCGCGGTGCAGCGGGGCGGCGGGCTGCCGCGCGGCGACGCGCGGGTCATCGACGGCGCCGGCGCCACCCTGATGCCGGGGCTCATCGAGCCGCACGGCCACGTCAGCTATCCCGACGCCGCCCGCAACGCGGACTTCACGCGGCTGCCACCGGAAGAGCACGTCCTCGTCACCATGCGCAACGCCAAGCTCATGCTGGATTGCGGGTACACCAGCGTGCTGTCGGCCGCCTCGGCCAAGCCGCGGCTCGACGTCGTGATCCGCAACGAGATCAACGCCGGCCGCATTCCCGGCCCGCGCTATCTCGCGAACGGCCCCGAGATCACCGTGAGCGGCGGGCTGGGGGATGAGAACACGCTGCACCTGCCGTACCACGAGACCCCGACCTTCGCCTGGGTGGCCGACGGGCCCGATGAGATTCGGAAGGTCTGCCGGGTGCTGCTCCGCGAGGGCGTCGACCTGCTGAAGCTGAACGTCTCGGGTGACACGGGGCCGCGCAACAGCCGCTCCGAGCGCGCGGTCATGACCGATGCCGAGGTGGCGGCGGCGATGGAGATCGCGCGGGCCGGCGCCGTGCGCGTGTGCGCGCACGCCCGCAGCGCCGAGTCGGTCAAGATGTGCGTGCGCCACGGCATCGACATCATCTACCACGCCAACTTCGCC
>JBGQLG010000220.1:0-8960 GCA_041499965.1 Methylomirabilia bacterium
CGGAAGGGAAACGGCGCGCCGGACGCCGTCGTCACCGGCAGCGCCAGCGCGGCGGCCAGCGAGACGATACCGCGCATGCCGATCCACGCCACCATCGCGATGGCCTGCCAGGGCGGGATTGGATCACGCCGCCGCAGCGAGGGGCTCAGCAGGCGCGGGATCACGGTGCCCAGCGGCACCCAGACCAGGCGGACGGCGATGGCGGTGGCGCTGATGAGGGCGCCGTACCAGAGCATCGTGCCGAAGCTCCGTGGCAGGCCCACCTCGCGGATGGCGCCGAGCTGCAGCCCGATGAGGATGAAGACGATGCCGTTCAGGATGAAGACCAGCAGATCCCAGACCGCGCGGGACTGGATCCGGCTGGCCGGCGGCACGATCGCGCTGAAGCTCTGCCGCAGGTACACGCCGCCGACCACGCACGCCAGCACGGCCGAGACGTGCGCGCGCTCGCCGAGGATCCAGGCGGCGTAGGGCGCCAGCAGCGTGATCGCGGTGTGGGCCACGCTGTCGTCGGTCAGGCACAGCGCCTGGCGGGTGAGGTAGCCGACGATCAGCCCGACGATCACGCCGCCCGCCGCGGCCAGCACGAACTGCAGCAGCGTGTCGGCGGGCACGAAGGTTCCCGTCACCGCGGCGGCGGCGGCGCTGCGGTAGAGCACCAGGGCCGCGGCGTCGTTGATGAGGCTCTCGCCCTCCAGGATCGTGACCACGCGATGGGGGATGCCCAGCTTCCGGGCGATCGCGGTGGCCGCCACCGCGTCGGGCGGCGAGACGATGGCGCCCAGGGCCAGCGCGACCGGCCAGCTCAGGCCCGGGATGAGCGCGCGTGCCACCGCCGCCACCGCGGCCGTGGTGGCCACCACCAGGCCGAAGGCGAGCAGGCTGATCGAGCGGAGGTTGGCGCGGAAGTCCCGCAGCGAGGTGAAGTACGCCGCCGACCAGAGGATGGGCGGCAGGAAAATCAGGAACACGACGTCGGGATCGAGCCGGACGACCGGCACGTGCGGTACCAGGCTGAGGACGAGTCCGCCCAGGACCAGGAAGATCGGGTAGGGAATGAGCACGCGGCGCGCGATCGTCACCAGCGCGATCACCGCCACCAGCAGCATCATCACGGTCTGCAGCTGGGACAGCTCGTCCATTGGCCTGCCAGCATGCCACGCCCCGGCCGGCGATCACGGAGAACTCACGTCCGCGTCTGCCGCTGAGGTAGTGTCGAAAGATGCGCCAGGCCCTGGCTCGTCGTCTCCTGGGTTGCGCCGTGTTCCTCGGCCTGCTGGCCGCGCCGTTGCCGGCCGCGCCCCAGCCCTCCGGCGAAGAATCGCCGGTCATCCGTGAGATCCAGGCCCTCGGCTGGCAGCGCGGCCCGGCGGACGGCAGCATGGGCGGCATCGCCACCCTCAAGATCCTCGAGGGGCAGGGCTTCCTCGACGCCGCCAGCTCGCGCCGCTTCCTGGAGCTGACGCGCAACCCGCCGCGCGACGGCCGTTACACGCTGAGCGCGCCGGGCTGGTTCGCGATCTTCTTCTTCGAGAGCAGCGGGTACGTCAAGGACGACGAGACGCTCGATCCGGATGCGCTGCTCAAGTCGCTGCAGGAGTCCGACGAGCTCGATAACGACGAGCGCAAGCGTCTCGGCATGCCGACGATCTTCACGGCGGGCTGGTCGGTGCCGCCCCACTACGATGCGCAGACCAAGCGGCTGGAGTGGGGCGTCCAGCTGCGCAGCGAGGACGGTCACCCGCTCGTCAACTACAGCATCCGCTTGCTCGGCCGGCGGGGCGTCATGCACGCCATCCTCGTCTCCGCGCCCGACCGGCTGAACCACGACGTCGCCGAGTTCAAGAGCGCGCTGGCCGGCTACACCTTCGTGGAGGGCGAGCGCTACGCGGAGTTCCGGAAGGGCGATCGCATCGCCGAGTACGGGCTGGGCGCGCTGGTGCTGGGCGGCGCGGCGGTCGTGGCCACCAAGAGCGGCTTCCTGAAGGCCTTCGGCAAGCTCATCGTCGTGGGCGTGGTGGCGCTGGGCGGCGCCATCGCCACGTTCTTCCGCAAGCTCTTCCGCCGGAGCTAGCGCCCCCGTGCTGGAGCCGCCGCGGCTGGCCGACTACGCGATCTGGGGCGTGGCCCTGGTGCTGTACGCCTACGACGCTGCCCGGCGGCTGGGCCCGCGGGAATTCCTGCTCATCGAGGCCGCGGGCGGGCGGCTCGAGCCCTCGCTCAACGACAGCCCGTTCACGGCCCGGGCGCGAGTGCTGGCGTTCGGGCCGCTGCACCTGCCCCACCGGGGCGTGTTCGTGGCGTCCTGGGGCCGGCCCCGCAGCGACGAGGCCGGGGTGCGGACCACGCTCGAGGCGCTGGCGCGATTCCGCGGCTCGCTGCGGGCCGCGCGCGTGCTGGCCGGCCTGGCGTTCGCGTGGCTGTTCCTCGTGGGGCCGGCGCTCACCCTGACCCTCGGCCCCGACGCCGCCGTCCTCTACACCGCGGCCGGCCTCTACCCCACGGTGGTCGCCGCGATCGTCGCGCTGTGGTGGCGGCGGGGCCCCTTCCATCTCACGCGCGCGCGCGCCGCGCTGCTGAGCGTCGAGGTCCTGGTGTGCCCGGCGTTCCTGCCGAACCTCGTCCGCAAGCTCACCGCGCCGTACCCGATCGAGCTCGACGGCGCCCAGGTCGCCGTCGCCACGGCCGCCCCCGAGGTTCGGGCCGAGTTCCTCGTGCGCCTCGAGCGCCGGATGCAGGCGATGCTCGAGGACGATGGCGGCGCGGACGCCGCCGCGCGCGCCCAGCTCGACGCCTACCTCACGACCCTGCGGGACGCCGGATGACCGTGCTGATCGGCATCATCGTGGTGAACGTCGTCGTGAGCCTGCTCGGGTTCCGGGCGATGCGCGAGGGCGGCAGCAGCGGCGGCACGGAGAAATTTCTCTTCATCCCCTCCCAGGTCGCGCGCGGCGAGAACGGTCTCGGCATGCTCCTGGCGCACTTCTCCCACGGCGGCGTGATGCATCTCGCCTTCAACATGCTGGCGTTCTACTCGTTCGGCGAGGGCGTGCTCCGGGTGCTGGGGCCGGAGCGCTTCCTGCTGATCTACGTCGTGGCCGGCCTCGGATCGGACCTGGTGGTCTTCGCGCTGCGCAAGGACGACCCGACCTACCGCTGCCTGGGGGCCAGTGGCAGCGTCTTCGGCATCGTGACGGCGGCGGTGGTGCTCGACCCGACCACGTCGGTCATGATGTTCTTCGTGCCCATCCCGATCCCGGGCCCCGTGTTCCTGCTCGGCTACGGCGTGATCTCGGTGATCCTCATCGCCCGCAAGCGCCGGGACGGGATCAGCCACGAGGGGCATCTGGGCGGCGCGCTCCTGGGGCTGGCGGTGACGGCGCTGCTGGCGCCGCGCGGGCTGGAGCCGCTGATCCAGTGGTTCACGCGCCGCTTCTGAGCGCCACGGCCGGTCAGGCTGGGCGGAGGTCGAAGCCGGCCGGGCGAGGAAGCTCGGGCCGCTCGCGGAAGAGTCGGGCCCACGCCGTCCGCGCCACGCGCTCGCCGTCGGCGACGATCGCGGCCTCGTCGAGCGTAAGCACGCGATGGTCGCGCATGATGAAGCGCCCGTCGACCATGACGCTCTCCACGTCGCCGGCCTGGCCGTTGTGTACGAAGTCCGAGACGACGCGCAGCGCCGGCGTCAGATGCGGCCGGCGCAGGTCGACGACGATCAGGTCCGCGCGGTTGCCGGGCGCCAGCCACCCGCCGGCGGCGATTCCGAGCGCCGCGTAGCCGTTGCGAGTGCCCCAGGTCAGCACCTGCTCCGGCGACGGGCGCCGGCCGTCCTGCCGGCGTACGCGCTCCATGAACAAGGCCGTGCGCATCACCTCGACCATGTCCTCGGCCATGTTGTCGCTGCCGAGCGTGATGCGACAGCCGGCGCGCTCCAGCTCGTCGGCGCGCGGCGACAGCCCGCGCCGGGCGGCGATGGCCGAGTTGAACGCCACCGCGACGCCGGCAGCGCCCAGGACGCGCTCCTCGTCGGCCGTCATGCAGCGGCAGTGCGCCGCGATGAGACGGCTGGAGAGGAAGCCCTCGCGCGCCAGGTAGTCCGTCGGCAACGCGCCGCGCTGCTCCTGCACCGCGGCCACCTCGCCCCAGATCTGGTTGAGGTGCACCGTTGCCAGGCAGCCGAGCTCGTCCTGGAGCTTGCGCAGGCGCCCGAGGAGCCCGGGTGAGCACATGTCGGGCGCCCACGCCGCCAGCCCCACGTGCACGCGCCCGCCGCCGGCGCCATTCCAGCGACGGTGCAGCGCGGCGATGCGGGCGAGGCCGGCGTCGCCCAGCCCGGCGTCGACCTCGAACGCTCCCGGCTGGCCGATCGACGCCCGCGCGCGGTCCCAGGCGCGCTCGCACAGGAGCAGGCGCAGTCCGGTGGCGGTCAGGGCCCCGGCGTAGACGTCGATCCCGGTGCCTTCCTCCAGCGCCAGCGTCGTCCCGCTGCGGATCGCCTCCAGCGCGCCGAGCAGGACCATCGCGCGCTCCTCGCCGGCGTCGAGCGCGGGCGTGGGCAGCGGCGCCAGACCACCGGTGAAGGGCGGCCGGTGCGCGGGCGAGAGGTCCTCGTAGATCCCGCGCGCGAGCACGCGGGAGAGATGCGTGTGCGTGTTGGCCAGGCCCGGCAGCACGGCGCGGCCCCGGCCATCGACGCGTTCGGCCGCGGGGTAGCGCGCGAGCAGCTCGGCCGTGGGGCCGATCGCCGCGATGCGTCCGCCATCGACCGCCAGCGCCGCGCCGTGGTGAATCGTGCCGGCGTCGTCCGCGGTGACGATCGTCGCGTCGTGGACGACCGTGACGGACACGCTCAGCTCTTGGGCGGGCGGATCGCCGCGACCGGCGTGGGCAACTCGTCGGGATCGATCGGGACCTCGACGATGGCCGGCTGCCCGCACGCGAAGGCCGCCTTCATCACGTCGCCCACCTGGTCGGGGTGCTCGACGTAGAAGCCGCTTGCGCCGAACAGGCGCGCGTACGCGTCGTAGCGCGGGTTGCCGATGTCGCAGCCGATGTAGCGGCCGCCGAAGAACTGCCGCTGGTACGCCTTCTCCGAGCCCCAGCAGTTGTTGTTCATCACCAGCGTGACCACGTTGATGCGGTGGCGCACCGCCGTCTCGATCTCCTGCGCGTTCATGAGGAAGCCGCCGTCTCCGTGGATGGCCAGCACGGGCGCATCCGGCCGGCCGAGCTTGGCGCCGAGCGCCTCGGGGAACGCGAAGCCGAGGCCGCCGAGGTCGAGCGGGGTCAGAAACGTGCGGGCCCGCGAGAACTGCAGGCGATCGTAGCCGTAGGCGGGCGCGGCCCCGGCGTCCAGCGCGACGATCGTGTCGGCCGGCAGCGCGCGGCGCAGCTCGGCGTACACGCGTTGCGGCTTCATCGGCGTGGTGCTCAGCGCGGCCTCGGCGGCCAGGCGTTCCTGGCGCTGCGCGCGCAGGCCCGCGGCCTCCTGGCGCCACGCGGCCGGGGCCGGGCGCCCGCCGTCGTGGGCGAGGACGTCCAGCAGGGCCTGGCAGGCGGCGCCGGCGTCGGCCTGGATGCCGACGGCGACGGGGTAGTAGCGACCGATGTCGCGGCCCTCGATGTCGATCTGCACGATCGGCGTGTCGCGCACGATGTAGCGATGATCGAAGTGCGTGGTGAAGTGGCCCAGCCGCGAGCCGACCGCCACGATCAGGTCGGCCCGCCGGCAGGCCGCCGCCGCCTCCGGCGAGCCCGCCCGGCCGAGCGGGCCGATGTAGAGCGGGTGGTCGTTGGGCACGGCGTCGTTGCGGCCGTACGCCGTGATCATCGGGATTGCGGCCTGCTCGCTCAGGCGCACGACGAGGTCGCTGGCCTCGGCCCAGCTCACGCCGCCGCCGACGAGCAGCAGCGGGCGCTCGGCCTGGCGCAGCTGGCGCGCGGCCTCGCGGATGGCCTCGGGGTGCGGCGGCGGCGCGTGAGTGGCGCGGTACGCGGACGGCGCGAGCGTGGCGGTGGGCGACACGCGCTCGCTCAGCACGTCGCGCGGGATCTCGACGAAGACCGGCCCGCGGCGGCCGCTCATCGCGGTGCGCAGCGCCGCCCGCAGCAGCTCGGGGATGCGCTCGACCTGCTGGATCTGCACGGCCAGCTTGCTGACCGGGCGGAACATCCCGACCAGGTCGTATTCCTGGAAGGCGTCCTTGCCCTGGTGGGCGCGCTCGATCCCGCCGACCAGGGCGACGACCGGTGAGTGGGCCACGTGGGCGGCGGCCACGCCGGTCAGCAGATTAGTCGCGCCGGGGCCGCTCGTCACCAGACAGACGCCGGGCTGTCCGGTCACCCGGGCCAGCCCGTCGGCCATGAACGCCGCCGCCTGCTCGTGGCGGACGTTGATGTACTCCACGGAGCGGTCGTCGTAGAGCGCGTCCAGGACGTCGAGGAACGTGGAGCCGACGATCCCGAAGATGTAGCGGACCCCCTCGGCTTTCAGGAGATCGACGACCAGGCGGCCGCCGGCGACGTCGGTCATCAGAACCACCGCGCCTTGTCGACCACGTTGCGCAGCGGCTGGCCGGCCAGGAAGCGGCGCGCGTTGTCGAGCAGGATCTCGAAGCGGCGCTCGTCGAGGTAGGGGCCGTGACCGGCGGTGTGGGGTGTGATCAGCACGTTGGGCAGGGTCCACAGCGGGTGATCGGCCGGCAGCGGCTCCTGCTCGAAGACGTCGAGCGCGGCGCCGGCGATCTCCCCGGCCCGCAGCGCGGCGACGAGATCGTCCAGGCGCGTGGTCAGGCCCCGACCGATGTTGATGAAGAACGCGCTGCGCTTCATGAGCGAAAAGCGCCCGCGGTGCATGAAGCCCTCGGTCTCGGGCGTGTGGGGCACGGTGAGGATGACGAAGTCGGCCAGCGGCAGCAGCGAGTCGAGCGCGTCGGGACCGTCGAGCTTGAGCACGCCGGGCGGCGCGTCGCGGCGGCGGGCGTCCACGCCCATGACGTGCATGCCGAACGCGGCGCACAGGCGCGCCGTCTCGGCGCCGATCCCGCCCACGCCGACGATGAGCGCGGAGGTCTCCGGCAGGTGCAGGACCCCGCCCGTCTCGAGCGGCTCCGGGCGCCACTCGCGCCGGAGCTGGCGTGGGATGTAGTGGTGCAGGCCGCGCGCGAAGGCCAGCACGAAGGCCATGATGTGGGCGCCGATGTGGTCGTTGTAGATCTCGCGGAAGTTGGTCACGACCACCGGATGGTCGATCAGCTCGCGGGTGTAGTAGCCGGCGGGCGGCGCCGCCTGGGGCGCCTGCAGCCAGCGCAGCTTGGCGGCGGTGCGCAGCAGCGCCGGCGAGATCGTGCCGAACGCCGCCTCGGCGCCGAGGGCGATGCGCGCGGCGTCCTCGGGCGTCTCCGCCACGATCACCTCGAGGGCGGGCAGGGCGGCGGCGACGCGCGCGGCCCACGCGCGGGTCGTCTCTGTCTGCGGCGGCAGCATCAGCAAGGTGGGCATGGCGTCAGCTCAGCGTCGCGCCGCGCGCGTTGACGTACAGCGAGTAGATCGACTGGCTACTGGCCAGGAACAGGCGGTTGCGCTTGCCACCGCCGAAGCACAGGTTGGCGGTGCGCTCGGGCAGCAGGACGCGGCCGATGAGCTTGCCCTCGGGGTTGAAGACGGCGACGCCGTCCTGGCCCTCGCCGCCGCCCCAGCCGCACCAGAGGTTGCCGTCGGTGTCGCAGCGGAAGCCGTCGGGGATGCCGGTGCCGCAGTCGATCAGGACGCGGCCGTTGGCCAGCCGGGCGCCGCCGTCGACCACGTCGAAGGCGCGGATCTCACGCGGCATGGCGCCGCTGACCACGACGTACAGCCGCGACTCGTCGGGCGAGAAGGCCAGGCCGTTGGGCCGGGGGATGTCGCCGGCGACGACGGTCGCGGCGCCCTGACGGTCCACCCGGTAGACGTTGGTGGGCAGCTCCACCGCCGCCACGTGGCCCTCGTAGTTGCTCAGGATGCCGTAGGGCGGATCGGTGAACCAGACCGAGTCGTCCGACTTGACGACGACGTCGTTGGGCGAGTTGAGCGGCTTGCCGTCGAAGCGATCGAGGATGACGGTGACGCTGCCGTCGTACTCCGTACGGGTCACCCGGCGGGTGTCGTGCTCGCAGGTGACCAGCCGCCCCTGACGGTCGCGGGTGTTGCCGTTGGCGTAGCTCGACGGCTTGCGAAAGACGCTGACCGCGCCCGTCTCCTCGTCCCAGCGCATGATCCGGTTGTTGGGGATGTCGCTCCAGAGCAGGCAGCGCGCGTCGCCGAACCACACCGGCCCCTCGCACCAGCGGAAGCCGGTGGCCAGCCGCTCCACGCCGGCGTTGGCCACGCGGTACTTGGCGAAGCTCGGGTCGACGATCTGCACGGCCGGGTCGGGATAGCGGGCGGGCTGGTTGTCCACGGGTCGGGAGTCTAGCATCTCGTGGCGCGCTGGCGCCCTGACGGATGCCGAGGTATCGTGGGGCGCTCTGTACGACAGGAGGACCGGCATGTCCCGTGTGAGACGTTTCTGGATGCTCGGCGCCGTGGCGCTCGTCGCCGTGTCGGGCTGGCTGGCGGTGACGCCGGGCGAGTCGCAGAGTCCCAAGAAGGGCGGCGTGCTCCGCGTGGGCATGATCGGCGAGCCGCCGACGCTCGACGGTCACACCACCACGGCCGTCATCACGCGCGAGATCGCCGTCAACATGTTCGAGGGCCTGTTCGCGCTGGACGCCAAGTACCAGCCGATGCCGCTGCTGGCCGAGGGCCACGAGGTGCTCGACGGCGGCAAGCGTTACGCCATCCGGCTGCGCAAGGACGTGAAGTTCCACAACGGCAAGCCGCTGACCTCGGCCGACGTCGTGGCCTCGCTCAAGCGCTGGGGGGCCCTGTCCAGCACCGGCAAGGCCACCTTCAAGGTGGTCGAGGCGGTCGAGGCCAAGGGGCCC
>JBGQLG010000221.1:0-8945 GCA_041499965.1 Methylomirabilia bacterium
ATCGACGGCAAGGTTTGGCACCTCGATGTCGGCTCATCGCATCCTGGGGCTGGAGCAGGTCCCAAGGGTTGGGCTGTTCGCCCATTAAAGCGGTACGTGAGCTGGGTTTAGAACGTCGTGAGACAGTTCGGTCCCTATCTGTCGCGGGCGGAGGAGATTTGACGGGAGCTGCCCCTAGTACGAGAGGACCGGGGTGGACGGACCTCTAGTGTGCGAGCTGTCCTGCCAAGGGCACCGCTCGGTAGCTATGTCCGGCAGGGATAAGCGCTGAAGGCATCTAAGCGCGAAACCCGCCTGAAGATGAGATCTCCCGGGGCGTAAGCCCCCTGAAGGGCCCTGGTAGATGACCAGGTTGATAGGCCGGAGGTGTAAGCACCGTAAGGTGTTCAGCTGACCGGTACTAATCGCCCGTGCGGCTTGATCACGTTGAACTCATCAATACGTTCGATATGGAGAGATGCGCATCGCGATCGTTGCGCTCGAGAATCTCGGGATTCGGTTGGCCGGCGCCCGATGGGCGCCGGTTCGATTCGATTCCCGGTGGCATTGCCGGAGGGGCCACACCCGTTCCCATCCCGAACACGGAAGTTAAGCCCTCCTGGGCCGATGGTACTGCGCTGGCAACGGCGTGGGAGAGTAGGTCGCTGCCGGGGTAAATCACGCGACGCCCGGGGCTTTCGAGCCTCGGGCGTTGCCGTGTTCAGCGATCGGTCAGGCGATCGCGGTCCAGACCGCGAGGGCGAAGCCGAGCACGGTCACGGCGATCGCGCCCAGCGCCAGCAGTTGGTCGAAGGTTGTCTCCGAACGGCGCTCGGCGAACGCCAGCATGAGCCCCGTCGCGAAGCCTCCGACGAAGCCCCCGGCGTGGGCGATGTTGTTGACTCCCTGCATCAGGAATCCGAAGACGAACAGCACCAGCGCCCACTGACCATACTGTCGCAGGATCATGGCGCCGAAGGCGCCGCCGCGCTTCTGACCGAACGCGACCAGCGCGCCCAACAGGCCGAAGATCGAGCCGGAGGCGCCGATCGTCATGTTGTAGACGAGCAGGTCGGAGGCGAGGAAGCCCGCGGCGCCGGCGACCGTGAAGATCACCACGAGTCGCGACGGACCGTACAGCTCCTCCACCGCCGGCCCCAGCTGGCGAATCCACAGCACGTTGAACAGGATGTGGAGCACGTTGCCGTGCAGGTAGATGGCGGTGAACAGCGTCCACCACTGCCCGGCCTCCCAGGGCCCCGCCCCCGTGGCTCCCAGCATGCGCAGCGCCGCCGAGCTCGGTGGGAAGAGATTGAAGAACCCGCCCCGCTGGATCGGCGCCCGGGGATCGACGATCAGGCTCAGGACGTAAAGGACGACGCAGGCGACCGACACCGCGTCGACGAAGCTGCGCCGGCGAAAGAGCGCGCGCAACGGGCCCGCGAAGCCCCACATCCCCGGATTCCGCCGGCCGCAGACCAGGCAGGTCGGCGCGTTGGCATTGGTGAGGCGGCCGCAGGAGGGGCACAGGATCGCGCCCGAGGTCTTACGAAACATCGTCGATGGCACTGAGGCTGGGCTGCTCGTCCGGCTCGGCCTCTTTCGGGACCCGGTAGCGCTCGTCGAGCCACAACCCCAGGTCGATCAGGCGACAGGTGCGCGAGCAGAACGGCCGGTGGGCGTTGCCGTGCCAGGCGGTCGGGGCGCGACAGGTCGGGCAGGTCCCCATCGCGCTCGATCGTACCGGTCGGCCACAAACGCTGTCAACTCGCCCACTTCCCCGGCGCTCTCGGCGCATTTCTCGTTGACCGTACCCGACCCCTCGCGTAGAGTGTGCGCGGCATTTTCGCGGTCATCGACGGCCCCGCCAGGAGATCAGACAGCATGGACTGGAACGTCACGCACCCCTCACGCGCCGCCTGGCTGCTCCTGCCGGCGCTGCTCCTCATTGCATTCGCCGTCGTCTGCCCCGGCGCGGCGCAGGCCGCCGCCGGCGGCGAGGCGAACCTCAAGATCCCCGACCTCGGTCAGATGCACGTCGCCGGCGCCAACGGCCGGACGCTACTGATGGCGGGGCTCGGAGTGTGCGTCCTGGGCCTCGTCTTCGGTCTCGTGATCTTCAGCCAGCTCAAGAACCTGCCCGTTCACGAGTCGATGCGGGAGATCTCGGAGCTGATCTACGAGACGTGCAAGACCTACCTGATCACCCAGGGCAAGTTCATCCTTCTGCTCGAGATCTTCATCGGCATCATCATGATCCTGTACTTCGGGGTCCTGCTGCACTTCGAGGCCACGCGTGTCGTCATCATCCTGCTCTTCAGCCTGGTCGGCATCGCCGGCAGCTACGGCGTGGCCTGGTTCGGCATCCGCATCAACACGTTCGCGAACTCGCGCACCGCCTTCGCCAGCCTCCGGGGCGAGGCGTTTCCGGTCTACGCGATTCCCCTCAAGGCCGGGATGTCCATCGGGATGCTCCTGATCAGCGTCGAGCTGTTCCTGATGCTGTGCATCCTCCTGTTTATCCCCGGCGACTATGCCGGTCCGTGCTTCATCGGCTTCGCCATCGGCGAGTCGCTGGGTGCCGCCGCGCTTCGGATCGCCGGGGGCATCTTCACCAAGATCGCCGACATCGGCTCCGACCTCATGAAGATCGTCTTCAACATCAAGGAGGACGACGCCCGTAACCCCGGGGTCATCGCCGACTGCACCGGCGACAACGCCGGCGACTCGGTGGGCCCTAGCGCCGACGGCTTCGAGACCTACGGCGTCACCGGCGTGGCCCTGATCTCGTTCATCATCCTGGCCGTGCGGGAGCCGGCGGTCCAGGTCCAGCTGCTGGTGTGGATCTTCCTGATGCGGGTGCTGATGATCGTGGCGTCGGGCGCCTCCTACCTGATCAACGAGACGATCGCCCGGGGCCGCTACGCCGGCGTGGCCCGCATGAACTTCGAGGCCCCCTTGACGTCGCTGGTCTGGCTGACCTCGCTGATCTCGGTCGTCATGACCTACGCCGCCTCCTACATCCTGGTCCGCGACCTCGGCGACGGCTCGCTGTGGTGGAAGCTGTCCACCGTCATCACCTGCGGCACGCTGGCCGGCGCCATCATTCCCGAGCTGGTCAAGGTGTTCACGTCGACGGAATCGAGCCACGTGCGCGAGGTGGTGACCGCCTCGCGCGAGGGCGGGGCCTCCCTCAACGTGCTGGCGGGCTTCGTGGCCGGCAACTTCAGCGCCTACTGGCTCGGCATCGTCATCGTGGCGCTCATGGGGGCCGCCTACGCCATGAGCACGCTGGGCCTGGGGGCGCTGATGGTCGCCCCGGCCGTGTTCGCGTTCGGCCTCGTCGCCTTCGGCTTCCTGGGCATGGGACCGGTGACGATCGCGGTGGACTCTTACGGCCCCGTCACCGACAACGCCCAGTCGGTGTACGAGCTGTCCCTGATCGAGGAGGTCCCGAACGTGGCGCAGCAGATCCGCCGCGAGCACGGCTTCGACGTCAAGTTCGAGACGGCCAAGGCGCTGCTCGAGGAGAACGACGGCGCCGGCAATACGTTCAAAGCCACGGCCAAGCCGGTGCTGATCGGGACCGCCGTCGTCGGCGCCACCACCATGATCTTCTCGATCATCGTCGTGCTGACCGCCGGGCTCACGCAGAACCTCGACAAGCTGTCGCTGCTGCACCCGCCCTTCCTGCTCGGCCTGATCACCGGCGGGGCGGTCATCTACTGGTTCACCGGCGCGGCCACCCAGGCGGTCTCGGCCGGCGCCTACCGGGCGGTGGAGTTCATCAAGGCCAACATCCGCCTGGAGGGCGTGACCAAGGCGTCGGTGGCCGACAGCAAGAAGGTCGTGGAGATCTGCACCCAGTACGCGCAGAAGGGCATGTTCAACATCTTCCTCACGGTCTTCTTCTCCACGCTGGCCTTCGCCTTCTTCGAGCCGTACTTCTTCATCGGCTACCTGATCTCGATCGCGCTCTTCGGCCTCTACCAGGCCGTCTTCATGGCCAATGCCGGCGGCGCCTGGGACAACGCCAAGAAGATCGTCGAGACGGAGTTGAAGGAGAAGGGCACTGCGCTGCACGCCGCCACCGTCGTCGGCGACACCGTCGGCGATCCGTTCAAGGACACCTCGTCGGTGGCCATGAACCCGGTGATCAAGTTCACCACGCTGTTCGGGCTCCTGGCCGTCGAGCTGGCGGTCAGCCTGACCGAGAGGAACGGACCCGGGCTGAGCCGGCTGCTCGGGCTCGCCTTCTTCGCGCTGTCGATGTGCTTCGTCTGGCGGTCGTTCTACCGCATGCGCATCCGCAGCGGCGAGCCGGCTCCGGCCACCCGGTAGGTGGAGTCCCTCGCCGACCTGGCGACCGGGCTGGCGACCGGTCGCTACGCGCTCGACGACCTCGTGCGCTGGGGCGGCTATGCCGTCCTGATGGCGATCGTCTTCACCGAGACGGGGCTGCTGGTCGGCTTCTTCCTGCCCGGCGATTCCCTGCTCATCACGGCCGGGGTGGTGGCGGCCGCCGGTCACCTGAGCATCTGGCGGCTCATCGGCCTGCTGATCGTGGCCGCCGTGGTCGGTGACAGCGTCGGCTACGCCATCGGCTGGCGGCTGGGCCCCCGGCTCTTCACGCGACCGAAGTCGAGGCTGTTCAATCCGCGCCACGTCGAGCGGACCCGCGCGTTCTATGCGCGGTACGGCGCCAAGACCATCGTCATCGCGCGCTTCGTGCCGATCGTGCGTACGTTCGCGCCGGTTGTCGCCGGCGTGGGCCAGATGGAGTACCGGCGGTTCGTTCTCTACAATGTCGCCGGCGGGGTGGGATGGGTGACGAGCATGACGGGGGCCGGCTATTGCCTAGGTCAAGTGGTGCCCAACATCAGCGAGTACACCCATATCGTGGTGGTGGTTGTCATCGTGCTCTCGCTCATTCCGATCGTCGTCGAGCTGATCCGGGAGCGGCGACGGCGCTCGCCGTAGCGCTCGTCCGCGGCCTGGCGGCGGGGCTGGCCCGACTGCCGGCCCCGCTCGCCCTCGGCGCCGGCCGGGGGCTGGGTGATCTGGCGCGGCTGACGCTGCCCCGGCGCCGCCGGATCGCGCTGGCCAACCTCGCCGTCGCGTTTCCCGACCTGTCACCCGCAACCCGCGAGCAGCTGGCCCGCGCCGCCTGGCAGCATCTGGGGATGACCCTCGTCGAGCTGGCTCGGCTCCTGGCCCGGCCCATCGAGGCGACACTGGAGGAGCTCACGCTCGACGGCCTCGAGCACCTGCGGGCGGTCATGCGCGAGCACGGCCGGGCACTGGTGCTCACCGCCCACCTCGGAAACTGGGAGTACCTGAGTGCCGTCCACCGCCTGATCGGATACCCCGTGGCGATCGTCGTCCGACCCCTCGACTCGCCGGCGCTCGACACGCTGGCCGTCGACATGCGCCGCAAGACCGGGGTCGAGCTGATCGATAAGCGGGGCGCCTTGCGGCCCGTGCTCGGAGCCCTGCGGCGTGGTCGTCTCGTGGCGGTCCTGCTCGACCAGAACGCCGCCCGCCGGGAAGGCGTCTTCGTCCCGTTCTTTGGCCGCACCGCCTCGACCTCGAGGAGCCTGGCGCTCCTGGCCCTGCGCACGCGGACCCCGATCGTGCCGATCTTCATCCGCCGAGAGACGCTCGGCCGGCACCGCGTCGTGATCGAGGCCCCCCTGTCATCGCCGGCCTCGAATGATCTGGACCGCGCGGTCGTCGAACTGACGAGCCGATGCACCCAGACCATCGAGGCCGCGATCCGGCGAACGCCCGAGCAGTGGCTGTGGTTCCACGACCGTTGGCGGACGCGCCCGCCGACCGCCGACCCCGCCTGATGCGCTGGGTGCCCCTCGCCCTGCTGCTGGTGACGGCATCGGCCCAGGCGCAAGACGTCGGCGTCGAGGCCTACTGGCAGGCGCGCCGGGCGGGGGCGGTGGGCGTCGTCGCCGGTCGTGTCTTCGCCGAGTCGCGTACCCCGACCGCCTCCCCGAGGGCGATCCCTGGGACGACCGTCACCCTGCTACCCCGCTCGGTGGCGTTGCTAACCCAGCTCGAGCGGCTCAAGCAACGGGCCCGAGAGTCGTCCACCGCCTTCGCCGCCGCCGCGCCCGCGATGCGTAAGGCGATGGAGGCCTACGAGCGCGAGCTGCTGCAGGCCGGGGCGCCGGACCTCACGCCGATGGTCCTGGTCGACAGCGATGGCGCGTTCAAGATCGAGGATGTGCCGGCCGGGTCCTGGCTGCTGCTGGCATGGCACAGCACACCGGTGAACCTGTCAACGGCCAAGACCAAGGCCAAGGAGCGAGGGCTCTACCAGCCTCAGGCCCGGGTGCAGGGCTTTCAGTCGGTGACGGTCTGGCTCCGAGAGGTGAGCATGGTGGGAGGCGCGACGGTGACGGAGCAGTTGACCGACCGCAATGGCTGGTTTCAGGGTGTCGCCGAGGAAAAGCTGCTGGACACCGGCCGCTGAGGCCGGTGTCCAGCCTGGCCCAAGGCTACTTCTTCGGCTCGTCCTTCTTGGCTGCGTCGGTCTTGCTGGGCTCAGCCGCCGCCTTCTTGGCCGGCCGCACCATCACCGACTCGGCGACGTTCTTGCCGCCCATGTCGTGGTAGCGCACCAGCACCGGGTCACCGGCGGCGAGGTCAGCCGCCGTGATGTCCTTGCCCGCCTTGCGGATCTTCGTGCTCGGGTCGACCGCGAAGGTCCACTCGGCGTCCTTGCCTCCCCGGGCCTTGCCCGACACCACCAGGCTGTCGGCCGCGGCCGTCTTCACGGTACCGCTCGCGTTCTGGGCCGCGGTCTTCTTCATCTCCGCGGGCTTCTCGACCTTCTTCTCGTCCTTGGGTGTCGTGGTGGGCTGGCCCTGCGCCAGCGCGATACCGGTCACCCCGGCAACGAAGGCCACGCCCACGATCAGTGCGATGAGATTCTTCACAGCTCTTCCTCCGAGTCGTTGTGTATGTTCGCGCGTTGTGCTCGATGTCGTAAGACTACGCCGAGAACGTCCCTCGATCTCTCGCCTCCCCTCCAAACATCAGTGAACAAAGACAAAATGGGGTGACATTCGCTGGCGGCCCACCTGGCCGACCCGGTTGACCTGCAACCACGGCCCATGGTAAAAAATATCCAGGCTTTCCGCCGAATATGCCTATTCAGCCCCGTTTCGTCAGCGCTCTCGTCGTTTTCTTCATCCTTTTTGCATCTGGCGCGCTCGCGCCCGTCTCCGCTGCATCGCTCTGGCCCGACGGCCTCGGCGGTGACTCCTCGCTGGTCGAGTACGCCGCGGTGCCACCTGCCGGAGATCAACGCCACGATCTACTCGGTGAACAGTCGCTCGACGGAGTGGGTTCCGTCGCCGAGCAGGAGGCCGGCAGCGAGACGGAGCCATCCGGTATCGATCCGTGGGCCGAGGCCTTCGCAGAATCGAGCCGCGCCGCGATCGCCACGGAACCGGTCAAGCTCCTACGCAAGTCGGCGTATCCCGTCGCCATCAATCCCCAGGTCCAGCACTTCCTCGACCGCTTCACCGGCGTGCGGCGCGACGTCGTGAACCTCTGGGTCGGCCGCGCCGGGCGATACCTCGGGATGATCCGGGAGGTGCTCAACAGCCGCGGCCTTCCGGAGGAACTGGCGTACACCGCGATGATCGAGAGCGGCTTCAATCCGCTGGCGGTGTCCCGGGTGGGTGCCAAGGGGATGTGGCAGTTCATGGCGGGTACCGCCCGCCGCTACGGTCTGCGGGTCGACCCCTGGATCGATGAGCGTCTCGATCCCGAGAAATCGACGGTGGCCGCCGCCTCGTATCTCCGTGATCTACACACGATGTTCGGCTCGTGGGCGCTCGCCCAGGCCGCGTACAACGCCGGCGAGGTGAAGATCTCCAAGGCCATCCGCGCGACGGGCTCCTCGGACTTCTGGACACTCGCGAAGACGAACCACCTGCGGGCCGAAACGAAGGAATTCGTGCCGGCGATCCACGCCGCCACTCTCATCGCCCAGGATCCGGCCCGATATGGGTTCGAGTTCACTGAGCCGGGCTCGCAGGACGTCGAGGTCGTTGCCGTCCCTCCGATGACGGACCTGAGGCGTCTGGCGCCCAGGGCCGGGGTCAGTCTCGACACTCTGCGAAAGCTGAACCCGGTACTCGTACGCGCGATCACCCCTCCGGGCGGCTCCTGGCAACTCAAGGTTCCGGCCGGGACTCGGGCCGATGTGCTGTCGGCGCTTGCGCCGCCGCCGGCCAAGAAGCGCCCCGCCCCCCCGGTCGCGCACGAACGCAGCCATCCCGTGACGGTGTCCGGTGACGACGTTCACGTCGTTCAGCCGCGTGACACGATCAGCTCGATCGCCAAACTGCACGGTGTTAGGGTTGCCGACGTCCTGCGCTGGAACCGGCTCGACGAGCAGGGCAGGATTCGCCCCGGCGATCGGCTCCGTGTCGCCGACAGCCTGGCGTCCGCATCCGAAGGGCAGGGGGGCTTCCGGTGAGAGTCGAGGTCCGCCTCTTCGCCACCTTGACCCTGTTCCTCCCCCGAAACGGCCGTGAAGGTGTGGCCACCCTGGACGTTCCCGAGAGCAGCACCGTGCGCGACGTCGTCCAGCATCTCGGTATCCCCCCCGACCTCGAGCGGGTCACGCTGGTCAATGGCGGCAACGCGACGCCGGAGCTAACGCTGCGCCCCGGGGACGTCGTGACCGTCTTCCCTCCGCTCTCGGGCGGCCGCCTCTAGTCCTCGCTCCGTCCGTCTCTGCCCCGCGAGCGGGGTGGTACACTCATCTGGCCGAAAACGGAGCGTGTTGGAGAACGCCGGAAGCGTCTAGGAACCCGGTGGGCCTCCCGGACTTCAAATCCGGTGTCCGGCTCTAGACAAGCTGGAGGTGGGTTCGACTCCCACACGCTTCCGCCACCGGGAAACGAGGACGATGGCCAAGTACCAGGGCAAAGGCA
>JBGQLG010000222.1:0-8840 GCA_041499965.1 Methylomirabilia bacterium
CGATCAGGGACAGCCTGCTGCTGGACGCGCCGACGCTGATCTACCCGATACCTGCCATCCGCGCCTGGCAACTCCCGCGCTGATGACTCTCCTGGAATTCGGTGACGCGCGGCATCGGGCGCAGGGCCCCGGACGCGCCCTCACGAGGGCGAGCGGGCCGGGCCGGGTGAGGCCCGTCGTCGCGCCGACGGCTCGCCTGAACGACGCGAGCGGGGTTCGCTCGACCCCCCATCCCCCAAAGGGGGCTGGGGCGTGGGCTGTCAGGCGTAGGTGGCTCGCTCACCCCGCCGGCAGCGAACGGTTGGGAGGCAGGCTCGCCCTCGGTCGCGACGACGGGCCTCACCCGGCCCGGCCCGCTCGCCCTCGTGAGGGCGCGTCCGGGGCCCTGCGCCCGATGCCGCGCGTCACCGAATTCCACGCGAGTCATTAGTTAGCGCTCAGAGGCCGTGGAACGGGAAGATCGCGCGGCGGATAGCGTCGACCTGGCGCGCGGCGTACTCGCTGACCGCTCCGCGCAGGTCCTCGGGAATCGCGTGGGGCGCGTCCCACAGCGCGAGGTCGCCGAAGTCGTAGCGGCGGGCGTCCTCGGCAAAGGCCTCGGGCAGCGTCTGGTCTAGCTCCACGCCGTTCAGCACCGCCCACGCCACCGTCCAGGCGCGCGCCACGTTGCGCAGGTCGTAGCCGCCGCCGCCCAAAGCGATGACCCGCGGCGCCAGCGACACGACCCGCGCGAACGCCCGGGCGAAGCCCTGGATGTCCAGCGCCAGGTGGGTCAACGGATCGGTCCGGTGCGAGTCGATGCCGAGCTGGACCACGAGGACGTCGGGCTGGAAGCGCTCGAGCAGCGGCGGCACCACCGCCTCGAACGCCGGCAGATAGATCTCGGCGTCGGTGTAGGCCTCGAGCGGCAGGTTGACGGAGAAGCCGGCGCCGTCGCCCGAGCCCACCTCGTTCACGAAGCCGGTGCCGGGGAACAGGCGCTCGCCGCGCTCGTGGACGGAGATCGTCAGCACGTTCGGATCGGCGTAGAACGCGTGCTGCACGCCGTCGCCATGGTGGGCGTCGATGTCCACGTAGGCCACGCGCAGGCCCCGCGCGCGCAGGCGCAGGATGGCCAGCACGGCGTCGTTGACGTAGCAGAAGCCGGAGGCCCGGCTGGGCATCGCGTGGTGCAGGCCGCCGGCGAAGTGGAACGCGCGGTCCACCTCGCCCGCCGCCACGAGATCGGCGGCCAGCAGCGAGCCGGCCGCCACGAGCTGGGCGGCCTGCCACACGCCGCGGAAGACGGGATTGTCGCCAGCCCCGAGCCCGAACGCGGCGCCGCGCGGCGGTTGGCTGCCATCGTCGGCGGCCTTGAGCACCTCCAGGTACTCGGGCGTGTGATAGACCGCGATGTCCCGTTCCGCCGCCGGCGCCGGCGCCCGCACCACCGCGCCCGGCAGGCGCGTGAGCCCGTAGGCCTGCATGAGGCGCCAGGTGAGCCCGAGACGCTCCATGCGCAGCGGGTGCTGCGGCCCGTAGTCGAACCGCGCCCAGTCCTGGGAGTGGATGAGCGCGGTCGTCATGGTCTCTGGCGGCGGGACCAGGGGCCGGACTTGCCGCCGGATTTTTCCAGGAGCTGCAGCCTGGTGATCGTCACGCCCTTCTCCAGCGCCTTGACCATGTCGTAGACCGTGAGCGCGGCCACGGCGGCGGCCGTCAGCGCCTCCATCTCCACGCCGGTCTTGTCCACGGTGCGCACCCGGGCCAGCACGGTCACTTCACCGCGCCGGGCGCGCGGCTCGAAGGCGATCTCGACGCGGGTGAGACGCAGCGGATGGCACAGGGGGATCAGGTCCGGCGTGCGCTTGGCGGCCAGGATGCCGGCGGTGCGGGCGACACCGAACACGTCGCCCTTGGGGGCGTTGCCGCGCTGCACGGCCCGCAGCGTTGCCGGTCGCATGCGGATGATCGCCTGAGCGGTCGCCTCGCGCGCGGTCTCAGGCTTGGGGGAGACATCGACCATGCGGGCCTCACCCTGCGGGGTGAGGTGGGTCAGGCCGCGGAAGCCACCCGCGGCTACCGCCGTCCGGGTCGGACGCCGTCGCGGGGCGCGACGGCGCCGCCGGACGCGATCGGGAGATTTCAGGCGGTAACGCCGGAGCGGCTACTCCGGATGATGGCCTCCATGTGGTCCTTGGCCATCAACTTCAGCTTCTTCAGCTCGCTGGCGCGCCAGTGTTGTTCGACCGAGAGCGAGGGATTGTCGTTCAGCGCCGCCAGTTCACGCTCGTAGTCCTGGTGCTCGGAGCGGAGGCGGCGGAACTCCTCGTTCTCGGCCATCAGTCGTTCGATGAGATTCTCCTGGGTCATCGTGGGGACCTCCATGGAGCGCGGCGGGCGCGGCGGCGAAGAACAAAAAAAGCCAGCGTCACCATTGAACGCCGGCCTCGCGAGTCTCGTGTGTCGATGCCATCCCCCGTCCATGACTACGGGTTGCGGGTGCCTTTCTTATAGCGCCGGAGCGGGTGGGGTGTCAAGCGACGCGGCCCCCGGAATCACGTGGAGCGCGCTGGCCTTGAACACCGCGAAAACACTCATGCCTTCGGCCAGTCCGAGCTCGCTGAGCGAGCGGGACGTGACCATCGCGACCAGCGAGAAGCCGCAATCGATCAGCACCCGGACCCCGGCGTCGGTGACCGTGATGCGGGCGATCGTGCCGGCCAGCGTGTTGCGCGCGCTGGACAGCGACGCCGCCTCCCGGCCGGGGACCAGCGTGACGTCCTCGGGGCGCAGGGCCAGGCGCACGCGGGCACCGGGCTCGGCCGGGGCTGCGGTCTGCAGCGTGCAGCCGCCGACCTCCACGTGGGTGACGCCGTCCTGCCGTCCGCGCACGCGGCCGGTCACGATCGTCTCGATCCCCACGAAGCGCGCCACCTCCTCGGAGGCCGGCGCGTGGAACACGCGCGCGGTCTCGTCGAGCTGGCAGAGGCGCCCACCGATGAGCACGCCCACGCGATCGGCCAGGGCCAGGGCCTCGCCGCGGTGGTGGGTGACGAGCACGGTGGTGATCCGGTCCTGGCGCAGGACGGCTCCGAGGTCGGCGATGAGCGTGGTGCGCGAGGGCTGGTCGAGGCTCGCGAACGGCTCGTCGAGCAGCAGGACCTCGGGCTCCAGCACGAGGGCGCGGGCCAGCGCCACCCGCTGCGCCTCGCCGCCGGACAGCGTGCGGGCCGGCCGCGCGGCGAGCGCCCCCACGCCCAGGCGCTCGAGCCAGCGCGACACGCGGCGCTCGACGACCTCGCCGGCCAGGCCGCGGAAGCGCAGGCCGAGGGCGACGTTGGCGGCGACGGTCGTGTCGGCCAGCAAGGGCTCCTGGAACACCGTCGCCATCCGCCGTCGCTCGGCCAGCGCGGCGCGCGCGTCCACCGGCCGGCCGCCCAGGAACACCTGGCCGGCGTCCGGCGGCTCCAGCAGGCCCAGCACCCGCAAGAGCGTGGACTTGCCGCTCCCGTTGGGGCCGATCACCGCGAGCACCTCGCCGCCGAGGACGTCGAGCGCCGGCACCGCGAGCGTGAAGCCGGCGGCGTGGACGCGGCGGACGTCGCGCAGCGCAACGACCGTCGTCACGCCGGCAGCACGTGGATCGACCCGCGGTGAATCGAGAACTCCCAGCGCCGGTCGCGCTCGATCTCGAGGATCTCGTACACGAGGTGCGGCACCTCCACCTCGAGGTCCCAGTCGTTCTGCGCCGGCGGCCCGGGCGCGTCGAGGCGGATGCGCAGCAACCACGTCGTGCCGAAGTCCTCGTCGGCCACGACCAGGCCGCTCATGAGGTTCATGTGGTGGTGCGGATCGGCCGGGCCGCGATCCTTGCGCACCAGCCGGACGTACTCGGGCCGGATGAAGAAGGCGATCGGCGCCTCCGGCGGCGGCAGATACGACCGGCTCGGGGAGTTGACGGCTTCCAGGATCTGGCCTCGCCAGCGCAGCTGGATGCGATCCGGCGTGGCCTTGATCACCGTGCCGTGCAGCACGTTGGGAATCCCCATGATGCGCGCCACCGCCTCCGAGGCCGGCTGCCAGAGCAGCTCGGAGCGGGGCGCCGACTGCACCACTCGCCCGGCGTCGTACACGACGATGCGGTCGCCGAGGCGATACGCCTCGGTGAAGTCGTGGGTGACGACCACGGCCGCGGTGCCGACCTCGCCGAGCAGCGCGCGCAGCTCGTCGCGCAACGCCCGGCGCAGCGGCGCGTCGAGCGCGGACAGCGGCTCGTCGAGCAGGAGCAGCGCCGGCTCGATGGCCAGCGCGCGGCCGAGCGCCACGCGCTGGCGCTGGCCTCCCGACAGCTCGCGCGGGTAACGGCGCTCGAGCCCGCCCAGGCCCAGCTGCTCGACGACGGAGGCCACCCGGCGGATCCGCTCGGCGCGGGGACGGGCGCGCAGGCCGAAGCCCACGTTGTCGGCCACCGTGAGGTGCGGGAACAGTGCGTACCCCTGGAACACGTAGCCGACCCGCCGCGCCTGGGCCGGCAGATTGACGCCGGTGGCGTTGTCGAAGAAGACCCGTCCATCCACGACGATGCGACCCGCCGTGGGCGTGATCAGGCCGGCCAGACACTGCAGCGTCAGCGTCTTGCCCGCCCCCGACGGGCCGAACAGCACCGCCACGCCGCCGCCCGCCGACCACGCGACGTCGAGGTGGAAGCCGGGCACCCGCAGCGCCAGGGCGACCTCGAGGCGATCGCTCACGTGGCCCGCGCCCCCAGCCGGTTGGCGGCGACGATCACCAGGCACGACAGCACCGTGAGGACACCCACGAGCAGGAGCGCGGTCGTGTCCTCGCCCGTCTGAACGGCCGTGTAGATCGCCAGCGGCACCGTCGCGGTCTTGCCCGGGATGTTGCCGGCCAGCATGAGCGTGGCGCCGAACTCGCCGAGCGCCCGCGCGAAGGCGAGCACGAGCCCGGCCAGGATGCCGTTGCGGGCCAGCGGCAGCGACACCTCCAGCGCCGTCCGGAGCTCGGAGCGGCCGAGCGTGTAGGCCGCGCGCTCCAGATCGCGATCGACCGACTCGAAGGCGGCCTTGGCCGTGCGCACGAGCAGCGGCAGCGCCATGACCGTGGCCGCCACCACCGCCGCGTACCAGGTGAAGGCCACGCTCCAGCCGGTCGTCTGATAGATCGGCCCGCCGAGCCAGCCACGCCGGCCCAGCAGCACGATGAGGTAGTAGCCGGTCACGGTCGGCGGCAGCACGAGCGGCAGGGTCGTGAGCAGATCCACGAGGCCGCGCCCGCGAAACTGCCGGCGCGCCAGGACGTAGGCCAGCGGCACGCCGACCAGCGCGTTCAGCAGCGTGGCCAGCACCGCGACGCGGACGGACAGCAGGAGGGCGCTCGCGGTGTCCGGACTCACGGTCGAGATCTTACTGCAGCCACCCTCGGCGATCTCACCTCACCGTCCAGCGCTCGACGACCTCCAGCACGCTGTCCGCGATGCGGCCGGGCCGCTCGCCGATAGCCCCGACGGCCCCTTGGCCCCGGGGATCGATCTCGAGCACCTTGGTACCGGCCGCGACCGGCACGCCGTCTCTCGTCAGCGCGCGGATGCTCCCGGCGATCGGCGCCACGAGCGGCGTGGATCCGATCACGGCGACGACGGCGCCGGCCGCGACCGGCTGGCCAATCCGGGCGCCGCTTCGGAGGATACCGGCGACCACTGCGTAGACGAACCGCTCACGGCCATGGCCGGCCAGCGGTCGAGGCTCTCCCGCCAGGGGTCGCGCACCGCCGGTGTCGATGATGCGCCCGAGATCGTCCCAGGCGGTCTCGACCACGACGTCGACGGTATCGCGCGCAATGAAGTTCGGTCCCAGGCCGATCGTCAGCGGCGCCAGCCCGCGCTGGCGCTCCGGGCGCTCCCGCTTCCGCATACGCGCATCGACCATGACCTCCGGAGCGAGGGCCGCGAGCAGGCCGGCGAGATCGAGGGAGACAACGACCGGGATCCACGCGCGGCTCGTGGCAGCCGGCACGACCTCCTCGACCGCGTCGACGCGCACCGCGACCACCCCCGCGAGCTCGCAGCGCCCATCGAAGATGGCATCGGCGAAAGCCATGGTGCGCCGGCTCACCGTCGGCTGCGGGTCGTCGTGGAGCACCACCCGATGGCCCGCGGTGAACAGGCGATGCGCCACGGCGGAGCCCACGTCGGTTGCCCCGCGGACGAGCACCGTGAGCGAGCGGACTGGAGCGCCCTCCACGACGCCGCAGCCTACGAGGGGTGCGGGCGGGTATCAACCGGCACGACGAAACATTCAGCTCCACGCTATGATCCAGGAACGTGAGACCTCCCCTCCGCTCCAAGCCCGCCGTCACGCGCCCGCTGGCCCGAACCAGCGCCAGCCTTCCCGAGACCGCCGTGAAGACGAAGGTGTGGCTCGAGCGAGACGGCAACTTCGTGATCGGCGACGGCGGCCTGCGGCTGCTGCTCGGCATCATCGAGCACGGCTCGCTGCTCGGCGCCGCGCGCCAGATCCGCTGGTCGTATCGCCACGCCTGGGGGTACCTGCGACGGGCGGAGGCGGCGCTCGGCGCGCCGCTGACCGAGGCGCGCCCGGGCAAGGGCGCCTCACGCGGCACGGCCCTGACCGAGGTAGGCCGGCTCGTGATCGAGCGTCTCGCCGAGATGCGCAACCGGATCGACGACGCCGTCGGACCGCTGGGCCCGACGGCCGCCGACGTGGCCTCGCGTGGCCGGCGCCCGGCACGCCAGGCGCGCGGCGTCGGAGCCCGCACCGCCGCGCCCCGGGCCTCCCGCTACCGGGACGGCGACTGGCGTCGGTCAAGCTAGTCTTCCGCGCCGGAGCGCGGGCGCTCCAGCGACGGCAGGCAGACGCGCACCGCGCGGCCCTCGCGCGTGAGCGTCACCACCTCGACATCGACGCCGTACGCCTCGCGGAGCGTCGCCGAGGGAGATCGGCGAGCGATCCGAGCGAGATCTTGCCGCTGACGTCGTCGCCCAGCACGTCGCGCTGGGCTCCGACCCAGCGGACGCTCACGGCCGCGCTCGGCGGCCGGCCGACGCGTCGCTCACCGGGCTCCGGCCGGCGGCGGAAGGAACCCGAAGCGGCCGAGCACCACCTGCCCGGCGCGGCTCATCAGCAGATCGACGAACGCCTGGGCAATGGCGGCGTGCTTGGAGCCGGCGACGACGGCGACGGGGTACAACACGGGCCGGTAGGTGTCCTCCGGCGGCCGGAACGCCTCCTTGACCTGCTGGGCCCGACTGGCGGCGTCGGTGGTGTAGACGAAGCCCGCGTCGACCTCCCCGCGGGCCACGTAGTCGAGCGCCTGCCGGACGTTCTCCGAGAACACCAGCTTGGGCTGCAGCGTGTCCCAGAGGCCGAGGGCCTTGAGGCTCTCCTCGGCGTACTGACCGGCCGGCACCGTCTTGGGATTGCCCACGACGATCTTCGTGACGCGCGGGTCGAGCAGACCGGCCGGCTTGACGATGTCGATCGTCGAGTCGGCGGGCTTGATCACGGTCAGCGCGTTGCGCGCGAAGACGCGGCGGGTGGCGGTGGTGACGAATCCTTTCTTGTCGAGCTCGTCCATCTGTCGCTCGGCGGCCGAGATGAACAGGTCGACGGGCGCGCCGGCCTCGATCTGTTTCTGCAGCTCCCCGGATGAGCCGAGGTTGTAGCGCAGCCTCACGCCGGGCCGGGCCGCCATGAATCCACGCCCCAGCTCCTCCACCGCGTCCTTCATGCTGATGGCGACCGACAGCGTGACCTCCTGGGCCTGGGCCACACGCGTGGTCAGCAGCAGGAGGGCCAGGACGGCGAGGCGTACGACGACCGACATGGATCTTCTCCGCTCGGAATGATCGCTCAGGGCGCGATCGTACCCACGGGACGGAGGCCGATCAAAATGCTCCACCGGGCATAACGACTCAGGCCGGCCGCCGCTGCTGGATGGCCGTGAGCGCCCAGTTGATGCCGAACACCAGCACCATGAGGAGGATCGACAGCGCGATGGCGACCTCGAAGTTGCCCTTGCCCGTCTCCAGCACCATCGCCGTCGTCAGCGTGCGCGTCTGCCCCCGGATATTCCCGCCGACCATCATGGAGGCCCCGATCTCGGAGATGACACCGCCGAAGCCCGCCATGATCGCGGCCAGCATCGGCAGCCGGGCCTCCCGCAGCACGACCCACAGCATCTGCGGCCGCGACGCGCCCAGCGCGTACAGCTGCAGCCGGAACTTCGCCGGCACGTTCTGCACCGCCGCCAGCGTGATGCCGGTGACGATCGGCGCCGCGATCACCGCCTGAGCCAGCACGATCGCCGACGGCGTGTACAACATCTCCCAGCCGCCGAGTGGCCCGCTCCGCCACAGCAAGATCGTCACGAAGAGCCCCACCACGACGGGCGGCAACCCCATCCCCGTATTGACGACACTGACGACGAGCGTCCGCCCCGGAAACCGCGTGAGGGCAAGAACAGCGCCCGCCGGAATGCCAAGGAGCAGCGCGATGAGCGTGGCCGAGCCCGACACCTGCAACGACAGCCACAGCACCGCGGCAATCTCGCGGTCGCCCCCAACGAGCAACCCCACCGCCTCCCGCACCCCCTCGACGAGCACGTCCACAACGCTAGTGTTCCTCGTGAAGCGTGGTGACGCCGGGGCTCGGGCGGGTCGGACCCGGGGACCACGGGCGCGCCTCCGTGGCGAGCCGTCGTCGCCGTTGTCGCTCCGGGCTCGGCGCGCGAGCCGCCCACGCTTCGGCTTGTCCGCGCCCCCGCCCTCCCTGGGGGATGGGGGGCCCGAGCGAGCCGAGCCCGGAGCGACTTACGGCGAC
>JBGQLG010000223.1:0-8787 GCA_041499965.1 Methylomirabilia bacterium
ATGCGGCATCAGCCGGAGGTTGCTGCCGAGCGCCAGGCCGGGCAGCGAGGCCAGCGCGGCGCCGCCGGGCAGCCCGAAGTGCACGGCCGCGACCACGAGCACGAACACCGTGAAGAACCCGCCGCCCGCGCGGCGCCAGCCCGCCACCGCACCGAGCGGGGCCAGCAGCAGGGGCACGAGCCCGGCGTAAGTGGCCACGATGTTGAACTGCCAGCGTCCCCAGCCATCCGCGCCGCCGCCGAACGCGTAGGGCATCAGCAGCGTGATCGCCGACTCGGCCGGCACCGCCAGCGGCGCCATCCACTGCCGCCGGTACGCCCACACCGCGCTCTCCCGCGCGTACTCCGCGAACGGCACGATCTGCACGGCGGCGAGACCGACGCCGAGGAGCGCGCCGGCCGCGCAGCGGACGAGGAACACGCGGTCGGCGCCGCGGGCGCGGGCCAGCGCCCACGCACCCGCCGCCAGCAGCGCGTGCAGCGTCGCCTGCGGGTAGCCGGCCAGCACGTGCAGCGCGACGACGAGCGCCAGGATGGCGATCTCGCGGCGCCGCCCCGACTCGCGCACGCGCTCGACGGCGAGGAACAGCAGCGGGAGGACCACGATGCTGCTCCCGAAGGCCCAGCCGATCCAGCCGACCAGCGTCGTGGAGAACTCGAAGCCGAGCGCGCCGATGAGCGCCGCCGGCACGCCGACGCGCAGGCCCGCGCGCAGGAACCCGTACATGGCCAGGCCGGCGCCGAGCAGCTTGAGCGCCGTGATGAGCGTGAGCGCCGCCGCCGGGGGCAGCACCCAGGCCAGCCAGGTCAGCGGGAACAGCAGCGCGGTCTGCGGGTTGGCGAAGAACGGCGCGCCGGTGTACGCGTGAGGCACCCACAGTGGCCACCGGGCCGCCCGGATCTCGGCGCCGCTCCACAGCAGCGCCGGATGAAACCACTGAGCGACGTCACCGAGCGCCGGGTTCGGGGTGGCGGCGGCCCCGAGCGATTGCCAGGGATAGCTCGCGAGCAGGTTGGCCGCGGGGGACAGCACCCGCCCGCGGAGCAGGGTCACGACGACGATCAGCGCGGGGAGGGAGCACAGGACCGCGACGGCGAGCACATCGGCACGGCGTCGGCTGAGCGTCGCTGGCGTGACGGTCACCGTGCGCCGACTCTACGGCCTCCCGCGGGGGAGGGTCAAACTTCACGCGTCAGAGCTTGCCGTCCCCCGGCGACTGGAAGCAGTCGAGCCACATCTCCTGCGGCGTCTTCATCCCCGCAAAGTTGTTGGCGCCGAGCGCCCCGGAGGCGCGCGCCCGGTCCATGTCCTGGCGGGCCTTCTCGTAGGCGGCCGTGATCTCCGGCGTGACCCCGGTGCGGCAGATGTCCTTCGTCGACGCGTAGTAGCGCGCGACCTCGGACTGTTGGGCTTCGGTCGGACCGACAGCCGCCAGCTGCAGCACGCCGAGCGCGCAGAGGACACGAAGACGGCGCAAGGAAACCATGAATCCCTCCTCCTGGTTCCAAGGGTCTAACACCAAGGGTACGCGCGAGGCCAAGGCGCGACCCCCGGAGGTCTGGCGATGCGCTGTGTGTGGATCGCTCTGCTGGTTCCCCTGCTCCTGGCCTCCGTCGCCCTGGCGGGTCCCAACTACGCGCCGGGCAGCCTGGACTACTACTTCAGGCTCGACTGGCAGCCCGCCTCGACGGCGCGCGGCCCGGTCGTCGAGGGCTTCGTCTACAACAAGTCCGGGCTCATCGCCGACCGGATGCGCTTGCGCATCGAGCGACTGGATGCGGCGGGCCAGGTCGTCGGCGTCACCGACACCTGGGTGATGGGCGGCGTGCCGGCCAACAATCGCTCGTGGTTCCAGGCCCCGGTGCCCCAGGCGGCAGCCTATCGCGTCGAGATCCTCTCGTTCGACTGGTCGAGTCGCGGCGGGGGGTAGCGCGCTTTGACGAGCCCGGCGGGCCGACCTGGAGTACAGTCGCACCGCCGCAGGGAGGAAGGGCTCATGCGCATCGCCGTCGCCGCTCGTCTCGCGGGTGTCGCGCTGCTCGGGACGCTGGCCGCCGCGCTGCCCGCCCACGCGCAAGCGTCGCTGGGCCCCGCCTACGTCACGCGGGTCGTCGACGGCGACACGGTATACGCCGAGATCGGCGGGCGGCTCGAGGTCGTGCGCTACCTCGGCATCAACACGCCACGCATCGAGCACCCGGCGTACGGCCCGGCGCCCTACGCGGCGGTCGCTCGCGAGGTCAACCGCCGGCTGGTCGAGGGCCGCTGGATCCGTCTCGTGTTCGACGGGCCGGCGCGTGATCCGCTGGGACGACTCCAGGCGTACGTCTGGGTGGGTGACGTCTTCGTCAACGCCGTGCTCGCCCACTACGGCTACGCCGAGGCCGCGACTGGGTCGAGGGCCGGCTACGCCACGTACTTTCGCGAGCTACAGGACGGCGCGCAGCGCGCCGGGCGCGGGATCTGGCGTGATCCCGAGGTGGCCACCTATCACCGGCCGCGCGCCACCGAGCTGGCCGCCGACGCGCGCGACGGCGACGATCTCACGGCGGGCGTCGCCGGGGGGCGCGTGTTCTCGGCGCCGGCGCCGTTCATCCCCTCCTCGCCCACCACGGGATCCGGCGGGCCGTCCCCGGGCGTGCCGTCCGGCCCGACGACCACCGGCTCGCCCTCGTACATCGTTCCGCGCGGCTCGCTGCGCACCACCCCGTAGCCGCGCTCACCGCCTGAGCAGGTAGGGCACGTCGGCCACGACGGTGTTGGGCCGGTACAACAGCGCGCCCTTCACGAGCAGGGCGGTCTGGTTGTGCAGCGCGTGCTGCCACCAGCGCCCGGGCAGGAACTCGGGGAGCACCACGGTCACCATCTGATCGTCGCCGCGCGCGTGGATCTTGTCGACGTAGTCGAGCAGCGGGCGCAGCAGCGAGCGGTAGGGCGAGCCCAGCACGACCAGCGGGACGCCGAGCCCCCACTGCGCCCACTTCTCCTCCAGTCGGGCCGTCCGGGCCGGATCGGTCTCGACGTACACGCCCCGCACCGTCGCCGTCGGCGCCAGCGTGCGCGCGTACTGCACCGCGCGGACCACGCCGCGATGGACGTCGCCGACCAGCACCAGCACCGTGTGCTGGAACTCGGGCAGCGGCTCCAGCCCCTGCAGCGACAGATCCCCCGCCACCTCCTCGTAGTGGCGCGACATCATGATGAAGGCCGTGACCAGGATCGGGATGACGAGCACGACGATCCAGGCGCCGTGCGAGAACTTGGTGGCGGCGATCACCAGCGTCACCACGCCAGTTACGGTGGCGCCGACGCCGTTGATCGCCATCCGGTGCCGCCAGCCCGCCGTCCGCTCGCGCCACCAGTGGCGCACCATGCCGGCCTGGGACAGCGTGAACGAGATGAACACGCCGACGGCGTAGAGCGGGATCAGCGCGTGGGTCTCGCCGCCGAACAGGACGAGCAGGAGCGCGGCGAAGCCGGCCAGGACGAGGATGCCGTTGGAGAACACCAGCCGCTCGCCCAGCGTGGCGAACTGCCGGGGGACGAACCGGTCGCGGGCCAGGAGCGAGGCCAGCCGCGGGAAGTCGGCGAACGAGGTGTTGGCGGCCAGCACCAGGATCAGCGCGGTGGCGGCCTGGATGGCGTAGTAGAAGAGGCCGCCGCCGAACAGGCGGCGGGCGATCTGCGACACGACGGTCTCCGTCGGGCTCGGCAGCACGCCCAGGTCCGAGCCGAGCACCGTGATCCCGATGAACAGCGTGCCCAGGATGGCCGCCATCCAGCCGAGCGTGATGGCGGCGTTGCGGGACTCGGCCGGCTTGAAGGCCGGGATGCCATTGGAGATGGCCTCGGTGCCGGTCATCGCCGTGCAGCCGGACGAGAATGCGCGCAGGACGAGGAACCAGCTCAGCGACTCCATCGCCGGGACCGGTGGCGGCCCGGCCGGCGGCAGCGAGCCCGTCACCATGCGGTACGCGCCGGCGAGCAGCATGAAGGCGAAGCTGACGATGAAGAAGTAGGTCGGCACCGCGAAGATCCGCCCGGCCTCCCGCACGCCGCGGATGTTGGCCAGCGCGATGGCGGCCACGAACACGACGCCCAGCACGACCTTGTGGGTGGCCACCTCGGGCAGCGCCGAGGTGATGGCCGCCACGCCGGCCGCCACCGAGACGGCCACGGTCAGCACGTAGTCGACCAGCAGCGCGGCCGCCGCCACCAGCCCGGGGATGGTCCCGAGATTCGCGCGGGCGACGATGTAGGAGCCGCCGCCGCTCGGGTAGGCGTGGATCGTCTGCTGGTAGGAGACGACGACGATGATCAGCAGTGCCGTGATCGCCAGCGCGATGGGCACCGCCAGGTACACGGCGGCGGCCCCGGCCAGCATCAGGACCAGCAGGATCTCCTCGGTGGCGTAGGCGACCGAAGACATCGCGTCGGAGGAAAAGACGGCGAGCGCGACGCGCTTGCTGAGCCGCTCGTGGCGCGCCTGGGCCAGAGGCATCGGCGGTCCTACGAGCCAGCGCTTGACGAGCGTGAGGCGCATACGCGAGCCGATGCTACGCCGAGCGAGCGCCGAAGCGCGCACGCCGACCCGATTTTTACGGGATTTTTACATCAGGGCTCGATCTCTTGTCATGGGCTTGACGGCCGCCGTGGCAGAGTGCGCTCAGGAACGCGACACATGTGCGACTCGATCCAGCCCGACGGCCCGGCGATGGCGCGGCCACGCTGGGGTTTGCTCTACGGCGCGACGCTGTCGCCGCTGGCGGCGCTCGCGATCGTGGAGGTGGCTGCCCCGCCGAGCCCCCTTGGAGCCGTGCTCCGGTACGGCTTGGCGCTGGTGACGTTCGTCACGATGGGCACCTGGGTGTGGTCCAGTCGCGCGGCGCTCGATCTCCAAGATTGGTGCCCGTGCGCTCCCGCGACGATTTCCATGCGTGTCATCGAATCCCGGCGTCCGTATTCCGCCCCCCGGCCCGCCACGCCCGGTCCGCAACCCGCCTGGGCCGAGGAGGCGCGCGAGCTGGTCCATCACTGAAAGAGCCTGTCAACGGCGGCGTTCCCCGCGCCGCCCATCATCGCGATCGCCGTCGTGATCCTGATGCTGTAGAAGGGAGGTCCGGGCCGGAGATTGCCCATGGTCACCCTCCTCTGCACCGTGCACGGCTGCCGGCAGCCCCTCCGCCGCGAGGAGCATCGCGCGGTGTGTCGCCGGGGCCACTCCTTCGACATCGCGCGCAGCGGCTACCTCAACCTCCTGTCTCCCCAGGACAGGAAGGCCCGCCGGCCGGGAGACTCCCCGGAGGTCCTGGCGGCGCGGCGACGATTCCTCGGCTCCGCCGCCGCGGCCCCGCTCGTCGGGGCGATCGTCGACCTGTTGACGGTCAGCGAGGGCGATGCGGTGCTGGAGGTCGGATGCGGCGAGGGTGACCACCTGGCCCACATCGCCGCGCGGTTCGGATGCGACGGTCACGGGGTCGACATCTCCGTCGCGGCGGCCGGTGCCGCGGCGAAGCGACACCCGCAGCTTCACTGGGTCGTGGCCAACGCCGACCGCTTCCTGCCGTACGCCAAGGGGGCGTTCCGCGCCGTGGTCTCCATCACCTCGCGGATGAACGCGCCGGAATTCCGGCGGGTCCTACACGGCGACGGCACGCTCCTCGTCGCCGTCCCGGCCCCCGACGACCTCGTCGAGCTCCGCCGCGCGGCCCTCGGCGAGGGCGTGCTGCGCGACCACGTCGAGCGTGCCGTCGCGACGTTCGTCCCGCGCTTCGCGCTCGCCCGGCACGCGCGCGTCCGTCACGTCGCGCGCCTGGACGCGGCCGCCGTCGCCGACGTGATGACCGGCGCCTATCGGGCGCTCCGCACCAGGGAGCGTGCCCGGCTCGCCTCCATCGGCGACCTCGACGTCACGCTCAGCCGCGACGTGCTGATCTTCCGCCCCGCCTGACGGGGCCCGGCGGCTTCCCGTCCGTCTTGGCGCTCCTCAGTGGCTCGGGGGAACGATCCGGCTCAGCTGCTCGCCGTCGACCACCTCGTGGTCGATCAGGAGCTTCGCCAGCGCCTCCAGCACCGTCTGCCGGGCCGTCAACGTCCCCACCACCCGGGCGTGCGCGCGGTCCAGGAACCGGCGGATCTCGGCATCGATCGCCCGCGCGGTCTCCTCGCTGTATTCCCGTGCCGGGTGCCTCGCCCTGGCAGGAAGGCGGCCCGGTCCACCTCCTCGAAGGTGCCGAGCCCCAGGGTCTCGCTCATGCCCCACTGCGTGATCATGTGGCGGGCGATGTCGGTGGCGCGCTGGAGATCGTCCTGGGCCCCCGTCGACACGTCGCCGAACGTGATCTCCTCGGCCACGCGTCTCCCCAGGAGCACGTCACGGCGGTCGAGCAGCTCGGCGCGGGTCATCAGGTAGCAGCATGACGGCGACCGACACCGCATACGCCCAGCGCCGCGTGCCGATGAAGTCGTACGACGGATTCGAAAAGATCGCCAGCATCAGAAGAACGAGTAGGAGAAGGCCACGGTGATGGTGTCCTGACTGTCGCCGGTCGGCACCAGGCCGGGCCGGCGGATCTTGAATACCTTCTCGTCGGCCTGGTCGTGGCGGTACTCGACGCGGCCGACCAGTCCGCGCCAGATCTTGTACTGCACCGTCGCGGTGATCTCCCACAGCGACACCGGCGAGCCGGGGGCCACAGCCAGGGTGCGGGCGCCGTCGGCGTCGCGGAAGTACTCCCCGCGGACCGCGGTCCGGAGCTGCTCCGTCCAGTCGTAGGCGACGTAGCCGGCGTAGCCCCACCACGAGGCGTCGGTAGACCGGCTGCGGGTGCCGGCCAGCGACGGCTCGTCGATCTCCCAGCCGTAGTCGACGTTGGCGCCCAGCGTCAGGTTCTTGATGCTGGTGTAGTTGACGACCAGGTCCAGGACCGTGCGCGGGTTGGTCCGCTGGCGGGGCTGCTCGGGGCCCGTGATGAAGTTGAGCGAGGTGGTCAGGTCCTTGACCCCGGTGAAGGCGATCTGGCCCATCACGGACATCGCGTCGTTGTTGTCATCGGCCACGTCCCAGCCGACGACCGGCCCCGCCGTGAGCGACAGCCACTCGACCGGCGAGTACGACACTAGCGCCCCCACGTTGGTCAGCGGCGACGAGAACACGAACAGGTTCGAGCGCGAGAAGTTGAGGTTGCTGGGCGACTCGATCACCTCGTAGCCGAGCAGCGTCACGAACTTGCCGGCCTTCACGGTGAGCCCGGAGCCCACCGGGATCTTGTACGAGAGGTACGCCTCCTGCAGGTCGAACTTGGCGGTGTTGCGGAACGGAAACGCGTCGTTGTCCTCGCGAAAGATGCCGATCGCGTGGTTCTTCTGGGCGTCCTGCCCGCCGGTGACGACCAGGCCGAAGCCGAAGGGATACTTGTCCGACGGGTCCTTCTTGATGCTGAACTCTGCCATGTTGAAACTGTAGCCCTCGTCGAAGTCGTAGTAGCGGAGCTCGTTGACGCCGTCCCGGCCGACCTTGCCCAGGTTGAACACGTAACTGTTCTCCACGTACGAGAACAGCGTCACCTCCTCGAGGTAGCTCTTGGGCTGGCCCTCGGGCGTCGCCGGGCGGCCGAGGACGTCGGCCAGGGATTTCTGAGCCAGCGCGGCTCCCGGAAACGCGACGGTGGTGAGCATGAGGCACAGAGCGACGAGGCGACGATGGCTCATCGAATCCTCCCAGCGGGATTGGTGGTAACGACGCTCAGGCGCCGACGAATGCGGGGACGGGGCACTCGCCCAGCACCGCGCGCGTGACCGAGGTGGCGAAGAGGTCGCGCAACGGGTGATGGCCGTGGGCGCCCATCACGAGCAGCCCGGGGCGGCGGCGGCGAACTTCCTCGAGCAGGACCTCGGCGGGCGCGGCCTCCGAGGCGATCGGGCACAGCTGGTGCGGTGTGCCGTGCGCGGCCAGGAAGTCGCCGGCGAGGGTGGCGATGGCCTCGGCCTCGGCTGGATCGCGGTGAACCGTGACGACGGCCACGTCCTGGCCGGCGGCGATCCCGAGCGACTCGAAGATCTGCAGGGTGCGGGCCGCCTCCCGGCCACCGCCGTAGGCCACCACGATGCCCGCGCCCTGCGGCAGCGTCCGGGGCACGACGACGACCGGCCGCGGACTCGTGCGAATGACCTGGGCGAGCGTCGCGTCGGGCCGGTCCTGCGTCTCGAAGTGGAAGTGTGTCTCGCGGCCGAGGACGACGACGTCACACCGCTGGGCCTCGCGCAGAATGTGCTGCGCGGGGTCCCCGATGTCCTCGAGCACGGTCGCGGAGAGCCCCGCCGCCGCGCTGCGGGTGCCGAAGTCGTCGAGGTACCCGAGCACGCGACGATGGGCGTCCGCGAGCAGCGTCTCGTCGCGGTGCTTCTTGTAGACGTAGGCGCCCATCGGGACCGGCTCAGCCCGGTCGATCGACGGCTCGTCCAGCACGCCGAGACCGATCAGGCGGGCGTCGAACCGCGTCGCCCAGTCGAGCGCGAGCGTCGTCGCGGCCTCGCTCCACGGCGAGCCGTCGAGCGCCACGAGGATAGAGCGCAGCACGCTCAGCGCCCGTCGAGGGCCAGGTTGAGCTCAAGGACGTTGACCCGCGGCTCGCCGAGGAATCCGAGCTGCCGGCCCGCGGTGTGCTGCTCGACGAGCTGGCGAACGGCGGACTCCTCGAGCTTGCGGGCCTTGGCCACCCGGCCGATCTGGTACAGCGCCGCCGCCGGGCTGATGTGCGGATCGAGGCCGCTGCCCGAGGCGGTCAC
>JBGQLG010000224.1:0-8689 GCA_041499965.1 Methylomirabilia bacterium
CGCGTGCACGCGGGCGACCGGATCCTCGGTGGCCGCGTTGACGACGTGGGTGGCGCCGAACTCCTCGGCCCAGGCCAGCTTCTGCGGCATGACGTCCACCGCGATGATCTTCCCGGCGCCGACCAGGCGCGCCGCCTGGATCGTGTTCAATCCCACGCCGCCGCAGCCGAACACCGCCACGCTGGCGCCGGGCGGGACCTTGGCGCGGTTGAAGACCGGACCGGCGCCGGCCAGCACGCCGCAGCTCACCAGGCAGACGACGTCGAGCGGCGCGTCCTTGCGAATCGGGATCACGCTGACCTCGGGCAGCACGGAGTGGGTGGCGTAGCCGGCCACCTGCAGGAAGTGGTGCAGGCTGGTCGCGCCCTTGCGGAAGCGCGAGGTGCCGTCGAGCATGAGCCAGCGCGGCTTGTCGCGCAGCGCGCACATCGTCGGCTGGCCGCCGATGCAGTAGCCGCAGCGGCCGCACGAGGGAATGTAGCTCGAGCACACGTGATCGCCGGGCTTGACGGTCTCCACGCCGGGGCCGATGCGCTCGACGACGCCGGAGGCCTCGTGGCCGAGGATCACCGGCAGCGGATGCGGATAGTCGCCGTTGATCACGTGGTAGTCGCTGTGGCAGACGCCGTTGGCCTTCCACCGCACCTGCACCTCGTGCGGTCCCGGCTCCAGCAGCTCGACGTCCTCGATGACCAGGGGCTTCTTCGCCTCGTACAGCACGGCCGCGGTCGCTTGCATGGCAGATCTCCTCGTCTCAGTGCGGGTGGCGGGGCGGGGGCTTGTGGAGCACGCCGTCCTTCATGAGCATGCGCAGCGCGTCGCGCTCCTGCAGGATGGCGATGTCGGCCAGCGGATCGCCGTCCACCAGCAGCAGGTCGGCCAGCGCGCCCGGCGCGACGACGCCCAGCTCGCCCGGCCGGCCCATCAGCTCGCCGCCCAGGCGCGTCGCCGCGACCAGCGTCTCCATCGGCGAGAAGCCGAGGACCTTCACGAAGAGCCAGAGGTCTCGCGCGTAGGTGCCGTGAGGCGTCGGCGGGAAGCCGTAGTCGCCGCCGGGCAGCAGGCGGACGCCGCGCCGGCGCAGCTGAGCCACCGCGTCGATGGACACCTCCAGCTCGTGCTGGAACGCACGGGCTCGCTCGGGGGTGACGCCCCACTGGCCGGCGGCCTGGCTCAGGTTGTAGGTGAGGCCGAGGGCGGGACCGACGAAGACGCGATCGCGCGCGGCTTCCAGCGCGTCCAGCGCCCGCTCGTCGGCGTAGTTGGCGTGATAGATGACCTCGACGCCGTGGCGGAGGGCCAGCATGATCGACTCCGCACTGCGGCAGTGCGCGGCCACGCGCAGGCGGGCCGCTCGCGCCACCTCCATCGCCGCCGCGATCTCGTCGTCGGACATCGGCGTCTGCTCGGAGGGAAAGGCCGAGGTGCCGAGATCGCCCGAGAGATTGAGCTTGAGGAGATCGACGCCCTCGCGGGCCAGGAGTCGGCAGACGCGGCGGATCTGGTGGGGCCCGTCGGCCACCCAGGCGAAGGTCGGCGTCTCGACGTGGGGCAGGTGGCGCAGGTTGCTGTCGCCGAGACCGCCGGTCACCGTGATCTCGGGGCCGTTGGCGAGCAGCCGGGGGCCGGGCACGCGGCCCGCCTCGATCTCGCGCTTGAGGACGACGTCGAGACGCGGCTTGGGCGCCGCCGCCGAGAACGCGCTGGTGTAGCCGCAGTCGAGCATGGTCCGCGCGTTGCGCACGGTCAGCAGCATGTGCTCCTCGGGCGGCAGCCGCGTCAGCTCGTAGGAGGGCAGGTCGGCCAGCCCGATGTGCGCGTGGGATTCGATCAGCCCCGGCATGAGCATCCCGCTGCGGCCGTCGATCACCGTGGCGTCGCCCGCCGGTGGTGGCGTCGCTCCCGGTGTGACCTCGGCGATGCGCGGCCCCTCGACGCGCACACTGCCGGCGAACGGTACCCGGCCGGTGCCGTCGAGGACCCGCACGTTGGTGATCAGCCAGGGCGTCATCGCTCAGCCGCCGGCCGCGCCCTGGGTGTTCACGTAGCGCGAGCACCGGAACCCGGTGGCCAGCCGCTCCACCTTGGTGGCGGCGAGCCGGTAGCGCGCGAAGCTCGGGTCCACGACCTGGATGGCCGGGTCCGGGTAACGCTGGCTCGGCTGCCACGGCGCGAAGGCCCGCGGCGCCGCCGCCAGCGTGGTGGCCGCCGCTCCTGCCACGAGAAAGGTCCGTCGGGTCATCCGCGCTAGAGTATCGCGGTCAGGGCGGCGGCGCCTGGCCCTCGGCGATCGCGTCCACGCGGACGCCGGCCACGGCGATCTCGGGCGCGTAGACGACCTCGTCGGCCGCCCACACGATCGTCCCCTTCACGTCTCCGGTCACCCCGACCACCTTCTCGAGGAAGGTGGCGACGTTGTCGTTGATCCGCAGCGTGTTCGGCTTGAGCGGCGCCGCAAGCTTGCCGTCGCGGATGAGGTAGGAGTCGGCCACGACCGTGCAGGTGAAGTCGCCAGCCCGCAGCCCATTGATCGGGTACGTGTACCAGATGCGCCCGACGTAGAGCCCGTCGCCGACCTGCTGCAGCAGCGACTCGCGCGAGACCGGCTCGCGCCCCTCGACGACGACGTTGGAGGCCGCGACGCCGGGCTGCGTGTCGAACTGCCGGCCGCCGCCGGCGCCGAAGCGGAAGCCGTTGCGCGCCACCAGCGCTGCCGCCGCCTCGGGGCCGGTGGCGCCGAGCTTGTCGGCCAGGGCAGGGTCGCGCAGCAGACGCTGCGACTCATACCAGCTCGCGAGGCAGCCCGTGAGCACGCCGTCGCGGATCAGGTCCGTGCGTCCGGTCGGCAGCCCCTCGCAGGTGATGCCCTTGGAGCCCACGCGGCCCGGCAGCGCGCCGTGGTCGTAGATCGACAGCGCCGGCGAGGCGACCGTGTGGCTGAGCTTGCCCAGGAACGGCGTGGACGACGAGTAGAACGCGCTCGCGTGGCAGGCGGGGATCACGAGGTTGTTGAGGATGTCAGCAACGGGCTGGCGGCCGAATACGACCGTGTAGCGCCCGGAGGGCACGCGCTCACCGCCGATCGCGTCGATCGCCGCCTGCGCCGCCTGGGCGCCCGCCTCGTCGGTGAACTCGGCCAGCCGCGTGGCGGTCGACCAGCCCGAGCCCTTGGCCTCGGCCGCCTCGACCATCGCGGTCACGAAGGCGGTGATCAACGCCGACTCGTCGGTCTGAACCTCGGGCATGTACGTGGACACCAGCCCGATGCGCTCCTGCAGGATCGTGACGTCGCCGCCCAGGATGAGGCCCAGCCCGCGCAGGCGCGCGTCGTCGCCGCCCGCCAGCTCGGCCAGCCGCGAGGACGCCAGGAACGTGCGCAGCGCGCCGCTGACGATGGTCCAGCCCGCCTCGACCAATTGCTCGTCGGAGACCGCCATCAGCTCGGGGTCGTGGTAACCCACAAGCGTGCGCCGCTCGCGCGGGGGCTTCGGCAGCGAGACGAACTCGGGATCGGCGACGGCCGCCCGCCGCGCCTTGTCGAGGGCACGCTGGGCCCCGGCCGCGCTCAAATCACTCGGCTCGCTACCGAATCCAACCAGCCGCCCGCCATCCACCGCGAACACCGCCTGGATCCCGAGCCCATACGACTCGACCGACTTCGGCTCCTCGACCCCGTTGCAGGGAATGTGTGACGTGTAATTGAGCCGCGTGAGCAACGCCGCGTTTGACGCCACGAAGACTTCGACCTCCAGCACGTCGGGCCGCGCCCGTGCGATATCGAACGCCGCTTGCGCGGCGCGAGCCAGATCCGCGATATCCGGCATGCTAATGAATCTCGTGAAGCGTGGTGGTGCCGAGGGCCGGGCGCGGGGCTCGCGGGCGCGCCATCATGGCGAGCCGTCGTCGCCGTTCGAGCGGAGGGCTCGGCTCGCGAGCCGGCCACGATTCGACTTGTCCACGCCCCAGCCCCCTCTGGGGGATGGGGGGCCCGAGCGAGCCGAACCCGGAGCGAGTTACGGCGACAGGCGAGCCATGCTGGCGCGCCCGCGCCCCCCACGCGCGCTCCCCGGCGTCACCCGATTCCACGAGCGCCACTAGAGCTGGCCGAAGTGCCGCAGCTCGATGCCGAGCGCCGCAACGGCCGCGCGCGCAGTGGCGGTGCCGAGGCCGGTCATCTCGACCTCGCGCTGGCGGCCGTAGCGGCTGTAGCCGAGGTCGTCGTCGAAGCGCCCGGGGTGGCACATGAACTCCGACACGCCGGGCGGCAGCGCGCGCAGGTGGGCGAGCGTGCGGGCCGCCGACCAGTAGGCGTCGGGTCCCGACTCGCCGAAGAAGTGATCGGTCGTGCGCAACCCGGCGCTGCGCGCCCGCGTCCGGGCCGCGTCGTCCTGGCTGCGCACCGGCAGGCCGAACCCGCGGGCCACCTCCAGCACCACGTCGCGTACCGGGACGTACAGCCCCACGTGATGGTGCGTGTCCAGGTGCGTGGGCAGCCGGCCCACCAGCTTCTCGAAGCGGCCGATCTGCGCCTGCACCTCGGCGCGCACCTCGCGCGCCTCGGCGCCGGCGGCGGCGCGCCGCGCGTCGCGAACGAAGGCGCCGCCGCCGTCCACGAGCGAGCGGGCGCGGGTCAGCGGCCGGCCCAGCGTGAGGTTCACGTGCAGCCCCAGGCCGAGCCCGGCGTCGCGCGCCTCGGCGAGCTGGGCGCGATCGGGGTCGGCGGTGACGAGCACGGTGGTGCTGGTGACGATGCCGAGCCGGTGGGCGGCCAGGATCCCGGCGCTCACGCCGCGGGTCAGCCCGAAGTCGTCGGCGTTCACGATCAGCGTCCTCACGGTCGCCGTCCCTCGATCACGAAGCGCTCCACGCCGGACGGCATCCCGGACGGCAGCGTGCCCTCGGCGTCGAGCGCGCGCAGGTGATCGAGCCGCTCGTAGCCGATGCGGGGAAACGACTGGATCTCGCTGCCGACGATCCGTGGCGTCAATCCCGCCGCCTCGCATCGGGCGAACGCCGCCTTGCAACCGAGGAAGGCGAAGATCGTGAAGACGAGTCGCCCGCCCGGCGTCAGATGCGCGGGCGCGCCGGCGATGAGCCGGTCGAGGAGCACCCAGCCGTCGACGCCACCGTTGTCGGCCGCGGCCGTCGCATCCGTGCGCTCACGCCCGGGCGGCGTCGGCATCTGGGGTGGGTTGGTCGCGATCAGGTCAAAGCGCTCGCCGGCCACCGGCGTGTAGGCGTCGCCGAGGCGGGCGTCGATCGTCACCCCGTTGAGGGCGGCGTTGGCGCGGATGATCTCGACGGCGGCGGGCACGATGTCGGTGGCCACCACACGGGCGCCGGCCCGCGCCGCCAGCACCGCAGCCAGGCCGAGCCCCGCGCCGATCTCCAGCACGCGTTCGCGGGGTTGGACGATCAGGTGGCGGCAGAAGAAGAGCGAGCCCGCCTTGGGCGGCTGCACGCCATCGGGGACCCGGAAGACGCAGTCGCGATACAGGTAGAGGAGCGTGCCGGCGTCGGCGGTCACTTCCCCTGCACTTTGCGGAAGTAGAGCCGGAGCGCCTCCTTGAGCTGGGCCCGCGCGCCGGCCGAGGTCTGGGCGTCCTCCAGCGTGTCGAGCTCGATCGGCAGCGGCACGCCCTCCTTCTTCACGCCGTCCAGCTCGGCGGTGAGCCCGCACCGCTCGTCGGATTCGGTGAACACGAGCTTGGCCTTCTGGAAGGTCCGGTCGTCGCGCGCGATCTGCTCGACGGTCTCGACCAGCAGCCGCTTGATCGCCTCGGCGTCGCCGCTCGGAATGGTCGAGAACGCCGCCGTGAGCGTCACCTCCGCCATGATGCCTCCTACTTCCCCATCAGGATCTTGGCGATCTCGCCGGGCGCGGTCACCATCGCGTCGTGGCCGGTCTTGACGTCGTGGAAGGTCCACTTGCGATCGTCGCGCAGGCGCTCGGCGAACTGGTCGAACGCGCCCATGGCCGGCTTGGAGCAGTACACGTACGTGCGCTTGAGCTTGTCGCCGGCGGCGGCGGACAGCGGCTGCTCGAAGGTCCTGAGCGGCTGCGGAACCAGGTGCTTGTTGAGCCACTCGGTGTCGCGCTGGCTGGTGACCCCGAAGCGCTCCGGCGGGAACGACGGCAGCTTCCATCCCTCGCCGTGGGCGACGGCGGCCTCGCGCATCGCCGCCGCGCGATCGCCGACGTAGTCGAGCAGCGACTTCCCGGCCTCGGGGACGAACGCGTCCAGGTACACGAGCTGGCCGATGCGGCCGGACGCGCGCGCGGCCACACCGCTGATGACCATGCCGCCGTAGGAGTGGCCGACGAGCGTGACCTGCCGCAGCTCCTCGGCCTCGAGCATCGCGACCACGTCCTGGATGTGCGTGTCGAGGTCGACCTCGGGTCGCGCCAGGTGCGCGCGCTCGCCGAGGCCGGTCAGCGTCGGCGTGTAGACCTCGTGGCCGGCGTCACGCAGCAGCCGCGCAACCTTGGCCCAGCACCAGCCGCCGTGCCAGGCCCCGTGAACAAGCACATAGGTACCGATCGCCATCCGGGCTCCTCGTCAGTGTCCCGCGGCCGCCGCGGCGCAGTACTGCTCGCAGCCGGCCTCGAGTCCCTTGGCCGTGACGCGGATCGCGATCGGCCGGGAGAAGTTGAGCGTGGAGTACGTCTCTTCCTTGGGGACGACCGTGTGGCCCTTCCTGGCCAGGCCGGCCAGCGCCTTGTCGCCCACGCGCGCGCTCACCAGCACCTCGGCGCCCTCGGTGTGCACGCGCGGCGCCTCGATGGCCGCCTGCGCCGTGGCCTTGCCGTCGATCAGATTGCTGAGCACCTGCGGGATCGCCGAGACGATGCCCCGCCCGCCCGGCGCCCCCAGCGTGAACGCCGGCTTGCCGCGCTTGAAGCCGAGCACCGGCACCATGTTGACGAGCCCGCGCTTGCCGGAGCCGACCGAGTTGGCCTTGCCGGGCTCGGGGTCGAACCAGATCATGCCGTTGTTGAGCAGGATGCCCGTCCCCGGCACGACGACGCGCGAGCCCCACAGCGAGACCGCGGTGTTGGTGAGCGCCACCATGTTGCGTTGCGTGTCGATGGCGCCGACGTGGGTGGTGCACTCGTCGGACGGCTTGGGCGAGCGACGCGCCGCGGGCTTGCCGCGGCGGATCTCGGCGGCGACCAGGCGCGCGTACTCCCGCGACAGCAGCTTGTCCCACGGGACCTTCACCACCGCGGGATCGCCCAGATACTCGAAGCGGTCGCGGAAAGCGCGAGCGATGGCGCTGGCCCGCAGGTGCAGGCCCTCGACGCTCTGCCAGCCCACGCGCGCCGAGGGAAACTCGGCCAGGATGTTGAGCATCTCGAGCGCCGTCGGGCCGCCGGTGGCCCCGGGGGAGAAGGCCAGGTCGGTGTCGCGGTAGCGCGCGCGCAGCGCGGGCTCGACCAGCACGCGGTACGAGGCGAGGTCCTCGCGGCGGATCAGTCCACCGTTGGCGGCCATGTCGTCGACGAGGGCCTGGCCGAGGGCGCCCTTGTAGAGAGCGTCGGGCCCGTCCTTGGCGATCAGCTCCAGGCTACGCGCCAGGTCCGGGTAGACCTGCGTGTCGCCGGCCTGCATGCCGGCCGGCCGGTAGGTCCACTGGCCATCGCGCAGGTAGGTGCGCGCCGTCGCCGGAAATGCCGATAGCTCCTGCACGGATTTGGCCTGATTGAGCGCCAGGTACCAGTCAACCTCGAACCCCTCGCGGGCCAGCTTGATGGCCGGCGCCACCACGTCGCGCCAGTTCATGGTGCCGTAGCGCTCGACGGCCAGCGCCAGCCCGGCCAGCGAGCCGGGCACGGCGACGGAGCGGTGGCCGTACTCGTTGGCCGAGTTCTCCGTGCGCGGCCACGAGAACATCCCGTCGGAGCCGCCGCCGACGATCGGGTAGATCGACTCGTGGGCGGCCAGCGGCGCGACGCCGTTGAAGTTGAGCGCAAGCGTCTCACCCCGCTTGGCCAGGTGCACGACCATGGTTCCGGAGCCGGCCACGGTGGACATGAATGGCTCGACCACGGTCATGGCGATGGCGGTGGCCACGGCGGCGTCCACGGCGTTGCCACCGCGGGCGAGGATGGCGGCGCCGACCTCGGCGCCCCGCGGGTGCTCGGCGACGACCATGCCGTGGGGCGCGAGCGGCGTCTGCTTGGTGACGACGAGGCGCGAGCGGATCATGGACCCTCCAGGCTCAGCGAGGCGGCAGGTACTGCGTGATGTCGACCAGGTTCTGGCCGGCGAAGAACATGTTCCAGCCCAGCGGATAGACCCAGAGCTCGGTCGCGTTGCCCTTGATGTTCGCCCAGTACCCGCGCGCAATCTTCTCCATCTGGGCCTGGTCCCCGCTCACGATCGATGGCGCGCCGAGCAGGATCAGGATCTGCTCCTTGTCCATCCCCACGGCCGCTTGACGCAGGTACCGGAAGGTCGAGACGTCGAGCGCGTTGGTCTTGTCGGGATGCGCGCGCAGGTAGGCGCTGATCTTCTGCTCGACGTCGCCCTCCCACTGCCGCTTCTCCTCGAACGTGGGCTGCCGTCCACTCTCGAGCATGACCTTCAGATTCAGCATCTGCTCCGACGTCGGCCCATGCGTACTCCGCTGCTCCACCGTCTGCCGCATCGGAAAACACCCCCCCAGCACCAGCGCGCAGACAAGC